>NZ_JASSPE010000049.1:2500-5614 GCF_030234105.1 Paracoccus sp. SSJ | reverse complement strand
TGGTTGCGGGGGTAGGATTTGAACCTACGACCTTCAGGTTATGAGCCTGACGAGCTACCGGGCTGCTCTACCCCGCGGCCGTTTGCGCTGGATTGTCAGCGCTTTTTGTCATCGTCGAGAGATTTTCGCTTCTTTTCAGGTCTGGCGGTGACCTACTCTCCCACGTCTTTTGACGCAGTACCATTGGCGCTACGGCACTTAACGGCCGAGTTCGGGATGGGATCGGGTGTTTTGCTCGTGCTTTGGCCACCAGACCGGAAAAGGAGCGAGATCGGCGTTTTCCGGTTCGCTTTGAACCTGGAAAGTCATTGTCCAAGGATGCTTTTGGAAGGGAGATCCTGCGTTTTACGCAGGTCTGTCTTCTTCCGGATCAAATCAAGCCAATCGAGCGATTAGTACCGGTCAACTGAACGCATTGCTGCGCTTACATCTCCGGCCTATCGACGTGGTGGTCTTCCACGGCTCTCAAGGGATACCTTGTTTTGAGGGGGGCTTCACGCTTAGATGCCTTCAGCGTTTATCCTGTCCGTTCATAGCTACCCAGCACTACCGTTGGCACGATAACTGGTCCACCAGTGGAACGTTCACCCCGGTCCTCTCGTACTAGGGGCAACTCCTCTCAAGTATCCTACACCCACGGCAGATAGGGACCGAACTGTCTCACGACGTTCTAAACCCAGCTCACGTACCTCTTTAAATGGCGAACAGCCATACCCTTGGGACCTGCTCCAGCCCCAGGATGAGATGAGCCGACATCGAGGTGCCAAACGATGCCGTCGATATGGACTCTTGGGCATCATCAGCCTGTTATCCCCAGCGTACCTTTTATCCGTTGAGCGATGGCCCTTCCACTCGGGACCACCGGATCACTATGGCCGACTTTCGTCTCTGCTCGACTTGTCAGTCTTGCAGTCAGGCTGGCTTCTGCCATTGCACTCGACGAGCGATTTCCGACCGCTCTGAGCCAACCTTCGCGCGCCTCCGTTACTCTTTGGGAGGCGACCGCCCCAGTCAAACTACCCACCACGCAGGGTCCCGGACCCGGATAACGGGCCGCGGTTAGACATCAAGAGTGCGAAGGGTGGTATCTCAAGGATGGCTCCACGGGAACTGGCGTCCCCGTTTCAGCGCCTACCACCTATCCTGCACATCGCAATCCTGATGCCAGTGCGAAGCTATAGTAAAGGTGCATGGGGTCTTTCCGTCTAACCGCGGGAAGTCTGCATCTTCACAGACAATTCAATTTCGCTGAGTCCACATTTGAGACAGCGGGGAAGTCGTTACGCCATTCGTGCAGGTCGGAACTTACCCGACAAGGAATTTCGCTACCTTAGGACCGTTATAGTTACGGCCGCCGTTTACCGGGGCTTCAATTCAAGGCTTGCACCTCTCCTTTTAACCTTCCGGCACCGGGCAGGCGTCAGACCCTATACGTCGCCTTACGGCTTCGCAGAGCCCTGTGTTTTTAGTAAACAGTCGCCACCCCCTGGTTTGTGCCCCCCGCCGACAGTTGCCTGCCAACGGGGCCTCCTTCTCGCGAACTTACGGAGGTATTTTGCCGAGTTCCTTAAATGTGGTTCTCTCAAGCGCCTTGGTATTCTCTACCAGTCCACCTGTGTCGGTTTAGGGTACGGTCTTGTGGAGGGCTATTTCCAGGAACCGCTCAGCAGCCCCTCCAATCCGATAAGGAGGAACTACACCTGCGATCCGTCACCATCTCCTGGCCCAGGAATATTAACCTGGTTCCCATCGACTACGCCTTTCGGCCTCGCCTTAGGGGCCGGCTTACCCTGCTCAGATTAGCTTTAAGCAGGAACCCTTGGACTTTCGGCGACAGGGTCTCTCACCCTGTTTGTCGCTACTCATGTCAACATTCTCGCTTCTGATCACTCCACCGGATGCCTTACAGCCCGGCTTCACAGTCAGAACATTGCCTCCAATATATCCGAGGATACTAAGGAGGCAGCGTTCTATATCACAGAACGCTCCGCTACCGCGTGCATAAATGCACACCCAAAGCTTCGGCTCGTGGCTTGAGCCCCGTTACATCTTCGCCGCAAGACCTCTTGATTAGACCAGTGAGCTGTTACGCTATCTTTAAAGGATGGCTGCTTCTAAGCCAACCTCCTGGTTGTTTTGGAAGTCTCACATGCTTTCCCACTTAGCCACGAATTGGGGGCCTTAGCTGTTGGTCAGGGTTGTTTCCCTCTCCACGACGGACGTTAGCACCCGCCGTGTGTCTGCCAGATAGTTCTTCCCGGTATTCGGAGTTTGCTTAGACTCAGTAAGGCTGTGGGCCCCCATCATCCATGCAGTGCTCTACCCCCGGGAGAATTCGTCTGACGCGCTACCTAAATAGCTTTCGCGGAGAACCAGCTATCTCCAGATTTGATTGGCCTTTCACCCCTAGGCACAAGTCATCCCGACCTTTTTCAACAGGTGTGGGTTCGGCCCTCCAGTTGGTGTTACCCAACCTTCAGCCTGCTCATGCCTAGATCATCTGGTTTCGGGTCTGATCCGTCTGACTCATGCGCCCTTTTAAGACTCGCTTTCGCTGCGCCTACACCTAACGGCTTAAGCTTGCCAGACAGACCAAGTCGTTGACCCATTATACAAAAGGTACGCCGTCAGGGCGCAAGGCCCCTCCGACTGCTTGTAGGCGTCCGGTTTCAGAAACTGTTTCACTCCCCTCGTCGGGGTGCTTTTCACCTTTCCCTCACGGTACTGGTTCGCTATCGGTCAGCAAGGAGTACTTAGCCTTCGAGGGTGGTCCCCCGATCTTCAGACAGGATTTCACGTGTCCCGCCCTACTTAATGCGTCCGATCAAACTTCCCATACGGGGCTGTCACCCGCTATGGCTGGCCTTTCCAGGCCATTCTGGTCATTCTCACGGCTCGGCTGGTCCCCGTTCGCTCGCCGCTACTGGGGGAGTATCTGTTGATTTCCTTTCCTCCGGGTACTTAGATGTTTCAGTTCCCCGGGTTCGCTCTTAAAACCCTATGTATTCAGGTGATAAGTACCTGGTTAACCCGGTTGTTGATACCCGAGGGTAACAACAACTGGATTTCAGGTGGGTTTCCCCATTCGGAGATCCATGGATCAAAGCTTATTCT
>NZ_JASSPE010000048.1:0-6813 GCF_030234105.1 Paracoccus sp. SSJ | reverse complement strand
CGCCGGATCCTCGCCCACCAGCACCACCGCCAGCCCCGGCACCACCCCGTGCGCGGCCTCCAGCCCGGCAACCGCCGACGCAACGCGGCCCCGGACACCAGAAGCAAAAGCCTTGCCGTCGATGATCCTTGCCCCCATAGGCCCAATCTCCTTCGCATTCCGCACCCGTGTCGCGGACGGCATCGGCCGACCGCCCCGCTCGCGGATAGCGCAGGCGCCGGCATGTGCAAGTCCCGTTCCAGAGGTGGACCTGCCCGTCCCGGTTTCGCCTCTACCCCCGTTGACGCCTTTTTCCAACCGGCCGATGCAAAGGTCAGGCCCTATTGCGACAAGGCAACGTCGTTTTGCGACGCACGCCCACGCGGGCTGCGTCAGCCGAACAGGTGATTTGCGACAGTCCGCAGCCCCACGCCCATCAGGGCCAGCGCGACGAAGATCGCCAGCCAGCGCAGCGCCTGCGGCAAGCTGTCCCTGCCGCGCAGCCAGCGCCCGAAGCTGTAGAGTAGCAGCCAGATCGCGACCGCCGCCGCCAGCAGCAGCCAGCCGATCCTGGCGGCCGCCGCGCCCAGCCACGGCGCCATCAGCACGACCAGCAACCCCGCCAGCATGGCCAGGAACAGCATCTTGTCCGCCAGCATCCGCCAATAGCTGCCCGGCATGGCGAAGCGCGCAAAGCCCGAGATCAGCCCGCCCCCGGCCCGCAAAGCCGTCGCCGCCCGGGTGCCGAGCATGCGCAGGATGCCGTCGTCGGGCAAGTCGTCGATCATGCGCGACAGGATCGCCATGCCACGGCTGCCCCAGCCGGCGATCTCGGGCGGGCGCGGGCCGACGGGCTTCAGATCCTTATAATGCGCGCCGAAACGCCGCAGGTCCAGTTCGGCGGCGTCCTTGACCCCCAGCGCCTGGGCGGCGGTTTCCTCGAAGGCGTCCTCGTCGATGCGGGCATCGCGCAGCTTGGCCTTGAGCAGCGCCAGCCGGCGGGCCTGTCCGGCGGCCTCGCCATATTCCTCGCGCAGGATCTGGTTCTGGATCTCCTGCGTCCAGGCAGCGCGCTCGGCCTCGGGGCGGTCGGACATCAGCGCCGCGACGATGCGCTCGGCCCCGTCCAGCCGCCCCCACAGGATGTCATGCTCGCGCCAGTCGCGGTTCAGGAAACCGCCGAAGGCACCGACGGCGATGCCCGCCAGCTTGTCGGGCCGCGGGTTCAACCCGCTGTCGGCGGGGCTGACGCGGAACACCTCGACCTGCGAATGCTCCTGAAGCTCCGAACCCTCCAGGAAGGGATAGGTCATCACGTCGTGCCAGTGGAAATCGTCATAGACGTCCAGCAGCGGCTTGAGCTCGGGCGCGGCCAGGTCGGCGCGGATGCGGGCGCTGCTGGCGTCGAAGGCGGCGCGCATGTCCCGGCCCAGCTTGGCCAGCGCCTTGTCCACCAGCGCCTTGATGTCCGTGCTGCGATAGATCTCGCGCGCCTTGCCATATCGCTGGTCGAGCGTCGCGAGCTTCATCACCGCGCTGTATTCGGCTGAAATGAGCCCATCCAGCCGCCCGATCTCGGTGCCGGCCAGCAGGGTCTGGGCCTGGCTGCTGTCGGGGCTGGCAAGGCGGCGAAGATCGGCCAGTTCCTCCTCGATCCGGTCGCGCAGGGGCGCGAGCAATTCGGGCGGCAGGTGCAGCGCGACCTTTTCGCCCTGGATACGCTCGCGCCGGTCCAGCGCCTCGTCGATATGGGCGCGCAGGTGGATCAGCCGGCGCAGCCGGAAATCCAGGTCGTAACGTGACAGAAAGGCGTTCTCGGTCTCGCGCCCTTCGGCGTGATAGGCGCTGAAGCCGTCGTCGCGCCAGGCGCGCAGGATCTGGCGCAGATACAGCGCCACGTCCGAATCCGGCTGGTGCCCCGCCAACCCGGCCACGATCGCCGACAGCCCGTCGGTCGTGCCATAGACCCGCAGGTGGTGATAAAGCGGGTAGTTCTGCGGATATTGAAAGGCGCCCGTCATCAGGTCGGCCAGGTCCATCCGGTCCAGGTCGACCGGCTTGCGCCTTTGCCGCATCTTGCGCCCGGCCGCCTCGACCCGGTTCTGGTCCTCGCGCCAGCGGTTCTGCAGGGCGCCCAGCCGCTCCAGCCGCCGGTTCATGCGGGCGATGGCGCGGATGTCGTCGCGGATCACCTCGTAACGCGGCAGGCCGGTCAGCGCGAGCTGGGCGTTTTGCAGGAAGTCCAGCGGCTCGGGCGCCTGGCCGGGCTGCGAGGGCGCCTCGGGGAAGGGATCGATGAACAGAAGCTTGCGCTCGCCCGGCAGGGTGGTCGGGCGCGAGGGGATCAGCTCGGTCGCATAGCTGAAGGGCCGATTGTCCAGATAGCCGCCATCGGCGAACAGCCGGCCGGCATAATCCGGGTCGTGGTCGAAGAAGCGGGCGAAGCCGGCATCCTGCGCCGCGGAGGGCATGTCGGCAAAGCGCATCGGCGGAAAGGCCACCGGAAAGGACGAGGTGCAGCGCGCGGCAAAGGCCAGCATGGCTTCGTTTCCGGGACCGAAATCGTTGCGGCCGGACCCGTCATAGGCGAAATGGAACACCTTGCGATGAACCCTTTCGTCCAGCCGCGCGCCGGTCAGGTGGATCGGCGCCTGCCGGCCGCGCAGGTCGGTGGCGGTGACGAACAGGTCCACCGTCTCGGCCAGCGGCCGGCCGTTGCCGGTCAGCCGGGCCAGCGTGTCGTGCAGCACCTCGAACATGTGGCCGCCGTCCAGCAGCGATTCGGTCGGGCGCAGGCGGCCGGCGATGCGCTGCCGGTCGTTGAGCAACTGGCCGATATCGGCCTTTTCCGTCCATGCCTCGCGCAGGATGTCGATGTCGCGGGCGCCCGCGACCAGCGCCTTGGCCAGCGCCACGCCGTTGATCCCGCCCGCCGAAGTGCCCGAGATGATGTCGATCACGAACCGCTTTCGCCCGCCGCGCGGTCCTGCAAGCTCGCGCGACAGCCGGCGATAGATCAACTCGCCCGGGGCCAGTTCCTCGTCCGGCAGGTCGGAACTGCCGCGGACCATGCGCAGCAACTCCTGCGCGATGCCGTTCATGTAGATCGCCAGCGAGACGCCGCCGTAAAGGACGACCGCGAAGCGCACCTCACCCGTAGCCCGTTCGACCATTCCGCCCCCCAAGATCGCCCCGGCCGGCAGGCGACAAGAACCGTTCCGTTTCAGAAGGATAAGCGGAAACGCCCAAATTGTCTTGCGGGAAATGCGGCCGTCAAGCGACCGGCCGGTCGCCCAGGTCCAGCTCCTGGAAGGCGTCATAGGCGGCGATCACGGCGGAGCGCTGCGCCTCATGCGCGGCGGCGAAGGGGGCACCCAGCAGCGTCTCGTCGGGATATTCCGTCACCAGCACCAGCGGCACCGGCGGGCGCGCATCCTCGACAATGATGCGGACAAAGCCGCCCGGCGCCTGCGGCACGACGCCATGGCGCCGCGCCAGCGCCAGCTGCGCGGTGTTAAAGGCGGCCAGGTCCGGCAGGCGGGCAAGCCGGGCGATCACCGCCTCGGCCAGAAGGGCGGCGGGACGCGCCCAACCCGGATGGTGGCGCAGGATCAGGAAGAAACCGCGCGGCAGGGTCCAGTCCCGAAAGCCGCGCGGGACATAGCCGCTGAGCGGCCGCGTCCATTCATGCGCCGGATAGCCGTGCAGGCTGACATGCAGCAGCGCACCGCTCAGCCGCAGGGCCTGATCACGGATGCCGCGCTCGGCCTCGGGCGGCTCGTGGCGATGCTCCAGATCGTCCCCCAGCGCGGTATAGCGCGCGGCATGCAGCATGTGGCGCGGCGCAGCCCCCGCCAGCCGCTGGCGCAGCGCATAGCCGTCGGGATTCTCCAGCGGGCAAAGCGTGAAATGCGCCCCCTCGCGCCGCGCCAGTTCCTGCGCCGCACGCAAGGCGCCGACCGGGCCCGAGACCTCGTTGGCATGCTGCCCGGCCGAAATCATCACCGCCCGGTCGCGCCCCGGCAGATACCGCGCCTCGACCGGCCTGCCGGCGACGGACCGGGCGGCAAAGGGCACGCCCGGCAACCGCGCCAATTCGCGGGCGATCTGCGCCGGGGCCAGCGGCGCGTGCGCCCGGTCGAGCCGCTGCCAGCGCGCACCGCCGGCCGGGCTGCGGTCCCAATCGCGGACCCTGACCCGGACCGCGTGGCGCGGACCGTGGCGGATCTCGGGCACGATCTGGCCCACCCGCAGGCTGCGATCCCCGGACGGACGGCCCAAGCGGCATTGGAAATGCTCGATCAGCGAGAAATAAAGATCTTCGTGCAGCGCCTCGGCCAGCGATACCGCCTCGGCGCCCCAATCCAGCGCCCGGTCGCGCACCGGCAGGGTGACGGCGATGTTCAGCTCCTGAAAACAGGGTTCGCCCGACCAGGGCGCGGCAGCGATGGCGCGCATCGTGTGGTGGAACAGCGCCTCGTAATCGGTCTCCAGCGCCTCTGCCAGCCCGTCGCGGATCAGCCAGCCGCAGGGCGACAGCGCCATGCCGCCGGCATGGTCGCGATGCAGGCGGTTCGGCGCCGGCACCGTTGCGTGCCGGACCTCGCCCGAGGCATAGCCCAACCGCAGGCGATAGACCGGCATCGCTTCGCTTTCCCGCCCCTCGCTGAAACGGAAATCGGCCAGTGGAAACAGCGCCGGCAGCGGATAGGTCTCCAGCAGGAAGCGGCCGGGGACGGCCTGAGGATGGCGCGGGCAGGCGATTTCGGCAACGGCCAGCCCCTCGGTCCGGATCTCTTCCAGAAAGGCATGCAGCAGGGGCTTGTAGGCCGAACGGCAGCGCGCCCGGACCCCGCGTGCCGCCAGTGCCTGCTCGGCCGCGCGGCGGGTCGGGGCGTCGTCGAAGCTCCAGATCTCGGCGCGGGCGCAGGTCAGGTCGCGGCAAAGCCGGTCCAGCGTGGCCGGGTAGTCGGCCTGGAACAGCAGTTCCCCGCCGCCCATCAGCCCGCCTCGCGCAAGACCTCGCAAAGCTGCGGGATCGAGGCGGCGAAGGGGTTGCCCTTCATCGAGGAGCTGGCCAGCGACGCCTCGGCCACCGCCTGATGCAAGGCCGGGTCCAGCCCCTGCGCGGCCAGACCCGGCAATCCCGCCTCGCGCGCCCAATCGGACAGGGCTTGCGGCGCCCTGGCCGCGTCGCAGCCAAGCACGGCCGCAATCTCGCCGCAGACCTCGTCGATGCGGCCCGGATCGGGAGCATGGGCACGGTTCATCGCCAGCACCGGCCCCAGCAGCACGCCGCAGATCGCGCCATGCGCAGCAGGCGACACGCCGCCGATCACGCCGGCCAGCCCATGCACTGCGCCAAGCCCGCCATTGGCCAGCGCGATGCCGCCCGACAGGCTGACCCAGGCCATGCGGTCGCGCGCCCCGGCATCCTCGGCCTGCATCAGCCGGACCAGCGCGGCAAGGCCGGGGCCGATGGCCGGGCGGGTCAGCGCATCGGTGAAGGGCGTGGCGCGGGCCGAGACATAGGGCTCGATCACCTGCGCCAGCGCGTCGAGGCCCGAGGCCAGCGTCACCGCGCGCGGGCAATGGTCGGTCAACGCCGGATCGACAATGGCCAGGCGCGGCAGCATGCGCTCGTCGCGGATCGAGACCTTGCGGCCGTGATCGGGCAGGCCGATCACCGCGTTACGGGTGGCCTCGGCGCCGGTGCCGGCCGTGGTCGGCAGCGCGACATAGGGCAAGGGCGGGGCGGCCAGCGGCAGGCCGCGGCCCACCACCTCCAGGTGATCCATGATGCCGCCCGGCGCCGGGATCAGCGCCGCCAGCGCCTTGCCCAGATCCAGCACCGCGCCGCCGCCAAGCGCCGCGACCCAATCGGCGCCGAAGCCCTTGGCCTCTGCCAAGGCCGCCTCCAGCATCGGCAAGGTCGGCTCGGCGCCGCAGGCGATCGCCAGCACCTCGGCACCCTCGGCGCGCAGCGCGTCGAGCAACCAGCCGGCGCGGGCGGGGTTTGCGCCATGCACCAGCACGCCGCGCGGCCCATGGGCACGGATCAGCGCCGGGGCCTTCTGCGCCTCGCCACGTCCAAAGATCACCCGCCCCGGCAGGGCAAAGGAAAACGCGCTCATGCCACCCCCATCGTGGCCTTCACGGCCTGTTTCCAGCGGCCATAGCGTGTCTCGCGGTCGCCCTCGGCCATGGCGGGCTCGAAGCGGCGCTCCAAGGCCCAATCGCGGGCGAAATCCCCGGGCGGCGGGCACAGGCCCGCCTGCAACCCCGCCAGGTAGCCCGCGCCAAGCGCCGTCGTCTCGGTCACCCGCGGCCGGTCCACCGGCGCGCCCAGAATGTCGGCCAGGAACTGCATCGTCCAGCCGCTCGCCGCCATGCCGCCATCCACCCGCAGCACCCCCGCAGCCGCGCCGGGCCAGTCCGCCCGCATCGCCTCCCACAGGTCGCGGGTCTGGAAACCCACGCTCTCCAGCGCCGCCCGCGCCAGTTCCGCCGGACCCGAGTTCCGCGTCAGCCCGAACACCGCCCCCCGGCAATCCGGCCGCCAATAGGGCGCCCCCAGCCCGGTGAAGGCCGGCACCAGGACCAGCTCCTGACCCGGATCCGCCGCCTCGGCCAGACCCTGCGTCTCGGCCGCCGAGCGGATCAGCCCCAGCCCGTCGCGCAGCCATTGCACCACCGCGCCGGCGATGAAGATCGAGCCCTCCAGCGCATAGGTCGTCCGCCCCTCCAGCCGATAGGCGATGGTGCTCAGCAGCCGGTTCTTCGACGCCACCATCTCCTCCCCGGTGTTCAGCAGCGCAAAGCAGCCGGTGCCAT
>NZ_JASSPE010000047.1:0-7285 GCF_030234105.1 Paracoccus sp. SSJ | reverse complement strand
TCTCAGCCGCGCATTCGTGGTCGGCGTCGCCCTGACCCTGCTGCTCGCCGGCCTGGCACTGCTCGAAAGAAACCACCGAAAACTCCTCGAACGCTAAAGCAGAAAATCCGACGCAAAAAGCAGGGCGGACCCGGAGACCTCCAGCACGAGATCGGCGCGCCGGTCTGAGTCAAGGTCAACAAAAACAACAAAAAAATCCGGGCCAAGAACCGAGATGACAATGTCAGACGATGAGAAATCATCGGTGCCGATGGAGGTCAGTCCAAGGCCAGAAAGGTCGATCTTGTCCTCGCCGGACGTGAAATCCAGGATGACATCGGTGCTGCCGTCCAGGTCTTCGGGCGCGGAGAAGACGAACACATCGGCTCCGAGCCCGCCGACCAGCGTATCGCAGCCGCGTCCGCCGACCAGCGTATCGTTGCCGTCGCCGCCCTCGATCAGGTCATGGCCGTCACCGCCGCCAAGCAGGTCGTCGCCGGCATCGCCGAACAGGCTGTCATGGCCTGCGCCGCCGGACAGGGTGTCGCCGCCCAGGCCGCCATGCAACTCATCATTGCCGTCGCCCCCGTCCAGAAAGTCGTCGCCCAGACCGCCGAGAAGCGTGTCGCTGCCGCCATCGCCGTAAAGCATGTCGTTGCCCGGCCCGCCCTCGATCAGGTCGTGGCCGTCACCGCCATGGACGGTATCGTTGCCGAAGCCGCCATACAGGGCGTCGTTGCCAAGACCGCCCGAAAGCGAATCATCGCCGGCCTGGCCATACAGCGTGTCGTTGTCGGCCCCGCCGAACAGCGTGTCGCCGCCATCGCCGCCATACAGCAGGTCATGCCCTTCGTCGCCATGCAGCACGTCCGCGCCCGATTCGCCGTAAAGCGTGTCGTGGCCGCGACCGCCCATCAGCATATCGTTGCCCTCGCCGCCCCGCAGCCGATCGTATCCCTCGCCGCCCAGCAGGGTGTCGTTGCCTGGGCCGCCTTCCAAAAGATCGTCGCCCGCATCGCCTTGCAGCAGATCGTCGCCCGCCTCGCCCCAGAGCGTGTCGTTGCCATTGCCGCCGGCCAACGTGTCGTTGCCTTCGCCACCCCGCAGCGTATCGGAGCCCGCACCGCCGACGAGGCTGTCATGGCCCGCGCCTCCGAACAGCAGGTCGTTGCCGTCGCCGCCGAACAGGCGGTCGTTGCCGGCATATCCGGCCAGCGTGTCGTTGCCGCCGTCGCCATAAAGCGTATCGTCGCCCGCGCCGCTGGTCAGGCTGTCATGGTCCGCACCTCCGAACAACAGGTCGTTGCCGTCGCCGCCGGCGAGGGTGTCATTTCCGGCCTCGCCGCGCAGCGTATCGTTGCCCGCGCCGCCGACGAGACTGTCCTGGCCTGTGCCGCCGAGCAGCAGGTCGTTGCCCGCACCACCGAAGAGATGGTCGTTGCCGGCATACCCGGCCAGCGTGTCGTTGCCGCCGTCGCCATAAAGCGTATCGGCCCCCGCGCCGCCGGTGAGGCTGTCATTCCCCGTGCCTCCGAACAGCAGGTCGTTTCCGTCGCCGCCGGCCAGGGTGTCGTTTCCGGCCTCGCCCCGCAACGTATCGTTGCCCGCGCCGCCGACGAGGCTGTCATGGCCCGCGCCGCCGAGCAGCAGGTCGTTGCCCGCGCCACCGTAAAGACGGTCATTGCCGGCGTATCCGGCCAGGGTATCGTCGCCACCTTCGCCATAAAGCGTATCGGCCCCCGCGCCGCCGGTGAGGCTGTCATTCCCCGCGCCTCCGAACAGCAGGTCGTTTCCGTCGCCGCCGGCCAGGGTGTCGTTTCC
Source organism: Paracoccus sp. SSJ (assembly GCF_030234105.1). Lineage (NCBI taxonomy): Bacteria > Pseudomonadati > Pseudomonadota > Alphaproteobacteria > Rhodobacterales > Paracoccaceae > Paracoccus > Paracoccus sp. SSJ. Next base: position 5,485 of record NZ_JASSPE010000047.1, on the reverse strand, counting down.
GGCACCGCCCCGCAGCGTATCGGCGCCTGCGCCGCCGACGAGATAATCGTTGCCGTTGCCGCCATTGAGCAGGTCGTTCCCCTTGCCGCCGAACAGCCGGTCGTTGCCGTCGCCGCCGTAAAGCTGATCGTTGCCGTCGCGTCCCTCCAGCGTGTCGTTGCCAAGCGCGCCATAAAGCCTGTCCTCGCCCAGCCCGCCCAGCAGCAGGTCGTGGCCGGCTTGGCCAAAGACGTCCGAGCCGTTGCGGCCGGCCCTCAGCGTGTCGTTGCGCGGGGTGCCGGTCACCGTCGTGCGCATGTCGGGCGGTGCGTAATGGGCGATGGGGAAAAGGGAATTGTCGAAGGCGCTCGCCTGGAGCATCGTGTTGTCGCGTGTCATGACCCAGATAACCGAATTTCCGTAAAATATCCTGATTCCATAGCTTTCCGGCCTGAACCCCAGCTGCCCGACATTGCGGATCATGCCTAGGAAGGACAGGTCCAGCCGGTCCACGCCCGGCTCGAAATCGGTGATGGTGATCTTGCCGTTGACCTCCATGGGCACGAAGATGTCCGCGCCGGCGCCGCCGGTCATCTGCACAGGGCTGCCGCCGGCGATCAGGATGTCGTCGCCCGCGCCGCCGTCCAGCCCACGCGTCCCGGCGCTGGCCATCATCATGTCGTTGCCCCCGGTGCCGGATTGCCAGCCCGCGCCGACGACCCGTGTCAGCCCGATCCGCCCGGGCTCGAAAACGAACTGCGTGATGCCGCTTTCCGTGCGGGACGAGACGAAAAGCGCGATCCTGCCGTCGATCACCAGCGCCGAGAGGGCGGAGACATCGGCCAGCGCCCGATCATGCGCATCGGCAAGCGTGGCCAGATGCATCAGCCGGCCCTCGGGCAGCACGGTAAAGACGCTGATGCCGTCGTCGCCCCCGCCCACGAAGACGAAGGCGCGGCCGTCCATGGTGACGGTTTCCAGCGCGGTGGCGCCGGCAAAGCGGGTGCTGCGTTCGTCGATGACGTGATCGACCGGCAGCAACTCGCCCTCATAGGTCAGCCGCATGGTGGTCAGCGACGAGCTTTGCGATGCCGCGACGACCAGATAGGTCACGCCGCCGACCGTGACCGTGCCCAGATGGCTGGGCTGGTCCATGCCAAGGCCGCGCCAGGACCACAGCATATGCGCCGTCCCCACCGAGCCGTCGGCATGGATCATCTGCACCGCGACATAATTGCCGGTGGCGGAGGCAGAGACGACGAAGCTGCGGTCGCCCAGCGTAGCGACCAGCATGGCGTCGATCTCGGTGCCCTGGACGTTGGGCCCCGGCGGCAGCGCGGCCTGGGTGACATGGCTGACCCTGCCGTCGCCCGACAGCCGCCAGATGTCGAAGGCGGTCTGCCCGTCGCGTGCAGAATAAAGGAAATCGCCCAGCGGGGTCTGGAACTGGCCCAGCCGGATCACGTCGCCCGGCAACCCGCCTGGCCCCGTCAGTCGCGCGCCGTCGCGGAACCCGCCCCCGCCGTCCAGCCGGATGCCGGCGCCAAGCGCATCGCGCAGCCCGGTGCCGAACAGCACCGGATCGTCGCCCAGCGTGACGATGCTGGCGTTCGGCGTGCCGGCATAACCCATCGAGGCGGCATGGGGCCGGGTGCCGATCATCTCGATCGGCTGGTCGGCCGAGGCGATCCGATAGGCGGCGATGCCGCCCCCGACATGGGTGATGCTGTAAAGCGCATGGCCGTCCGGCCCCGCATAGGTCCGCAGATTCGCGATATTGGTCACGAAGGGGGCCTGCGGGCCGATATAGGTGGCAATGTGACGGTAGCGCATCGCGGGGTTCATTTGTGGGGGTCGGGATAATGTTCCGACAAGGTGCCCAACCACCCCTTGAAGTCACGCAGAATTCCCCGTGCATTTTAATGTCCGCAGGCATAGATTCGGCGCCGGCGCACGGCTTGCGCGCATTCGGGAGTTCCTCCATACGCATCCCTGCGTGAAGCAAATCTGGTAGAGACAGATGCAGATCCAAAAGACCTCGCTTCCGGGCGTTCTGGTCCTTGTTCCGCGGCGGTTCGGTGATGAACGTGGATTCTTTTGCGAAAGCTGGAGCCGAAAGACCCTGCATGACGCGGGGCTCGACCTGCCGGAATTCGTTCAGGATAACCATTCGTTATCCGCCGCGGCGGGCACCCTGAGGGGCTTGCATTTCCAGGCGCCGCCACATGCCCAGGGCAAGCTGGTGCGCTGCGGGCGCGGGCGGCTTTTCGACGTGGCGGTCGATATCCGCAAGGGCAGCCCGAGCTATGGCCGATGGACCGGCTGCGAGCTGTCCTTTGAAAACGGCCGCCAGCTGTGGATTCCGCCGGGCTTTCTGCACGGTTTCGTCACCCGCGAACCGGATACGGAAATCCTGTATAAATGTACGGATTATTACGCGCCGGATTGCGATGGGGCGGTGGCTTGGGACAGTATCGGCATCGACTGGGGCGTTTCCGGCCAGCCGATCCTGTCGGCCAAGGACGCAGGCGCCCCGGTATTGAACGAGTTTGACAGCCCTTTCACCTATGAGGGGCCTTTCGGTTACGAGGCGGGAATATGAAGATTCTGGTCACCGGTGGCGCGGGGTTCATCGGTTCGGCTGTGGTGCGGCTGGCGGTGGCGCGGGGGCACCGGGTGGTGAACCTCGATTCGCTGACCTATGCCGCCAATCTGGAGAATGTCGCATCGGTCTCCGGCAGCCCGCTCTATGCCTTCGAGCAGGCGGATATCCGCGACCGGGCCGCGCTGGACCGCATCCTGGCCGAGCATCGGCCCGATGCGATCATGCATCTGGCTGCCGAAAGCCATGTGGACCGCTCGATCGACGGGCCGGGCGCCTTCATCGAAACGAACGTGACCGGCACCTACAACCTGCTGGAAGCGGCGCGGGCCTGGTGGACCGCGCAGGGCCGCCCCGAGGGTTTCCGTTTCCACCATATCTCGACCGACGAAGTCTTCGGCTCGCTGGGCGAGACCGGCCAGTTCACCGAGGATACGCCCTACGACCCGCGCAGCCCCTATTCGGCGTCCAAGGCGGCCTCGGACCATCTGGTCCGCGCCTGGCACGAGACCTATGGCCTGCCGGTGGTGCTGACCAATTGCTCGAACAATTACGGGCCTTTCCACTTTCCGGAAAAGCTGGTGCCGGTGGTGATCCTGAACGCGCTGCACGGTCGGCCGATTCCGGTCTATGGCGACGGCGGCAATGTCCGCGACTGGCTTTATGTCGAGGATCATGCCGACGCGCTGCTTCTGGTGCTGGAAAAGGGCCGCATCGGCCGCAGCTACAATATCGGCGGCGAGAACGAGGCCAGGAATATCGACCTGGTGCGCACCATCTGCGGCCATATGGACCGGCTGCGGCCGAATGCCGCACCGCATGACCGGCTCATCACCTTCGTCACCGACCGGCCGGGCCACGACCGGCGCTATGCCATCGACCCGGGCCGGGTCCGCTCCGAACTGGGCTGGCGTCCCTCGGTCACGGTCGAGGAGGGGCTGAGGCGCACCGTCGAATGGTATCTGGCGAACGAGGACTGGTGGCGACCGCTCCTGACTCGCCAGGGGGTGGGCGAAAGGCTTGGCAAGGCATGAAGGGCCTGCTGGTCTTCGGTCGCAGCGGGCAGGTCGCGACCGAGCTTGCGCGGCTGGCGCCCGAAGCGCGCTTTCTGGGTCGGGATCAGGCCGAGCTGACCGATGCGGCCGCCTGCGCCGCGGCGATTCGCGCATCGGGCTGCACGGCGGTGCTGAACGCCGCCGCCTATACGGCCGTGGACCGCGCCGAATCCGAACCCGAGCTTGCCCACGCCATCAATGCCGATGCCCCCGCCGCCATGGCGCGGACGGCGGCTGAGATCGGCGTGCCCTTCCTGCATATCTCGACCGACTACATCTTTGACGGCTCGGGCGAGCGGCCCTGGTCCGAGACCGATCCGACCGGCCCGCTGGGTGTCTATGGCGCGACCAAGCTGGCCGGAGAGCGGGGCATTGCCGCGGCCGGCGGGCAATGGGCGATCCTGCGCACGTCCTGGGTGTTCTCGGCCCATGGCGCGAATTTCCTCAAGACCATGCTGCGGCTGGGCGCCGAGCGCGAGGAGTTGCGCGTCGTCGCCGACCAGCAGGGCGGCCCGACCCCGGCCGGCGACATCGCCGCCGCCTGTCTTGCCATGCTGGGGGCCATGCGTGCCGATGCCGCGCGCGGCGGCATCTATCATTTCGCGGGCGGCCCCGACACCAGCTGGGCCGGTTTCGCGCGCGAGATCATGGCGCAGGCGGGGCTTTCCTGCCGCGTCACCGACATTTCCACGGCGGATTATCCCACCCCCGCCCGGCGCCCGGTGAATTCACGCCTGAACTGCGCCGCCATATCGCGGGATTTCGGCATCGGTCGCCCCGACTGGCGCGCCGGTCTCGCCAAGGTATTGCAGGAGCTGAAAACATGACCAAATCCGAAAGGCCCGCCAGTCATCGCAAGGGCATCATCCTGGCCGGCGGCTCGGGCACGCGGCTTTACCCGATCACCATGGGCGTGTCGAAGCAGCTGCTGCCGATCTACGACAAGCCGATGGTCTATTACCCGATCACCGTGCTGATGCTCTCCGGTATCCGCGAGATCGTCATCATCACCACGCCCGAGGATCAGGCCCAGTTCCGCCGCCTGCTGGGCGACGGCAGCCAATGGGGCCTCAGATTCGAATACCTGGTGCAGCCCTCGCCGGACGGTCTGGCGCAGGCCTATCTCCTGGCCGAGGATTTCCTGGCGGGTGCGCCCTCGGCCATGGTGCTGGGCGACAACATCTTTTTCGGCCATGGCCTGCCCTTGCTGCTGGAGGCCGCGGATCGCCGGGCAACCGGCGGCACGGTGTTCGGATACCAGGTTTCGGACCCCGAGCGTTACGGTGTCGTCGATTTCGACGCGACGGGGCGTGCGCGGGCCATCATCGAAAAGCCAGCCCAGCCGCCGTCGAATTTCGCGGTCACCGGGCTTTATTTCCTGGACGGCACCGCGCCGCGCCGCGCGGCCGAGGTCCGGCCCTCGGCCCGGGGCGAGTTGGAGATCACCACGCTTCTGGAAAGCTATCTGCACGAAGGCCAGCTGAGCGTCGAAAAGATGGGCCGCGGGTTCGCCTGGCTGGATACCGGCACGCATGCGAGCCTGCTGGATGCGGGAAACTTCGTGCGGACGCTGGAAAACCGCCAGGGCCTGCAAACCGGCTGCCCCGAGGAGATCGCCTTCGAAGCCGGCTGGATTTCCGCCGACGAGTTGCGGGCAAGGGCGGCGCAATTCTCGAAAAACGCCTATGGCCGCTATCTGATGCGCCTGCTGGGCGAGGAGGACTAGGGCGTGTGGGGATTCACAAACGGGGGTTGATGTGATTCATCCTCCGGATGGATCGCGATGTTCTGACGGATGCCCAGTGGGCGAAGATCGAGCCGCATTGTCTGGGTAAGCCAAGCGACCCTG
>NZ_JASSPE010000046.1:0-8965 GCF_030234105.1 Paracoccus sp. SSJ | reverse complement strand
GACCCATCCTGCAAGGCCTCGCAAAACCCGCAAACGACCTCTCGCGCGCCTGCTCGGTCCAGGACATCGTAAACGCAACAGCAATAACCGCTATGCAGACGAAATAGACACAAAAACACCAGAATGGACCGAAAGATCCGCACTGGAAGCGGGGCTGCCGAAACAACCGGCCCTCACGCCGGCGTTATGGAACATATGCGCCTCTGGGCTGTTGGGGGAGCCTCAACCGGACAAGCAGAGGAGGACATGGAATGGACCATGCCACGCATACCCGCCTGAACGAGAACGAGTTGACCGAGGCCGCGCTGACCGGCGCCACCATCTATGGTCCGGGCGACGAAAGGATCGGCCATGTCTCGCATGTCCACGGCGTCGGAGGCGAGGCCGTGGTGGTCATCGATGTCGGCGGATTCCTGGGGATCGGCTCGAAACCGGTCGCCCTTGCCGCCCGCGATCTGGATTTCATGCGCGACGGCAGCAACAGCGTCCATGCCGTCTCGCGCTGGACCAAGGACGAGTTGAAGCAGATGCCGGAACATCGGGACTGACCCCCGCACGATCGGCCCCTCCAGGGGCCGGCCGTGCCGAGAAGGAGGATTTTCCCATGGGCGAGAAATTTGATCCGAAAGCGGAAAACGAGAAGTTCCACCTGCGCGAGCGGGCTCAGGCGCTGAAGATGGGCAATGCCGATCCGGTGCTGAACCCCAAGCAGATGCAAAGGTCGAACGAGCCCAATGCCGGCGGCGAGAACCGCGAGGCGGGGGATCGCAAGGCCCGGCAGAACGACCGCGCGACCAATGGCGGGGAATGAGGCTGCTGCAGCCTCGCTTTCGCCAATTTTCGGAGGGTAACGACATGCCAGCCAAGTCCAAGGCGCAGCAGAAGGCGGCGGGCGCAGCCCTGGCCGCCAAGCGCGGCGAGACCCGCAAGGGCGATCAGCGCGAGCCATCGAAGCAGATGTATGAATCGATGAGCGAGAAGGAACTGGAGGAGCTTGCCGGCACCAGGCACAAGGGCAAGCCCGAGCACAAGGATTGAAGGTTCCTGTGGGCACAGGCTGCTGCGGCCTGTGCCCCTTTCCTTTCTACAGCGCCCACTCCAGCCGGCACCGCCCCGGCGCTGCGCCAGAAGTGCCGGGGCGGTGCAGGGCATGATCTCCTGGCGGGGCCTGCGATCCTTGCGTGGGTCAGGCGGGGATGCGGCGCGGCACGATGCTCATTGCGACGGTGCAGGGGGTTCGGCCACGGGCGCGGTTCCGGTGGCGGGTGCGGGCGGCTCAGTGATTTCGTCCACCGGGCCCGGGACTTCGCCCGGTATCTCGGGATCGCTGGTCTCGTCGTCGAACCACCAGACGAACCCCGCCAGCGCGATCAGCACCACCGCGATGATCCCGATGATCGGGACGAGGTGATGGCGTTTCTGCTTTTCCAGATCGGTGCGTGGTGCGGACATTGGAAGCTCCTTTGGCTATGTCGAGCGGCCCCTCGTCTGCGGCCATGAAAGGAACTTGCCGACCGGCCGGGTTGTTCCCGGCCCTGTCCCGCAGGCACCCTATCCCGCAGGCCAGGCATCCAGCAGCTCGGCCAGCGGCGCGGTCTCGATCTGCTGCGAGAACCGGGTGCGATAGAGCGTCATCGCCGCGTCGTGGCCCATGTCGGTCGAGGAGCAGACCGCATCGCTGACCAGCACCACCCGATAACCCAGGTCGACCGCACCCATCACCGTGGCCAGCACGCAGACATCGGTTTCGCCGCCGGTGACGACCAGCGTCGAGATGCCCGCCCCGCGCAGGAAATGGTTCAGCCTGCCGTCATGCCAGGGCGAATAGACCGGCTTGTCGACCACCCGGGCGGGCGGGACGTGCCGCGCCAGTTCCGGCAGCAGTTCCAGCCATTGGCTGTCCAGCCGCTCGCGCAGCATTTCGGGCCATTCCGCATAATAGCGTGCCCAGGCGCCGGGTGCCGCCTTCAGCCGGGCGGGCGGGATGAAGCGGGTAAAGAGCGTGCGTTCGGGCCGTGCCGCGACCAGCGCCGCGACCCCGGGCAGGATCCTTTCGATCCATGGCACGGCCCAGGGCGAGCCGGCCGCGAACAGTCTTTGCATGTCGATGCAAAGATGCAGCGTCTCGGGCGGCAGGGGGCCGAAGCGGAGGGTTTCCTGCATGGCAAGCGGGCCTGGCGTGATCGGGGCTCTTCATCACGAACCGGACAGCGGCGGAATCGTTCCGCCGCAATGGCCGAGTGGGGGCGGGACGTTCTGGCCGTCCGCTGCCAGGCTGGTGATCGGATGGGAAACCGCCGGGCGGATTCCCGCGTTGCGCTGTTTTGCATTGCCGGGAACCGTGCGGCAACGGCTTGAAAACGCGGCGTGGGCGGGAGGGATGATGGCGGGGTCGGTGCATTTCCTGGATGGCGGCGGCGAAATGGGCAGGGCCATTCGCCAACATGACTGGTCCGGCAATCCGCTGGGTCCGCCCGACGGCTGGCCCTCGGCGCTCAAGATCGCGCTGGGAATGGCGCTGAACTCGAAATTCCCCAAATGCATCGTCTGGGGGCCGGAACTGGTCACGCTGCACAACGACGCCTTCCGCCCGATCCTGGGCGACAAGGGCGACGTGCTCGGCCGGTCCTTCTCCGATGTCTGGAGCGAGGCCTGGGCCGAGATCGGCCCCATCGCCGAGCGCGCCTATGCCGGTGAGGCGACCTTCATCGAGGATTTCCGGCTGGTCATCGACCGCTACGGCTATCCCGAGGAATGCCATTTCACCTTTTGCTACAGCCCGATCCGCGACGAGAACGGCGTGGTGCGCGGCATGATCGACACGGTGATCGAGACCACCGGCAAGGTCGAGGCCAGCCGGCAACTGCGCCTTGTGAACGGCGAACTCGGCCACCGGATCAAGAACACGCTGACCGTGGTTTCGGCCATCGTCAACCAGACCCTGCACAGCCATTCCGGCAAGGATGCGCGCGAAGTCCTGCGCCAGCGCATCGGCGCGCTGGCCCAGGCGCAATCGCTGCTGACCGATTCCGGTGCGCTGGATGCCGAGACGGGGCAGGTGGTGGCGCAGGCGCTGGCGCCGTTTCGCACCGGGCAGCGGCGCTTTCGCATCGCCGGCCCGCCGGTCAAGCTGTCCGCAAGACAGGCGCTGACCCTGGCGCTTGCCATCAACGAACTGGCGACCAATGCGCTGAAATACGGCGCGCTTTCGGTGCCCACCGGGGTCGTCGATCTGAGCTGGAGCGGCGGGCGACCCGGCAGCGACGACCCGTTCCGGCTGCTCTGGGCGGAATCCGGCGGGCCGCCCGTCGCCGCCTCTGCCGGCAAGGGCTTCGGCTCGCTCATCATCGAGCATGTGCTGGCGCAGGATTTCATGGGCGAAAGCGCGATCTCGCACGATCCCGCCGGGCTGCGCTGCGAATTGCGCACGCGGATGCGCCATCTGGGCGCAGGCCACGGCGCGCCGGGCTGAGGCCCCGCCCGCCGCTGGCCGACCTTGGCCTATTCGATCACCGCGCAGGCCAGCCGGTCCCCGGCAGCGCCGGTGGGCTGGGTCTGGTAGTCGTCGGGCCCGGCATGGATCATCAGCGCCCGGCCCTTGATCCCATTGTCGCCGTCGGCCAGCGTCACCATCGGGTTGAAGACCTGCGCGCGGGCCGTGCCCTCGGCATCGACCCAGATATTGGGCATGTCGCCGGCATGGGGGCCGCCCTCGGACAGCACGCCATGCGGCGCGCCCGAGGGGTTGAAATGCCCGCCGGCGGATTCGTGTCCGGTGCCGTGATCGCAGCTTCCCGTCTCGTGGATGTGGAACGCCACCCAGTTGCTTGCCGGCAGCCCGGTCGCCTCGACCTCGATCAGCACGCCGCCCGGCGTGGCCGTCAGTGCCGCCGATCCGGCCTCTTGTCCCTCTCGGTCGAGAAAGGTCGCCTTCGCATCCTGCGCATGGGCCGATATCGGCAGCAGGGCAAAGCCAAGGGCCACGAGATGATTGCGCATCGCTTTTCCTCCGGTTCACGAGTGTCGGGGGACGGAACCCGTGCCGCGGCGCTTTGTTCCGGGGTGGTGCGGAAATCCGCCGCCCTTGCGGCCCGGCTCACAGGTCGCGGCGAAACTCGTCGATCAGCCAGCCGACGATGCTGCGAAAGGCCTCTTGCGGCGTGGCGCCGGCGGTAATGGCCGAGGCGAAAAGCGCGCGCTGCCGCTCGGCCGCGCTGCCGCGGGCGATCATGTCGCGCAGCCCGGCCACCGCGGGCTGGCTGTCCAGCGCATCGGCATCCTCGGCGATGGCGGCCAGCCAACCCTCGGCGATCTCGTCGAAGGGCAGGATGCGGCGGCTGCCGAAGTCGATCAGCCCCTCGGTCGACCCATAGCGTGTCGCTCGCCAGCGGTTCTCGCCCAGCAGGAAGTTGTCGTATTGCCGCCAGCGCAGGTTCTGCCGCGATAGCCGCCACAGCATGCGCAGCGTCGCCTGCACCAGCGCGACCAGGGTAATCGCGTCGTCAAGCCGGGGGCAGGCGTCGCAGACCCGGGTTTCCAGCGTGGGAAAGCGGGCCGAGGGGCGCAGGTCCCACCAGATCTTGCTGGCGTCCTGGATGATGCCCGTCTCGGTCAGCATCTCGACGGAACGGTCGAATTCGGCCCAGCTGCCCAGGCGCGGCGGCAGGCCGGTGCGGGGATAGCCGGCAAAGACCGTGGTGCGGTATGAGGCGAGCAGCGTATCCTCGCCCAGCCAGAACGGGCTTGAGGCCGAAAGCGCCAGCAGATGCGGCAGGAACCACGAGAACTGGTTCATCAGGTCGATCCGCATGTCCTTGTCGGAGATGCCGACATGGACATGCATGCCGCAGATCAGCATGCGCCGCGCGACGCCGCCCATCTCTTGCGAGATCTGGTTGTAGCGGTCCTTGTCGGTGCGGCCCTGCGCGCGCCAGTCCGCGACCGGATGGCAGGCGACCGAGATCGGCGCCAGCCCGAATTCGGCGGCATGGCGCGCGATGCTGCCGCGCAGCCGCGCCAGATGGTCGCGCGCTTGCGCCACATCGGCGGCGACCGGGGTGCCGATCTCGATCTGGCAACGCAGGAATTCGGGGCCGACCTGGTCGGCCAGTTCGGCCTTGCAGGCTTCCATCAGCGCATCGGGCGCTTCGCGCAAGTCGCCGGTCTCGGCATCGACCAGCAGGTATTCCTCTTCGACGCCCAGCGAGAATTCGGGCTCTTCGGTCATGTCGCGCCCCTTTCGGTCGGATCGGTCTCAGGCCGAACCCGGGGCAGGGCGGGTGGTTCCCGGCGCCGTATCTTGCCGGTCATCGCGGCACCCTCGCGGTTCGCGGCTTTCGGACGGCAATCGGGCACCATGTCCGGCTCACTTCCCGCGCTTGGGCGGCGCCGCCGAAATGGGCATGACGGCGATTTTCTGCCGACCGCTTTTCGCTCCTGCGTTGGTTCACAAGTGCGCAGAGGGGCACCGCTCATGATTTGGAGGAATTGAGCATGCCATATGAAACCGTCCTTGCATCCACGCTGGTGTTCGGCGTCGTCGTCGGGGCCAGCATGGCCGCCGCTTCGGTCCTGACCATGCAATCCATGGGGCTATGGATCGAGCTGCCGCCATACCGGCGCTAGGCGCTGACGGCTCAGAACGACGTGCCGAGCCCGATATGGAGCCGCCGCCCATCCACGGCGTTTTCATCCGGCACCACATCCGCGGCATTGTAGATGCCGAGCGTGCCGGTCACGCCGTCGCGCAGGCGATAGTCCAGGCCAAGATCGACGATCAGATGGCTTTGCAGGCCGGCGCTCCGTCCAAGCGCCTCGGATCGGCTGCGGTAACGCGCGCGCGCCCAAAGGTTCAGCGCCTCGTCCGGCTGCCAGTCCAGGCTCAGGTTCAGCATGTGCCGGGGCAGGTTGTGAAACGGCCGCCCGGTGTTCGGGCCGCTGGTGATCCTTGAATCCGACCATGTGTAATTCGCCGAAAGCGTCATGTCATCCAACGGGATGTCGAGCGTAAGTTCCGCACCGCGCAGCCGGGCCTCGCCTTCGTTGCAGTATTGCGTGACCGCCACATGATGCGCGCCGTTCAGCACGCAGGAGGGGGCCTGACCCGCCGGCGTGCGGCACAGGTCGGCACGGCCGATACGGTCCCGGAAGCGCGTGTAAAACGCGGTCGCCCCGATCTGGATGCCGCCCGGCGCCTCCCAGATCAGGCCGAGTTCGTAATTCCTGCTCCGCTCGGGCCTCAGGGCGCTGTTGCCCTGGTCGCGGGATCGGCCGTCGCCGCCCGAGGGCTCCCAGACATCGTCGTCGGCCTGTTTCAACGCGGGCACCCGATAGCCGCTGCCAAGCCCGCCCTTGACGGTCAGGCCGGGCAGGGGGCGCCACACCGCATAGGCCCTGGGCGTCAGCTGCGCGCCGTATTTCTCGTTGCGGTCATGGCGCAGGCCAAGGGTCAGGGTCAGGTCGGAGGACAGCGCGAACCTGCCCTCGCCATAAAGCGCGCGGTGCCAGCGATCGAGATCGGTGACGGCGGAATCGGGCAGGCGGTCGGGGTCGTGCCGCGTGCGTTCGCGCCGTTGCTCAAGCCCGAAGGTCAGGTGATGCCGTCCCCAGGGCAGGGACGAGCGGGTGCTGAAGGTCAGCGCCTCATGGCCGCTCTGGTTGCCGGCATCGAAATCCGTGGTTTCGCGGAACAGGAAGGATACGGTCTCGGCCCGTTCGCCCCAGCGCAGGCGATGGGTCAGGCTGCTTCCCCGGTCGCGTATCCGGGTATCGAAGGCGGCGGGGTCGGGCGCATTGCCGCGCAGGCGCAAGCGGCTGCCCCATAGATCCAGCTCCACGGACTGGTTCGTGGCCGGATTCCAGCCGAACCTGCCGCCAAGGTTGACCCGCTCGCTGGTGCCGTCCTCGTAGGGCGGCGGGCCTGCATCCGGTCGTGGTCCAGGCAGAGGGCCCGGATTCGGCCGGTGTGGCCGAGTTGAAAGTCTCGCCCCAGGTGCCGCTTTCGGGGGCAGAGGGTTTTGCGGTCAATTCCGTCAAGGTCGCGCCCGGCGTCTATCAGGTCGCGCATAGTGCGCAGAACGGCACGATCTTCGTTGCTTCGGCCATGGGTCGCCCGCCCGAGGGCTCATCCAGCATCATGAAGCTGGACGCCGCGACGCTGGAGGTTCTGGCCGAGGTCGCGCCGGGCGATTTCGGTGCCTTCGGCATCGCGGTCGATGATACGAACGGCACTGTCTGGGTCACCAATACCCGCCAGAACGCCGTCGCGGTCTATGCCCAGGACGACCTGTCGCTGGTCAGGCAGTTCGAGGCAGGCTCGGTCGAAAAGCCGCGCGACGTGGTGATCGATGCCGCCCGCGGCCGCGCCTATGTCAGCACCCATCGCAGCCGGATCGAGGCTTTCGATACCCGGACCCTGGAAAAGCTGGACGGGTTCGCGGTGGAATCCGAACGGCGCGGCGAGCAGTTTGCCACCATGAGCCTCGCACTGGATGAAAAGGCCGGCCGGCTTTACACCGTCTCGCTGCGCACGCCGGAACTGGCCCGCATCGATCTGGCTTCGGGCGAGGTGAAGATCCTTGCACTGCCCGGCGCGAAGACGCCTTCGGGCGTGGATTTCGATCCGGCGACCGGGCGGGTCTTCGTGGCCTCGCAGGGCAGCGACAACGTGATCGCCATCGACGGTGAAAGCGGCGCGGTGCTGTTCGACACGCCGGTCGGTGCCGGCACGCTGAATGTGGCCTTCAACGCCGCAAGCGGGCAGCTGTTCGTGGTCAACCGCACTTCCGACACGGTTACCGTGCTCGATGCCGCCACCGGCGCGATCGAGGCCAATCTGGCTGGCGGCTCCTTCCCGAATCATCTGGTCGTCGCGCCGGACGGCACGGTGTTCTGGGTGAACAAGGCGCGCGGCAAGGACGATCCCGACGGCGACCGCCTGTCCCGCATCGTGCCCAAGGCGTAATTGCGAAAGCGCGCGCCCTTGGTGGTGCGCGCGGCTTTGGTCTCTGCTCCGACGTTGGGGCAGGGCCATTTCCGTTCTGCCACGCCGCATACGGATACTGTCCATACCCCGCACCATGCCGCCCGTCCGTCGCCGCCGCTGCCTGCCTGGCCGACAAGGCTATTACCGTCTTGTAAGGGCTCCGACTTGCCTCGTGTAATCTGATTGCGGGCTTCAGCGGCTGTCCGAAGGACGATCTCCTCGTGCGTTGGCCTTTCGCCGATTGACCTTGATGGTCCCCATACCATGCGACGCGACTGGTGCAGATACGGCTCTGCATCCGGGTGCCCGGGCTCTCGCATCTGGGCACTCGCAGGGTGCTGAAATAGCCGCGCCGCCGGGATGTTTTCCTCTTCGCTTGTGTAGCGGCCTGGAGTCGTGCGCCTGTTTCAGCAGGCACCATGCCTGCTATCGCCCTGCGCCTTCAGGCAGCCAGCAGCCTCGGGAGCCGGGCGAGATTGTTGGCGGCCATGGTGAGGATGAAGCGGGAGCGCACCTTCTCGAGGCCGCGATAGACGGTCTGGGCCATGCCGCCGACGGTCTTGGCCCAGCCGAAGGCTTCCTCGATGCGCTTGCGGTGGCGCTGGGATCGGGCGTAGCCCGGGTGCCGGGTCGTTCGGCCCTCGATCGCCGAATGTCTCGATCTCTGCGCGACATGCGGAGTGACACAGGCTTGGCGCAAAGCCTGCGGCGTCGAAGCCGCGGTCGGCGCCCAGCGTCAGCCTGCGGGTCGAGCCGGGGGAATGGCGGTGGATCATGTCGAGCGCCGCGCGGCGTTCGGCACGGCCATCGGCCCGGGTAAGATCGCCCTGCACGATCAGGCCCGACCGGTTTTCCATCAGGGCATGTCCGATGAAGCACAGCATCGTCCCGGTGCCGGGGGATTTCCTGTAGAGCCGTGCGTCGGGATCGGTGGTCGAGCCATGGCTGGCGTTCGTCCGCTTCTGTCCCCGGAAGTCGACC
>NZ_JASSPE010000045.1:0-9970 GCF_030234105.1 Paracoccus sp. SSJ | reverse complement strand
GCGGCCCCAGAACCCGTCAGGGTCCGAGATCGATTCGGCATACATGCGGGCGTAATCGCCAGGCTGGACCAGGGCATCCCCAAAACCCGGCGGAATCGGATGTTTCCCAGAAGTTTCAATGGTCATGGCTCCCCCCACGAGCAATCGCGTCATTTCCCCCTTTCCTGCGGCGCCATGTCGACGTTCTCATGTCAGGCTGCTGCAGGAAAGCTCCAACACAATGTTAATCATATCACTGCATCCATGTTAAGCATTTATATATAAAGGAAATTTTGTTAATAAATTGACAGGCTGGAGATGTGATTTGTAAATATTTTACATACTGGCCTGAACCGTCATCCGGGACCATCTTGCCGATCGGGACAGCGATCCGAGAGGGCGCCAAGAGCGCATCAGCAGGGGGCGAGCATTCGCCGGCAGCGCATCGGGGCAGCCCGACAGCTGAGCCGTGCGATGCTGCCGCCCTCGATGCCGCATAGCGGGATTTCCAGCCGCGCATCGTCTGCATCGCAAGGGCTGCGTTTGCGAAGGCAGGAAAAGGCACGGCCCCGAGGATTGCGGGGTCGCGCGACATATCCTACATGCAGCTTTCAAACAGCGCGCGGGTGTTCTCGCGCGTCATCTCGACCGGGTTGCCGCCGCAGCTCGGGTCCTCCAGCGCCATCTCGGTCAATTCGTCCAGACGTTCGGTCTGGACCCCCAGCCGGGTGAGGTTCTGGGGGATGGCAAGCTCGCTGCGCAGCTGGATCACCCGTGCGCGGAAGCCGTCGAAGCCGCCCTTGATGCCAAGATAGTCGGCGGCGCGGGCAAGCCGGTCCTCGATGGCGGATCGGTTGAAGTCCAGCACCATCGGCATGACCACCGCATTCGTGGTGCCGTGATGGGTGCCGTAGACCGCGCCGACCGGATGGCTCAGGCTGTGGATCGCGCCCAGCCCCTTCTGGAAGGCGACGGCCCCCATGGCGGCGGCGCTCATCATGTGCGCGCGGGCCTCGAGGTCGTCGGGCGTGGCATAGGCGCGGGGCAGGTATTCGTTGACCAGCCGCAGCCCCTCAAGCGCGATGCCCTGCGACATGGGGTGGTAATGGGGCGAGCAGAACGCTTCGAGGCAATGGGCAAAGGCATCCATGCCGGTGCCGGCGGTGATGAATTTCGGCATGCCCACGGTCAGTTCCGGGTCGCAGATCGTGACGGCAGGCATCAGCCTGGGGTGAAAGATGATCTTCTTCTTGTGCGTGGCCGAGTTCGTCAGGACCCCGGCGCGCCCGACCTCGGAGCCCGTGCCCGCGGTCGTCGGCACGGCAATGATGGGCGCGATCTTGCCGGCATCCGCGCGGGTCCACCAGTCGCCGATGTCCTCCAGGTCCCAAACGGATACGGTCTGGTCCGCCATCAGCGCGATCATCTTGCCCAGATCCAGCGCCGAGCCGCCGCCAAAGCAGATCACGCCGTCATGTCCGCCGGCTTTGTAGGCGGCGATGCCGGCCTCCATATTGCCTTCGTGCGGGTTCGGATCGACCTCGGAAAAGACCGCGCGGCCAAGGCCGGAGGCATCCAGAACATCCAGGGCCTGCGCGGTTATGGGCAGGCTCGCCAATGCCTTGTCGGTCACCAGCAGCGGACGCGCGATGCCCACGGCCCTGCAATGCTCGGCCAGTTCGGTGACGCGGCCCGGGCCGAATTTGATGGTGGTCGGATAGGACCAGTTCGCACGAAACGTCATTGCGTCACCTTTTTCAGATGGTAGGATTTCGGCCGCGTCACGGCCAGATAGCCAAGGCCCGACAGCGCCGCGCCGCGTCCGGTGTCCTTGCAGCCGGTCCAGCACAGCGCCGGGTCCAGATAGTCGCAGCGGTTCATGTAGACGGTGCCGGTTTCAAGCCGGCTGCCGATCCGGGCGGCGGCATCGGCATCGGCGGTCCAGATCGAGGCGGTCAGCCCATAGTCGCAATCGTTCATCAGCCCGATCGCCTCGGCATCGTCGCGAACCGGCATGATGCCGACGACGGGGCCAAAGCTTTCCTCTCGCATCACGCGCATGTCGTGGGTCACGTCGACCAGCACCTGCGGCGCAAGATAGGCGCCGCCATCATCGGCGGGAAAGTTCGCCGGGTCGATCAGCGGCCTTGCCCCCTGCGCCACGGCCTCGGCGACCTGCGCGCGGACCAGATCGGCAAAGCGCCGGTGCGCCATCGGCCCCATCGTCGTATCCGGGTCGTGGGGATTGCCCAGCTTCTGCGCGTTCACCCAATCGATGGCCTTGGCCACGAAGGCGTCAAAGAGGCTTTCGTGGACATAGATCCGCTCGATCCCGCAGCAGCACTGGCCGCTGTTGAACATGGCGCCGTCCATCAGCCCGTCCACCGCCGCATCCAGATCGGCATCGGCGCGTACATAGCCGGGATCCTTGCCGCCCAGTTCCAGCCCGGTCGCGGTAAAGGTCCCCGCGGCGGCCCGCTCGATCGCGCGTCCCCCGGCGACCGAGCCCGTGAAGTTCACGAAGCCGAAGCTGCGCCCGGCGATCAGCGCCTCGGTCGTCTGGTGGTCCAGGACGACATTCTGCATCACCTCGGCGGGAACGCCGCTCCGATGCAGCGCCTCGGCCAGACGCTCGCCCGCCAGCAGGGTCTGGCTCGCATGTTTCAGGATCACGGCATTGCCGGCGACCAGGGCGGGCACGACCGTGTTGACGGCGGTCAGGAAGGGATAGTTCCAAGGCGCGATGACAAAGACCACGCCCACCGGCTCGCGCCGGATCTCGCGCGCGAAATGATCGCTGTCTTCGACCACGGTCGGGGCAAGAGCCTGGGCCGCGATCTTCATCATATGGCCGGCGCGTTCGTTGACGCCGCCGAATTCGCCGCCGTAACGGATCGGGCGGCCCATCTGATCGGCCAGTTCGGGCACTATCGCGTCCTTCATGGCGTTCAGCGCCTCGATCCCGGCGCGGATGCGGGCGATCCGCTCGTCCAGCGGCAGCGCCGCCCATTCGGGCTGGGCGGCACGGGCGCGGGCAACGGCGGCGCGCGCGTCCTCGATGCCCAGGGTCTGCCTTTCGACAAGGGTCCTGCCGGTGGCGGGCGATATCAGGGCGATGGTCTTGCTCATCTCTTCCTCGTATTGGCGGAGGTTCCGGCGGATCGTGTCAGGCGCGCTCGAACCCGCGGGCCAGTTCCCAATCGGTGACGGCGCGGTTGAATTCCTCGACTTCCCAGCGGGCGGCGTGGACATAGTGATCGATGACCCCATCGCCCATCGCCGCGCGCAACATGGCCGAGCCATCCAGGGCATCGGCGGCCTCATGCAAGGTCTTGGGCACCTGCCGGGCATCCTGGGCCGCATAGGCGTCGCCGGTGAATTCCGGCTCCAGCGCCAGTTTCCGCTCGATCCCCTCCAGCCCGGCGGCGAGCAGCGCGGCGCAGGCCAGATAGGGGTTCAGGTCCGATCCGCCGATCCGGCATTCGATGCGCACGCCCTTGGTGTTGTCGCCACAAACGCGGAAGCCGGCCGTGCGGTTGTCCACCGACCAGATCGCGTTCGTCGGCGCGAAAAGGCCGGTCACGAAACGCTTGTAGCTGTTGACATAGGGGGCAAGAAAAAAGGTCAGCCCGCGCGCATGTTCCAACTGGCCCGCCATGTAGTGCCGCATCAGGTCGGACATGCCATGTTCGGCATTCTCGTCGAAAAAGGCGTTCTCGCCGTCCCTGAACAGGGATTGGTGCACATGGCTGGACGAGCCCGCCTGTCCATGCGCGACTTTCGCAAGGAAGGTGGCCGAGAGGCCGTGCTTGCTCGCGATCTCCTTGGTCGCAGCCTTGACCACGACATGCATGTCCGAGGTATCCAGCGCATCCGAATATCTGACATTGATCTCGTGCTGGCCGGCGTTGGCTTCACCCTTCGAGTTCTCGACCGGGATGCCGGCGCCGTAAAGACCGTTGCGCAGATCCCGCATCACGGGTTCCTCTGCGAAGGTGCCGCCGAGGGCATAGTCGACATTGTGGCGCGCGGTCGGGACAAGGCAGCGATAGCCGCTGTCGAAGTGATGCTTGAAGGATTGCTCGAACAGGTAGAATTCAAGCTCGGTCGCCATCATCGGCTGGAAACCCAGCGCGGCTGCGCGTTCGACCTGCCGGCGCAACACGCTGCGCGGGGCGTGGGGGACCAGTTCGTGGGTCTTGTGGTCGTAGAGATCGCACATGCACAGCGCGGTTCCCGCCGCCCACGGCAGGCGGCGCAGGGTCGAAAGGTCCGGCTTCATCACATAGTCGCCGTAACCCGCCGCCCAACTTGCCGAGGCATAGCCCGGCACCGTGTTCATCTCCAGATCGGTCGCCAGCAGGTAGTTGCAGCAATGCGTCTCGTCGTGGTTCTCGAGAAAATGGGCCGCGTGGAAGCGTTTGCCCATCAAACGGCCCTGCATATCGACCAACGCGACGATCACGGTGTCGATTTCGCCGGCTTGGACCGCCTGCTTCAGGTTTTTCAAGGAAAGGTTGGCAGGCATGGGTGACTCCGGTAAGGAGGGCGCACCATCGCGGGTGCGCCCAGTCGCAGTGATCACGAATAGCGATAGGGTGGACCTGCCTTCTCCATCGCTTCGTTGTATTCCTTGATCTGGGCCACGACGCGGGCCTTGACCTCGGATTCCGCGGCGATCTCGTCCCAGAATTTCTTGGCGGCTTCCTCGACGGTGGCCCATTCCTCGGCGGGAATCGTCGTCAGCTGCATCTTGTCGCCGCCGACGCGAAGCCGCGCCTCGCCCGCCCAATACCAATGCTGGCGATAGTAATGGGATTGGTCGAAGACGGCTTTCATCAGCTCCTTCAGATGGTCGGGCAATTCCTCCCAGCGCTGCTGGTTGGCGAAGAAATGGCCGATCCATGCGCCCGAGATGCTGTTGGTCAGGAAATGGCCCGTCGCCTCGGCCCAGCCGACGGTGTAATCCTCGGTGATGCCGCACCAGGCGACGCCGTCCAGCTCGCCCGTCTGCAGCGCGACCTCGATGTCCTCCCAGGGCAAGGTGACGGGCACGACGCCAAATTGCGCAAGGAACCGTCCCGCCGTCGGGAAGGTAAAGACACGCTTGCCCTGAAGGTCGGCCAGGCTGTTGATCGGCTGCTTGGTCGCAAAGTTGCAAGGATCCCACGACCCTGCCGAGATATGCTGGATGCCGTGCTTGGCGTATTCCTCCTTCCATATCTCATCCAGGCCGTAGTGGTTGAAGAGCGCCGGCACATCCAGCGAATAGCGCAGCGCAAAGGGGAAATAGCCGCCGAAGACCGTCACCTCGGTGGGCGAGGCCATGCTGTCGTCATCGGACTGCACCGCGTCGATGGTGCCGTTCTGAAGCGCGCGGAACAGCTCGGGCGTGGGCACGATCTGGTCGGCATAGTAAAGCTCGATCTCCATCTGGCCGTTGGCGATCTTGTTGAAGGCGTCGACTGCGGGCTTGCAGACATGCTCGCCCAGTGCCGCACCCGCATAGGTCTGCATCCGCCATTTCAGCGGCGCGCCCTGTGCGATGGCGGGGGCGGCAAGGGCGCCGACCCCGGCTGCGGCGACGCCGCTGGTCAAGAGCTTCCGTCTGGTCGTGTTCATCGTCTTTACCTCCTTGCCGGTTGTCATTGTCCATAGATCGACTGGGGCAGCCACATGGCGATGCCGGGGAACGCAATGACCAGCCCAAGCGTCAGCAGCATGATCATCACGAAGGGCAATACCGAGCGATAGATCACCCCAAGCGTGAAATCCCGAGGCGCGAGCGCACGCATCAGGAACAGGTTGTAGCCGAACGGGGGCGTCAGGTAGGCGATCTGGCAGGTGATGGTGTAAAGGATGCCATACCACACCAGATCGAAGCCGAGGCTGCGCGCCATGGTGACATAGATCGGCGCGACGATCACCAGCATCGCGGTGTCGTCCAGGAACATCCCCAGGATCAGGAAGGATGCCTGCATGATCAGCAGCACCTGCAAGGGCGTCAGGTGCATCTCGCCCAGAAACAGCCGCCCGATGGCGCGGCCGGCCCCCAGCCCGTCGAAGACCGCCCCGAAGCTGAGCGCGGCCATGATGATCAGCATGAACATGCAGGTGATCGCCAGCGTCTGGCGGGTCGCGATCTCGAACACATGCCGGGTGAAGCGGCCCTTGAGGACGGCGGCGACCACCGACGACACGGCGCCGATGACGCTGCTTTCGGTCAGCGAGGTCCAGCCCTTGACGAAGGGGATCATCATTGCGGCGAAGATGATGATCGGCAGGATGCCGGCGCGCAGCAGCCGAAACCGTTGCGGCCAGGTGATCGCCGCGCGTTCCTCGGCCGGCATCGGGGGGGCCAGCGCCGGATTCAGCCAGGTGCGGATCAGGATATAGGCGATGAACAGTGCGGCCATCAGCAACCCCGGCCCGATCCCCGCCAGCCACAGCTGGCTGACCGGCTGGCGCGCGATCAGCGAATACAGCACCAGAACGACCGAAGGCGGGATCAGGATGCCAAGGCTGGACCCCGCCTGAATGACGCCCGAGATCATCGGCTTGTCATAGCGGTGCTTGACCAGTTCGGGCAGGGCGATGGTGGCGCCGATGGCCATGCCGGCGACCGACAGCCCGTTCATGGCCGAGATCATCACCATCAACAGCACCGTGCCGATGGCAAGCCCGCCCGGCAGCGGCCCGAACCAGACGTGAAACATCCGATAAAGGTCGGCGGCCAGCCGCGATTCCGACATGACATAGCCCATGAAGACGAACATCGGCAGCGTCAGCAACGCGTTCCACCGCATCACCTTCATCACCGCCGAAAAGCCCATGTCGGTGCCGCCCGGCCCCCACAGGAGCAACGCCGCCACCACGGCGATGAAGCCGATGGCCCCGAAGACCCGCTGCCCCGTGATCATCATCAGGAGCATCGTCGAGAACATCAGGATGGCGATCCATTCATGGCTCATCTGTTGACCTCGCCGACAAAGGGGCGGGGAATGTCGACGTTGCGCAGAATGGCGATGTCGCGGATCAGATGGGCGATGGCTTGCAGGATCATGAGCGCGAAGCTGATCGTGATGACGACCTTGATCGGCCATAGCGGAGGCCGCCACGCGCTTGGCGCGCGCTCGCCTATCCGAAAGCTGTAGGCGGTGCTGTCCACCGCCCCCCACAGCATCACGCCCAGATAGAACAGCAGGCAGAAGATGGTGAAGATGTCCCAGATCGCCTGCCGCTTCACCGGCATCCGGGCATAGAGCAGGTCCATCCGCACATTCGCGCCCAGTTGCATCGAATAGGGCGCGCCCAGCAGATAATAGGCGACCAGCGTGAATTGCGCCACTTCCAGCGTCCACAGCGACGGCATCCTGATCACCTTGGTGAGCGAGGACCACAGCAGGACGCCCATGATCACGAACAGCAGATACATGACGATGCGGCCAAGGCGGTAGTTCAGCGCCTCGATGCGCCTGACATAGCAGATCGCCCAGTTCGGCATTACAGACACTCCTTCACGGCTTCGCGGATCGCCGGGGCCAGGCGGTCGGCCATGGCCTGCTGCGCCATCGGCGTCGCGATCAGGTCGTTGCGGATTTCCAGCATCGCATGGCCCAGCCCCAGGGGCGTGGCATGCAGCGCCAGGGTATGGGTCACGCCGTCGGCGGCGCTGTAGGGATCGTTCAGGCGGGTGAAAAGCCCGACATCGCGTGCCAGGATGGCTCGCGCCAGCCGGTCGTCGGCCTCGTGGATGATGCCGAATTCGACCTCTCGCCTTGTGCCGAAATAGACCGGAGTAAAGCTGTGGACGGTGATCAGCGCGGTCGGCCTGCCGCTGGCCAGCCTGCGGGCCAACAGGGAAAACAGCGCCGCATGAAAGGGAATGTAATGCGCCCTGGTCCGCTCCAGCCGCTGCCGTGGGGTCAGGTCGCGATTGCCGGGAATGTCATATGCCTCGCTACGCGCAGGCATCGCGCCTAGTGAATCGGGGGGGCGGTTCAGGTCGTAGATCAGGCGCGAAGCCGTCGCGTGGATCAGCGGCGCGTCCAGCGCGGAGGACAGCCCCTTCGCCACGCCAAGCGCGCCGGGATCCCATGCGATATGGGCCTGGCGCTGATCGGCGCCCAGCCCAAGCGCATTGGCCGCGGCCGTCAGATCGTTCGAGGCATGCTCGCACACGATGACCGCATCACCGCCGCCTTCCGCGTTATCGATCTGGAAAAAGGATGCAGGATCAGACATGCGCGCGCTCCATTGCTGCTCAGGTTGAAGCAGCCGGGGCGAGTCTGTCAATTATTTTTCAGAGTGTGTTTTTCCTGTTAAGAATGTTACGAACACGGTGACGCTGTCGGGAGGGTCGTCGATGTCGCAGGAACATGAAGCCGCGGGCACCATCGAGGACCGCCTGATGCAGCGCTTCGGCACCCTGACCCCGACCGAGCGCCTGCTGGCCGGCCACCTGACGCGGAACTTTCCCGTCGCGGGGCTGGCCTCGATGACCTATCTTGCGAAAGAAGCGGGGGTTTCGACGCCCACGGTGCTGCGCCTGGTTCAGAAGCTGGGGTTTCGCGGCTATCCGGAATTTCAGGCGCAGCTGCGCAACGAGATCGAGGCGCGGCTGGAATCGCCCCTGTCCAAGCACGCGCGCTGGACCGACGGAGTGCCCCAGACCCATATCCTGAACCGTTTCGCAGACGCCGTTCTGGCCAATCTGACCCGGACGCTCAGCCGGATCGACCACGCCGATTTCGATGCCTGCGCCGAGATGCTGGCCGATCCGAAACGCCGGGTCCTGGTGACGGGCGGGCGCATCACCCATGCGCTGGCGGATTATCTGGTGACCCAGTTGGGCATTGTGCGGCCGGGAGTATCCGCACTGCCCAGCCAGTCCAGCACCTGGCCCTCGGCGCTGCTGGAGATGCGGCCCGGCGACGTGCTGATCGTGTTCGACATCCGCCGCTATGAAAGCGCGACCCTGCAACTGGCCGAAATGGCAGCCGAGCGGGGCGCGGACGTCGTGCTGATCACCGATCCCTGGATCAGCCCGATATCGGCCCATGCCCGCTTCCGCTTCGCTGCGCAGATCGAGGTCCCCTCGGCCTGGGACAGCAGCACGGCGCTGATGGTGCTGATCGAGACCTTGCTTGCGGCGGTGCAGGAGCTGAACTGGCCACAGGCGCAGGACCGCATGACGCGGCTCGAGGCGCTGTATGAACGCGCCAGCATGTTCCGGCGCGGCAAGGGTTGAACCCGCGGTATCTCGATGGACCTGGCCTCTGAGCGGGGCAGAAGGTTGTGGAGGGGCTTACACCCGAGGATCGTAAGGAATACCCGTTCCGCACTGCTTCAGCGGCAATTTGTCGTGTGAAACGAAAGGTAATGCCTTACGGATCTGGACCCAGTCTGAGATGATTTGGCGATGTCTCGGTGCCCTGATTGCAAGTTTGGTTGGCGTTGGAGGCTCGCGGACGGTCGACTGAAGTGCGGCCGTCGCTGGCGTGAGAAGACGCTTTGGGATGCCTCGCGGCTCGACAGTCGGGTGAAGACGGAACTGGTTCAGCGTTTCGTGTGGGGTGTGCCGGTCTACCGCCAGCGCTTCTCACTCGTGGCCAGCCGACCGGCGACGGAGCGGCTGATCGCGTGGATCATCATCTCGAAGTTCGGCGACCACCTTCCGTTTTACCGCCAGGCCGGGATCTTCGAGCGGCAGGGGTTGCATCTCGACCGCGGCACGCTCGGCAACTGGACGGGGCGTGCCTGCTTCCACCTGATGCCCGTTATGCCGGCTCTTTGCTGATTGCCGGTTGGCGCAAACCCAAAATGGTGCGAGCTCGGAGGGATTGGCTGCCTTACACCCAAGATCGCCGTCCGCTTGTGCATTACGCGCCGACGGTTGAGGATGCGTTGCGGCGGCGTCACGGTTCGTAGCCGGTTCTTCCCGCCCGGCGCCGGCTTCGGCGCCTTGCCTCCGGCGGGAGTATTTTTCGAA
>NZ_JASSPE010000044.1:0-10045 GCF_030234105.1 Paracoccus sp. SSJ | reverse complement strand
TCTTCTGCAAGCTGAAGGAGTTCAAGCGCATCGCTATGCGTGCCTGCAAAACCGATCAGAGCTTCGAAGCAATGGTCTACCTCGCTGCTGCCGTTATCAACTCACGATGAATCCCCACACGCCCTAGAGGATATCTTGACGAACTATCGGGCAAGGTTCACCGCTGTTCGTTCCCTGCTCGGCTGCGCCAGCCGCTTCTCCATCGCGGAATCCGCCAGTCCTTCGTGCAGCGTGGCTTCGGTATAGCGCTGCACGTTGGCCAGAGTCTCGTGGCCGGTGAAGGGTAAGCATGAAGTTGTTCACAATAACGCGTCGTGTTTCTTGACGGCCTTGCAGGCGTAGGACTTGCCGGCGTCACACTCGGCGCGAAGCTTGGCCGGCGATTTGCCCGCGGTCGATCCCGACGAGCAGGCGCAAAGGGAGGCGATCAGGATCAGGGCGATCAGGCGGGGCATGGGTCAGGCGTCCTGGATGGCCGGGTCGTCGACCCGGTCGTTGAGGTCGGCGGCTGCTTTTGCCGCGCGGAATACTGCCGCGAAGACCTCTTGGTCCTCGGCGCTGAAGCAAGCCATCCTGTGCGGGAGGGCCTTCATGAGCACGCTTCGCTCGTCGGCGCTGAGTTCGGTCATGAAGTCCAGAATTTGATCCGCCACCTCGCACACCTCAACAGGCGATGCCGGGTACCTATCTTCCAGAGCCGCCACGATCTCACCGTTCTGGCTTTGGCCATTGGCCTTGGCGGCTGCCTTGATCCGTTCGCGCAAGTCTTCCGGCATGCGAATCATCACGGGCACCACGCTTGCGCCACCAACCTGCCCTTGAACCATGAGTCGTCCTCCTCTGTAACATACACCCTGTCGCTGGCCCGCATGATCAGCGGCCGGCCCCCCGAGCCTAATCACACGCCACCAGCCGTCAAGGAATCCCTGATATTTAGTTGGCTCGTCTCGCGTGGGGCTTTTCCATCGGAGAGCGTGAGACGGAGCCGCCGGGGACAGGCGGCTCCGGTCAGGGAAGCTGCGCACGAAGCAAAGTTTCGGATGATACAAAGTAGTCGCGCATAAAACCGACCGGAGCCAGCCCGCCAAAGAAAGTGACAAAGGCAGGCGCGGGTCCATATCCCATCCTTACCTTGCAGTAATATGACAGCGCTTTGCCGGGCGTGATCGAGGCGCATGCTCGCAAGCCGGGAAGGCGCCCCGATGCCTGATTGGTTCAAGACGTGGCTGCGTGACGAGGCGAAAGCCCGGGGATTCGCCCTCGTGCTGATCCTCACGTGGTTGGCGCCAAGGCTCCTCTGATGCTCGGCACGTTCAGTTCGAGAAAGCCTCGACCAGGTTCAGAACGGCGAGGATCTTTCGGGTGCCGCTGTCAACGCGGTAGATCCGGTCACCGTCGCGATAGTAACTCCACCCTCGGCGCTGCTCCAGGCCATACCGATCCAGGTCGCGGATCAGCACGTAGTTCCCGACGCGCAGCATGTCGCCGACCCGGGTGCCGTAGCGCTTGCCGACCTGACCCGGCGGAACGCAAGGCGGGTTCTTCTTGGCGAGTCCAGGCGGGCAATGGGCCACATATCGGGTTTGCACGCGATGGCCGTTTCTGTGGCCAAGTTCGTCATGATGGCGCGCGAAACCGCCTTTTCCATTGCCTCGACCGGGATCGGCCGCGCCCGGAGCGGCGCCCATCGCGGCAACAGCCACAGCGGCCATGAGTGTCGGTGCCAGTTTCATCCTTCGTGCTCCAAGGCAGTATCCAACGATAGCATATAGCGTCTGCGTGCCTCGAAGTTGCATCACGAAAACATGCGCCGGCGAAAAGGCGCTGCCGGCGGACCTGGGTTGCCGGCCGCTCGGCGCCCGATGTTCGCGTCAGTGGACGGAGCGGGAACATCTCGAAACCGATCAGTTCAGAAGTAGAACCATTTCCCGAACAAACACGGAACATTTCGGCATTACCAATCCGCCTCGCGTGGGGCTTTTCACGGATAAGCGCATGTATCCAGCTGGGCTCCGGGGCGATGAGCTGCGCCGGTATGACTGGCCGGCCTTCGCCGGCGGTGGATCCCGGCCGAGATCCAGGATGTCATGGTCAAGCGGGCGCTGCGCTACGCGCTGCTCATTGCCTGGCAGTGGGTCGGCGCTTGATGCCGGCGCGAAGATTGGCGAGGCGGGGCGCTTTTTTATATTTTCATGCAAGCTGATTAAACAACTCATCAACCATGCCGAGATAAAACTTATCCATAGGTAGTATTTCAGGGTGCGGGATGGCTAATTAATCTTCTCAATATAGACTCGATCGTTCACTTTGTGTTCGGATCTTGATGTTGAGAATCAGGATCCGGTTATGATGATCTTTGGTAACGTGCTCGCGGTTGAGCTGGAGGATGATTTGGAGGCGCATGTCCGCCGCTACCTCGCTTTCCGCTTCGCGGGCCACGCTGTAATGGAACTCCGTTCGCACAACGAGATCTGGACGGCAAGGCTGCGCTCGGCCGAATCCGGGGATGTCGAGGTCAAGGTCAGAGCCAATCTGATCGAGGACGACCTTTGCCTGGCGTTCGACATCTTAGAGCTCTCGGCATGACGACCTTGCGCTGCTGATGTCACTGGTATCCGGCATGGGCCTGAATGAAGTCGATGCCGGCCTCTTCGGGACCGGGCTGCCCCTCTCTGGCTGATCTCGCCGCCACGAGGCGGGCGATGGTGGCGGTTGACCGCCTAGGCCAGCATGAGCGTTGGGCGGGTTTCGGCTAGGCCGGCAGGATGGCGGGTTTTTGGCGAGCATATCGTGAATGGCTCAGCCTAGTATCCTCGCATGCCTGTGCTCATGCTGTTACCCGTCGCCGCAGCGATTGCCCTTACATTGGCCACTATCCGCAGCGGATGGCGAAGATACCTGCTGTTCGCGCTTGGTGGGGCGGTCCTGGCTCCGTGGGTGCTGTATCTGATCGCTTTGGTGCGGATGGATCTGCCGCCCTGAGTGACCAGACAGCGTCAGGGTGCGGCACATAAAAAAGCCGGACCCGAAGGCCCGGCGCTTTCCAACTGGTTCACTGAAATGATGCACTGATTAACTGATCAATCAACTACAGCGCGACGAGGATTCGCGATAGTTGTCTCTTTGGGCAGGATGCGCCGGGAGGTGGTCCGCTGATGACCGTCGATCATGGTGCGTTCGTTGGTCCCGGCGCTGCACCAGCCCCGGTGCCGCGGCGCTTGGCAAGGAACCGAACTCGAACAGCGCGTCCCTGGCCAATGGGCCGCGATCTGCCCCGCCAAGGTTTGATCCAGGAGCGCCTCGGCCTGACTTTACAGGGCATCGCGCTGTTTCCTTCACAAGCCCTGCCGGTCCAGGAAACCCTCCAGCACCCCGGCCAGTCGTTCGGCCCAGAGCTGCTGGCCGGCCTTGTCGGCGATCAGGTCGTTCCTCACCTCGATCAGCAGGTTCGGCCTGCCATGCGCCAGCGCGTGGCGGTCGATGGAATCGCCGTCCAGATGGCCGGAATAGGGTTCGTTCTCGCCGGTGATCCAGCCAAGGTCGCGGCATTCGCGCACCATGGCCGGACCCAGCCGCTTGTCGCGATGCGAGTAAAGCACCCCGACCGCCCAAGGCCGGCGCGGCCGGCCGCGCAATTGCCGGGTAAAGCTGTGGATCGCGCAGATCGTGCGGCGCGGATGCATGG
The DNA here is from genome assembly GCF_030234105.1 of Paracoccus sp. SSJ. Lineage (NCBI taxonomy): Bacteria > Pseudomonadati > Pseudomonadota > Alphaproteobacteria > Rhodobacterales > Paracoccaceae > Paracoccus > Paracoccus sp. SSJ. The sequence goes on along the minus strand of NZ_JASSPE010000044.1, from coordinate 6,360 downwards.
CCGCCAGCCGGGCATAGGCGTCGTGATAGGGGCGGTAAAGCCGCTCGAGCCGCCTTTCGCGCTCGGTCGCATCGATGCGGCGATTGGCGGGGATCACCGTGCCGTCATAGATGCGCATCACCAGGGTCGGATCGTCCTCGCCGCGATTCGGGTCGATCACCAGGCGCGAGAAATCCGACAGGATCGCCGGGGCATCCAGCCGCTCGGCCAAGGCCCGCGTCAGCCCGGCGGCGCCGACGTCATAGGCGATATGGCGGGCCATGTCCTCGGGCGCGATACCCAGGTCGCCGCCGCCGATCCAGCCCGGCACGCGGTTCGTGGCATGGTCGCAGGTGATCAGCCAGCGCGAGGGCCGGTCCTCTCCGATCGTTGAATAGGGCTTTGCCGTCATCCGTCCGTCGCCTTTCCGCAGCAAGCTTTAGGCAATCGCAAGCCCAAGCACCAGTTGCCGCAGGGCGCCCGATAGGCCATAACAGCGGCGACGATAGCGCAAACATGCAGGGAGAGACGGATGAGACGGCATCGCAAGGTCAAGATCGTGGCAACCCTGGGTCCGGCATCCAGCGATTTTGCCACCATCCGGGCGCTTTTCGAGGCCGGGGCGGATGTGTTCCGCCTGAACATGAGCCACGGCACCCATGAGGAACAGCGCGCCCGCTATGACATCATTCGCCAGGTCGAGGCCGAATCGGGCCGCCCCATCGCCGTGCTGGCCGACCTGCAGGGGCCGAAGCTGCGCGTCGGCACCTTTGCCGATGGACCGCACGACCTGGCCGAGGGGCAATCCTTCCGCTTCGACCTGGACGCGACGCCCGGCGACGCCAGCCGCGTGCAATTGCCGCATCCCGAGATCTTTGCTGCGCTGGAACCGGGCGCCGAACTTCTGGTCAACGACGGCAAGATCCGCTTGCGGGTGCAGGCCTGCGGTGCGGATTTCGCCGATTGCACGGTGACTGCGGGCGGGGCGATCTCGAACCGCAAGGGCGTGAACGTGCCCGACGTTGTGCTGCCCCTGGCCGCGCTGTCCGAGAAGGACCGCGAGGACCTGGAATTCGCCTGCGAGATCGGCGCGGACTGGCTGGCGCTGAGCTTCGTGCAGCGGCCCGAGGACGTGATCGAGGCGCGCGAACTGGCCAAGGGCCGCGCGGCCATCCTGTCCAAGATCGAAAAGCCCGCCGCCGTGCGCGCCTTCAGCGAGATCCTCAAGGTCTCGGACGGGATCATGGTGGCGCGGGGCGACCTGGGCGTCGAACTGCCGGTGCATTCCGTGCCGCCGATCCAGAAGCGGCTGGTGCGCGCCTGCCGCGCGGCCGCGAAGCCGGTCATCGTCGCCACGCAGATGCTGGAATCGATGATCGAAAGCCCGATGCCGACCCGCGCCGAGGTCTCGGACGTGGCCACCGCCATCTACGAGGGGGCCGATGCGGTGATGCTTTCGGCCGAAAGCGCCGCCGGCGCCTATCCGGTCGAGGCGGTCGCCACCATGGACAATGTCGCGCGCTCGGTCGAAAGCGACCCGACCTATCGCGACATCATCGAAAGCTCGCGCAGCGCCAAGCGCCAGACCGTCGCCGATGCCATCGTCGCCGCCGCGCGCGAGATTGCCGAGACCACCGACATTTCCTGCATCTGCGCCTATACCCAGTCCGGCACCACCGCCAGCCTGACGGCGCGGGAACGGCCGCGGGTGCCGATCGTCGCCATGTCCTCGGAACAGGGCACGCTGCGCCGGCTGTGCCTGACCTGGGGCACGCATTGCGTCAAGACGCCCTCGCTGGAACGCTTCAAGCAGGCGGTGGTGAATGCGGCCAAGGCGGCGCGGGATTTCGGCTTTGCCGACGAGTCGAACCAGATCGTCGTCATGGCCGGCGTGCCCTTCAACGTGCCGGGCACGACCAACATCCTGCGCATCGCGCCCTGCGACGAGCGCTTGATCTATCGCACCGATCCAGAATAAGGCGCGGATCCAAAGAGATCTGCAACGGAAAGGTGATCCGATGATCGACATCCTGCTGTTGGCCGGCGCGGCGCTTTGCGCGCTCTCGGTCCTCATGGCCATCGTTTCGGTGGTGCGCACTCAGGCGCCCCGCGGTGCCGCGCTTCTGCTGGTGCTGGGCATCGTGCTGCTGTTCGCGGCCGCATGGCTCGACCCGCGGCCTTTCGGCATCCAGTCGCTGGAGGAAAGCTGGCAGCGGCTGGTCAGCGGGCAGGTGACGACCGGCACCGACCCGGTGACCGCGCCGGCCCCCGAGGCGCCGGCCGAGACGGCCCCCACCGAAACGCCTGCCGCCGAAACCCCTGCCGAAGCCGCGACGGAAAACGCCGCCGATGCCCCGGCTGCGGACGCGCCAGAGGCTGAGCCCGAAGCTCCGGTCGAAGGGCAATAACCCTTGCCAATCCCCGCGTGCCCCCTTATAGGGCACGCTTCCACCCGCGCGGCCGGCCGAGATGGCATTGCCGAGTCGTGCGTTCACTCTGACCGCAAGGAGAGTAAAATGCCGAAGATGAAGACCAAATCGGCCGCCAAGAAGCGGTTCTCGATGACGGCCACGGGCAAGGTCAAGGCCGGCCCGGCCGGCAAGCGCCACGGCATGATCAAGCGCTCGACGAAATTCATCCGCGACGTGACCGGGACCATGATCCTGTCCGATGCGGACGCGAAGATCGTCAAGAAATACATGCCCTACAACCGCTAAGGAGAACCGGACATGGCACGAGTCAAATCGGGTAAGATCACCCACGCCCGCCACAAGAAGGTTCTGGACGCGGCGAAAGGCTATTACGGCAACCGTTCGCGCAACTTCCGCACCGCGACCCAGGCCGTCGACAAGGCCAACCAATACGCGACCCGCGACCGCAAGACGCGCAAGCGCAACTTCCGCGCGCTGTGGATCCAGCGCATCAACGCCGCCGTTCGCGCCGTCGATGCCGAGATGACCTATTCGCGCTTCATCGCCGCGCTGGCGAAAGCGGGCATCGAGGTGGACCGCAAGGTCCTGGCCGACCTGGCCGTCCACGAGCCCGAGGCCTTTGCCGCCGTCGTCGCACAGGCGAAAGCCGCCGCCTGATTTCGGGCGAAAGGCTGGACTAACAGAACCCGCGTCCGAATGGCGCGGGTTTTTTCATGGCCCGGCCTTCGGGCAGGAGGCTCGCCCGGCGGCGCCGTCGCGGGGGCTCTGCCCCGTTCGTCGCTGAAAAAGGTCCGCTGGACCTTTTCGCTCCTCACCCCCCGGAGTATTTGGGAAACGGTGAAGAGCGCCGGGCGGAAGGGGAACCGAGGCCGCGGCTTGCGGGTTCTGCCGCTGATGTCTCCTGACCACCCGCCCGAACGCTATCCTGCCCGTGTGGCCCTGCATCGCCAGCCGATGGGGGTCATCGCCAGCGCCATGACCGCACGGCGCAACGTGCTGGAACTGATCCCCGAGATCGCCACCCGCCAGCCCATGGTTTCGGGCAAGACCGGCAAGCGCTGGCATATGGTCATGGACCTGGGGGCGCTGCGGCGCGTGCTCAAGGACCGGGTGGAGGATTATCCGAAATCGCTGGTGACCCGCCTGATCCTGGAGCCTGCCATCGGCAATTCGATGTTCGTGGCCGAGGGCGCGCATTGGCGCTGGCAGCGCCTTGCCGCCGCCCCGGCCTTTGCGCAGCGCCATGTCGAGGCGCTGGGTCCGGTGATGACAGCCGCCGCCGAGGCCAGCGCGCAACGGCTCGCGGCGGCCGACGGCCCGGTCGATGTCTTTGCCGAGACCGTGGCCGCGACTTTCGAAGTGATCTCGGACGTGACGTTTTCGGGCGACGAGGGCTTCGACCGCGATGCGGTGCATCACGCCATCGACGCCTATATCGCCGGCACGGCGCGGATTTCGGTGCTGGACATCCTGGGGCTGCCCGGCTGGATTCCGCGCCCCGGCCGGCTGTTTTCCGGCGGCGACCTGCGCCGCATGAAACGCGTCGCCGACGAGGCGATCCGCGCCCGTGCGCGCTCAGGCCCGCGCCCGGTGCCGGACCTGCTGGACCTGCTGCGCGCCGGCGAGGACCCCGAGACCCATCGCCGCATGACCCCGGCAGAACTGCGCGACAACCTGTTGACCTTCATCGTCGCCGGGCATGAGACCACGGCGCTGACGCTGGCCTGGGCGCTTTACCTGCTGGCCTTCGACGCGCAGGTCCAGCACCGCGCCGCCAGCGAGGCGGTCGCGGCGCTGGGCGGCCGTGCCGCGACCGCCGCCGATCTGCCGCGCCTGACCTATATCCGGCAGGTGGTCGAGGAGGCGTTGCGGCTTTACCCGCCCGCGGCCTTCCTGTCGCGCACCGCCTGCATCCACGACAGGCTGGGCGGTCGCGAGGTGCGGCCGGGCGACACGATCATGATGCCGATCTATGCGCTGCATCGCCATCACATGCTCTGGGACGATCCCGACCGCTTCGACCCTGGGCGTTTCGCTCCCGGCGTGACCCGCGACCGCTTCGCCTTCCTGCCCTTTGGCGCCGGTCCCCGCATCTGCATCGGCGCCAGCTTCGCCTTGCAGGAGGCGGTGATTATCCTGGCCACGCTGGTGTCGCGCTTTCGCTTCGAGCTGACCGGGCGCCAGCCGCAGCCGCGCATGATCCTGACGCTGCGGCCGCATGGCGGGGTCTGGTTGAAGGTTGCGGAACGGTCTTGAAAGCCCGCGCGGGCCGGGCCAAAGTCCCGGCATGATCACCATCTATCACAAGCCGACCTGCTCGACCTCGCGCAAGGTCCTGCAGATGATCCGCGACGCCGGGCACGAGCCCGAGATCGTCGATTATGCCCGCGAGGGCTGGACCCGCGCCCAGCTTCTGGGCCTGTTCGCCGCCGCCGACGTCACGCCGCGCCAGGCAATGCGCGTCAAGGGCACCGATGCCGCAGAGCGCGGCCTGCTGGATGCCGGCGACGAGGACATCCTTGCCGCCATGGTCGAGAACCCGCTGCTGGTCGAGCGGCCCATCGTCTGCGGTCCCGGCGGCGTGCGGCTGTGCCGGCCGGCGGAACTGGTGGCGGAAACCTTCGCCCGCTGAGGCTTTTCCCTGCGGCGCCCGCGTGCTAATCGGCGCGGGAACCGCAAGGAAGCCTGCCATGTCCGATCTTTCGACCCTTCGCCAGTCCTATCTCGACCGCATCTCTGCCGCCGCCGACGGCGACGCGCTGGAGCAGGTGCGCCTGGCCGCCCTTGGCAAGAAGGGCGAGATCAGCGGCATGATGAAGGAGCTGGGCCGGATGACGCCGGAAGAGCGCCAGACCACCGGCGCCGCGCTGAACCGCCTGAAGGACGAGATCGACGCCGCGCTGCGCGCCCGCAAGCAAGGGCTGGAGGACGCGGCGCTGGACGCAAGGCTCAAGGAGGAATGGCTGGACGTGACCCTGCCGGGCCGTCCGCGTCCGCAGGGCACCATCCATCCGATCAGCCAGGTGACTGAGGAAGTCACCGCGATCTTCGCCGACATGGGCTTCCGCGTCGCCGAGGGGCCGCAGATCGAAAGCGACTGGTTCAACTTCGACGCGCTGAACATCCCGCCCGAGCATCCCGCCCGGCAGGAGCACGACACCTTCTTCATGGCCCGTGCCGGGGACGATCCGCGCCCGCCGCATGTGCTGCGCACCCATACCTCGCCGGTGCAGATCCGCGCCATGCAGGCGACGGGCGCGCCGATCCGGGTGATCTGCCCGGGCCGGGTTTACCGGATGGACATGGACCAGACCCATACGCCGATGTTCCACCAGGTCGAGGGGCTGGCGCTGGGCAAGGACATCTCGATGGCGAACCTGAAATGGACGCTGGAGGAGTTCTGCCGCGCCTTCTTCGAGGTGGACGAAGTCGAGCTGCGTTTCCGCGCCTCGCATTTCCCCTTCACCGAGCCCTCGGCCGAGGTCGATATCCGCTGCTCGTGGGAGGGCGGCAAGCTGACCATCGGGCAGGGGGAAAGCTGGCTGGAGATCCTGGGCTCGGGCATGGTGCATCCCAAGGTGCTGGCGGCGGGCGGGATCGACCCCGAGCAGTGGCAGGGCTTCGCCTTCGGCATGGGCATCGACCGCATCGCCATGCTGAAATACGGCATTCCCGATCTGCGGGCCTTCTTCGAAAGCGACCTGCGCTGGCTGCGGCATTACGGTTTCGCCGCCGGGGACGTGCCGAGCGTGGCGGGCGGCTTGTCCCGGTAAGGGGCTGGGTCAGCCTGTCGGGTTCCCGGCCCGGGCTTTCGGTCCGTCCTCTAGGGCGTGTGGGGATTCACAAACGGGGGTTGATGTGATTCATCCTCCGGATGGATCGCGATGTTCTGACGGATGCCCAGTGGGCGAAGATCGAGCCGCATTGTCTGGGTAAGCCAAGCGACCCT
>NZ_JASSPE010000043.1:0-13179 GCF_030234105.1 Paracoccus sp. SSJ | reverse complement strand
CTGTAGCGACAGCATCGTCGAACGCTTTGACCGGCTCGCGAAAAGATGGGCTCCCCGGCCCGCCAAACCCAAAGCGCCCAAGGGCGCCCCCTGAGCATCGCTGCCGCGGCCTACGCCGGATGGTTACGTCGCATCTACATTGTCGGTCAGAACACCGGCCGAGCCGAAATCCAGATCTGGTGTCGAGACGATCTGGCATTCGGCAGCGATCGTGATGCGCACATCAAAGTCGCCGTCGCGGCCTGGGCCGGAACCCTGAAGGGAGCCAGCACCATGGTCGCTGCCAATATCAAGCGCATGTTTTCTCCAATCAAGCGCATATCCTTCGAACCCGATGGTCGCCGAAGTTCGGGTAGCGTCCACGCTCGTGGTGTAATTTCGGGGAGCGACGTGGGTGGAGTTTGCGGTGGAGATTTCGCTGCCGGTTTCGCCCTCGTCGGGTGGTCACCGGGCCTGTCGGATAAGGTGGAGTTGATCGACTTCAACCTGACCGAAAGGGAAACCCCGATGACCGACGACAGACTACCGCTGGCCGAGCTTGCCGCGAAGAGTGGCGATACCGATTTCCTGCGCCTCATTGCCGAGAACGTGCTGCAGCTGATCATGGAGGCCGACGTCGACGGCCTGATCGGCGCTGGCCGCTACGAGCGCGGCGAGGCCCGCCAGACCTGGCGCAACGGCTACCGCGAGCGCTCGCTCGACACCCGACTTGGCACGCTGAACCTGAAGATCCCGAAGATGCGCTCCGGGGCCTACTTTCCCGGCTTCCTGGAGCCGCGGAAGACGGTGGAGAAGGCGCTGGTCGCCGTCATCCAGGAAGCGTGGATCAACGGCGTCTCGACGCGCACCCGACATGTAGATTGAAGGGTGGGCCGCACGAGCGATCGCGCTCGCCCATACATGGCGGGCATTGGGGGCAAAAATGCGGCCGATTGACACCGATCACCCCCAAGAGCAGGGACATCAGGCCGAAAGCCACCGCTACTGCGATGAGAAGCGGATGCTCCGAGGCGATACCTCGGGATCACAAATGCGGCTGCTAACGGCAGTTTCCCGAATGCCGATGGCAGCCACCGCCTTGCGGAAGCTGCCATCCTCGGATCATGAGGCCGTCTTCGAAACCCAGGTGGAGAAACGTCCCTGACCGACCAGCACACCGAAGATAGTTATTGCAATGCCAATTATCTGGACCAAGTGCGGTATCGTACCCATAGTGACTTCGATCAGGAGAGCGAAAACGGGGACAAAGTTAAAGAAAATCGAGGTCTTCCCTGGCCCACGTACGGCAATTCCTACATTCCAGAACAGATAGGCCAAGACCGAACCGGCGATCCCCATCCACAGAATTGCGAGGAAGCTGATACCGGAGCCCACGACTACCGCCTCGACTGGAGATTCGAATGCGAAGGCAGCCAAGCCGAGCGCGATGGTCCCGAAAAGCATGGTCCAGGTGGTGGTTTCAAGCGGTGTCGAATCGGTGACGAAGGCCCTGGTGCCAACAGTATAGGCCGCCCATCCGATGGAGCCGGCGAGAATGATGACGTCGCCGGGCGCGAAGTCGATATGGCCGGACAGGATCTGACCATTCGTGATGACCAGGGAGACGCCGAATAGGCTGATGATCATCCCGACGATACGATCTGTCGCCGGAACCTGGCGGTTGATGATCGCCTCGATAATGTTCGCCGAGATCGGCGTCGTGGCCATGAGCAGGGATGCGGTGATCGGGCTGGAGGTCTGCAAGCCGACGAAGAGTGATCCGTTGAAGCCCGCCACGCCGATCACGCCTAGTACAATATACGGCATGAGATTGCGTGAGAGGATCTCCCAGCGAACCTTCTCCTTGAGTAGCAGGATAGCGAAGGTGCCGATCACGGCAATAATGAAGCGTTCGAAAGACGCGGTCCATGGTGGATTGCTCGACAGCGCAATCTTGGCCGCCTGGAAATTCGACCCCCAGAAGAAGGTTGCGAGCAGGGTCATGATGACCGCTGTGCTGGCGCTCGTTTTCATGCACTGCCCCTTTATGACTGATACCAGAGCGGCGCGTCGAGCCGCATCGAGGAGATTTGCGCCGTGTCCGGTGTGGAAATGGTGAAAACTACGGCAGAGGCGACGTCATCGGGTTTGAGCATGCGGTCGAGCTTTTCCTGCTGGAATTCGCCGGCTGCCCCGAGATTTCGGCGAAAGCCGGTATCGACCTTGTCAACCTGGATGGCGCAGACGCGGATATTCTTCGGCATTCCCCATATCCGCAGACCTCCCGTGTAACCCTCGACCGCGAACTTCGATGCGGAGTAGGAAAGCAACGCATGAGTGTGATCCACGCCCCAGATGGACGAGATGTTCACGATGTCTGATCGCCGCTGTTTCCTCAGATGCGGCAGTGCTGCGCGGGTTAGCTGGAACATTCCCTTCACGTTGATATCGAACGTGGTCGCCCAATCTTCAGGCAAGGCTGTTTCAGGATCGCCGCCATAACAGACTCCGGCGACGTTGATCAGGGCATCAAGGCCCCCGGCCGCGGCCACGGCCGTCGCCATCGCGTTTTCGGCGCTTGCCATGTCCCGAATATCGAAGGCGAGCGGCACGAAAAGGTTCTCGTCGCCGCCAGAGGGAAGTTCGGGGAGAACGACGTCAGCGGCGATGACAGTGTGCCTGTCAGCAAGGAAGCGGGAGACGACGGCTGCACCGATTCCTCCGGTAGCTCCGGTCACAAAAATGCGTTTCGATTGCATGGTATGTCCTTTCATGTCAGCGGATGCCGAAATGGCCATCGGCACCCTCCTTGAATCGTTCATCGCCCTGGTGGCGCCGCACGCTCGGTAAAGGTCCTCCAGGAAGGACAACCCAACCGCGTTCGGATGCCCGTATGGCAAGGGGAGTCTGGTCACCGACGGCAACCGGATTGCCGACAAGCTCCAGCATTGGCAGATCGCTCAGATCGTCACCTACCGCCCAACAGACTGTGGGATTGGCCGCCTTCTCTTGGAGAAACAGCGTAATGGCTTCAGCCTTGCCGGTGCCGATGGTCTGTGGCGCGCCGAGGCTACCGTCGTAGAGACCATTCTGACCGACCCGCATGGGTGCGCAAAGAAAATTCGTGACGCCGAATTCGCGGCCAATCGGGGCGAGGATTTCCTTGAAGGACCCCGACACGAATACGGCGGTCACGCCTGTGGCCTGCAAATCCCTGAGCAGGTCACAGCTCTCCTGGAGGAAAAATCCGGGACGCTTCGAGACTTCCAGCCACCAGAGCTGCCCGGCTCGTTCGAGTTCGACCGGCGAGACCCCTGCAAGATAGCTGTAGTAGATGCGATTGAGATCTTCGCGCGGCAGACCCTGCGCCAGCATGTCAGCAAAATCGGCTTCGAACTTTTCCAACTCCCGGGTGGTACCCCGCAGCCCGCAAAAGAAGCGATAGAAGTCGAACATGCTTTTCGTGCGAATCAACGTCTCATCGACATCGAAGAACGCAAAGACATTGCGGTTTGTCGCCTCGGGCTCTGTTCTGGCGAGGTAGGTCGGCGCGGCAGTTTCGGACTCCTCGGGGAACGGCTTCGTCTCGAATTCCTCGAATGCCTTTCCGGGCAGCTTGAGTTGCGCATGAATATCGCCGCCCAGGCCGTAGATACCGATCGCACCGCCATGGCTCATCTGGTAGCTCATGAAGAGCACCACGACATTGATGACGCGGTTCCCTGGCCGGCTTCCCGGCGGGAAAGGGTCCGGAAGGACGGCCTCGAAAGCCGCGGCACCGAGATCGTCGGTCACGAAGACATTCGGGATGCCGAGCGGTCCAGGGCGCGTCCTGACTCCCGGCTTCAGATCGTCTTCCCGAAGCGTCATGATCGTATAGACCGATTTCGGCACCAAGCCGGAAAACACAAAACTGAACCGCGCCTCTCGGGAGTCGTTTTCGAGTGATACGGTGAGTTCTCCCTTGGCCTTTATCCAATCCCCCAGTGTCACCGGCGACCGCATCTGACGTCCATGCACCCATTCGGCGTCAGGGATAGGCGTTAGATGAAAAGGGAAACTCTTGCGAACATCCAAATCCGCATCCGGGCGTTGAGCCGGGGCGAAGACCATTCCGTAGTTGTTGCACGGCAAGGGAAGCGGCAGGGTGTGCAAGATTCTGCGGCTCAGGTGTCGGGGAAGATTCTCGGGATCGAATGTCTCGAGGATGTCATAGGGCGCGCGCTCACCGAAGTTCGGCAGCGGGCTGGACGGGGACACGATGGCCCCGCCCCATTTCGTCGTGACCGACCCGGCTTCGTCTGTTCCGTTGACGGCGCCGATGACGATGAAGTTTCCGTCTCCGTCCATGACTTCGCTTGGCGGATAGAGCGGCCCTTGCGTTGTGACGCTGAGATGATACCGGCGTTTCACGAATGATCTCCGGTCAAGCAGGATGAATGCCGGACGCGCCGGAATGCGATCTCGACGCCCCGTTCGCGCCAAGGCTCATCTGAACAATTCCCTGGAGACAGTTCCGTGCTGCGGTTTCCGCGAGATCGCGTTCTTTTTGGGCTATGAGATCGGCCGGATAGACGGTGAAGGAGAACGTCGTGGTCATACAAACCTGTTGGGCCTGTACCAGATCAATCTCGACATCGAATTTCTGGCGTCGGTCGTTGATGTCCTTCGAGATAACCCGATAGAGGAGATGCGCATGGACCGGAAAGACGAAGTTGAGAAACTGGCTCGTGACTGAGTTGATGACGAAGTACGACTTCTGGTTCCGCTCGCGAAGGAAGAATGCCTCCGTGACCACAAGGAATGCTTGGCGCGAAGCTTCGATGAGGATCATGCCCTGAACGTGCTGCCCGGTCTGATGATCATCCATCAGCTCGCAGTTCTGGTCGATGCAGAGATCCATGGAGTAGGTGTCGCCATCGATCTTTGTCGGGTTGGCGACGAGCGTGTTGCAGTGCTTGCGCTTGTGCGACAACTCGCCACCTGCACGCGGAGGAAGAGCGAGCAGGCCTTCGATTTTCCACCTAGCCCCATCCGGGTCCCGCTCGCGGATCATGGCCGAAAGTTCCTCGATCTCGGCATCGGCCAGCCCCTGACCGCGATGAAGGGAGATGGTTTTCGGCAGGATGCCGTCGGGCAGCATCAGCATCGCCTTGATCTGCGCCGGCGTCATGCCGCCGTTGAAACGGGCGAATTCGGAGAACTTGTCAGAAACAACGATGAAATCTTGACGTCCCATCTAGTACCTCATTGTTGATGGAAGATGATGGCCGTGGTTCAGGCAGTCTCGGCCATTTCGCCTTCATAGACTTCGGTGTAGAGCCCCTCGGCTCCGCCGGAAATGTATGTATCGCCGGCCTGCTGGACGATTTCGCGGTAGCGATCATCGGTGAATGCAGTGGTGTAGGTCGCGATGTCGGTATCAAATCCAGCCAGAAACATGACCCCAGGCACCCCGCTGATCAGCGAATGATAGGCAAGGAAGACGGCTGCGGGGTCATGCGCGCGCACTACTTCGAAGATGGTTTCGTCGCGCCACTTGCGATAGGCGGACATCATGCTCGGCTTCACTTCAACATGGCGAAGCTGGATGTAGCGTGTCCGGGGCAGCAGATCGGCGCAATCTTTCGGCGCCTCGACGAAATCGAGGATTTCGCGGCGCACGTCAGCAACCAGCAATCCGGCAATCTGGCTGTTATCGACCTGGGGCGCCTCGGTGACGAGATTGATCAGCGTCAAGCTGTCTTTGAGCGCACGGATCTCGATCACTTCCGGGGTTTCGACGGATTTGAGAAGCCGACGATCGGGTCCCTGCGGGAGCATGGAAATCAACTCCTGCTCCTTGCCGGGAATCGTCCTGAAACGTGAAATCATGATGAAGCGAGACGACATTCATTTCTCCGATGCTACGAAAAATGCTGCGTGTCAGCGCTCTGTTGTCGAAGGACTGCCGGGTTCCCCCGACATCTTCAGACCGCCGCACACCTTCATGTGTGTGGGATGGTCAGGGACAAATATATAACTAATTCGTGAGAAAGGTTTTCCGATATTGGAAAATACGAGATCGACTCTTCCGATCAATCGGCGGCAAAGAACGACCGCTTCTGCGCCATGATTTCCCGGAGGAAATCGCACATCACTCGAACGCGGGCAGACTGGGTGAGATCTGACTGGACGACGAGATAGATCGGTTGATCGAGCCCGAAGTTCTTTCGAAGGCACCTGAGCGCGGCGCCGCGGCCCAAGTAGTGCGGCAGGGCGGCAATGCCCAGGCCCGCCTTGGCAGCGGCGAGTTGCGTTTGCAGTCCGGTCGTCGTGATCGTGTGTCCGGAGGCAGGTGCGAGGCTGTCGATCCATTTGGCTGCCGAAAGCTCGGCGTGGCTTTCACTCCAGGATATGATGGAATGACCGGAAAGGGCCTTGTCCGAATCCTTGAAGGGATGCTGGAGAAGATAGCTCTCGCTGGCATAGAGGCCCCAGCCGAGCGTGCCGACCCGTTGAAGCGAGACATTGCCGCGTTCGGGCTTGACCATCCGCAGAGCGAGATCTGCATCACGCCGATGCAGGTTCGCCGTCTGGATATCGGTCACGACCTCAACATTTAGGCGTGGATAAAGCTGCACGAAACGCGGAAGCGCGGGGATGACGATTTCCGTCGCCAGGGTTTCGGCCGTCGCCAGACGGACGCGGCCTGCGATCTCTGCACGGGATGAGGCCATGGAGCTGAAGGACAGGGCAGCCGATTCGAGTATCTCCGCCTTCTCGATGAGCGCCTGCCCATCTTCGGTCAATTGGTAGCCGGACTGCGCCCGAATGAAGAGAGGCACGCCGAGAGCACTTTCCAAGCGCTCGATTCGCCTGGACAGGGTAGCGATGCCGATGTGGAGATGACTTGCGGCAGCGCTCAGGGTGCCCAAGCGGGCAACCGCAAGGAAGGGGCGTGCATCATCCCAGTTCAACCTGTTATTCGCCATCTTTCCAATTCTGAAAAATCAATTACCATCTTTCTCTAATTTGCTTGCCAACGCGATATGTCAATCTCCCGAGCGAATGGACACAGAAATTTGGGGGGAACAATGCGCTCGCGGATGCTCGGAGATGATCTGGAAGTCTCGGAAATCGGCCTCGGCTGCATGGGGATGAGCGAGTTCTACGGCGCGCGTGACGATGAAGGATCGCGCCAGACCCTCACGGCCGCGCTCGATCTCGGGGCGACCTTCTGGGATACCGCCGATATGTACGGATCTTACCACAACGAGCAGTTCATCGGCGATTTCATCAGCGGTATGTCGAACAAGCCGGTGATCGCGACGAAGTTCGGCATCGTCCGGAGACCAGGCGCGTACGCGCGCAGCATCGATAACAGCGCAGAGTACATTCGCTCTTCCTGTGAAGGGTCTCTCAAGCGCCTGGGGATTGAGAGGATCGATCTGTACTACGTGCATCGCCTCGACCCCAAGGTCCCAATCGAGGATACGATGGCGACGCTCTCCGAACTCGTGAAGGAGGGCAAGATCGCACATATTGGCCTCTGCGAGGTGAGCGCGCGCACGCTGGAACGTGCCTGCTCGGTACATCCAGTGGCGGCGGTGCAGAGCGAATACTCGCTCTGGACGCTGGACGTTGAGAAGGAGGTCCTTGCGATGTGTCGTCACCTCGGGGTGGGATTCGTCGCGTATTCACCTCTTGGACGCGGATTCCTGACCGGAAAATATCGCGAGAACACGAAATTTGAGACCGATGACGTGCGGGCGCTTCTCCCGAGATTCGAAGCCGATGCTATGGCGAGGAACATCGCCATCGTAGATGAGGTGACGATGATCGCGGCACGGATAGGCTGCACACCGGCACAGCTCTGTCTCGCCTGGCTGCTGGCGCAAGGTGAGGAAGTTGTCCCGATTCCAGGCACGAAGAAAATCCACTACCTCAACGAGAACTGCGAGGCGCCAAAAATCAAGCTGAACACTGTCGATCTGGCGCAGTTGCAGCAGGTCATCCGCCGAACACCCATTTTCGGCGAGCGATATACGCCCGAAGGTATGAAGGGCGTGAATGTCTGACGATGCCGTTTGAGAACGGACAGCGACTTGAGAGGAAAAAACAATGAAAAACACAGGCGCCCGCAAAATTGTGGTGACAGGAGCAGGCGGTCAGATCGCCTATTCGTTGCTGTTTCGTCTTGCCGCAGGCGAACTCTATGGGAAAGAGCAACCGGTTTCACTGGTTCTTCATGACCTACCCGAAGCGGAGGACCGCGTGACCGGCGTTGCAATGGAACTCGCAGACGGTGCCTTTCCGCTGCTCCATGCAGTAATCACGACTTCCGACGCGGCTTGCGCCTTTGAAGATGCCGATGTCGCCTTCCTGGTTGGCGCCAAGCCACGTGGACCGGGCATGGAACGGAAGGATCTGCTTAAAGACAATGCAAGGATTTTCGAAGAGCAGGGCAAAGCGATCAATGCTGTGGCCAAGCCTTCGATCAGGATAGTCGTCGTCGGGAACCCCGCGAACACCAATGCGCTGATCCTGGCAAAAAATGCACCCCGCATATCCCGGCGGAACATCACGGCGATGATGCGCCTCGATCACAACCGGGCCTTGTCGATGATTGCAAAGGCGACCGACGCTGACATCGACGATATCCTTAAGCTCGCTGTCTGGGGAAATCATTCTCCGACGATGTATCCGGACATCGCAAATACCGTGGTGAGCGGGAGGCGCATTTTGGAACTGGCCTTGCCGGACTGGTCCAGCGAAACCTTCGTCCAGAGTGTCGCGCAGCGCGGCACAGCCATTATCCAAGCCAGAGGAGCATCGTCGGCCGCCTCCGCCGCGAATGCTGCCCTCGACCATATGCGTGACTGGATTCATGGAAGCGGGGGTCGGTGGGTGTCGATGGGTGTCTTCACCGAGGGCGATTATGGTTTTGATGACGACCTCGTAATCGGAGTTCCCGTCGTTTGCAGCGGTGGTGACTATAAGATCGTAAATCTCGAAATCAGCCAGGATGCTCGCGAGAAGATCAATGCCTCTATCGCCGAACTGAAGGAAGAGCGCGCATCAGTCTTTACTACCGGCCTAGTGGAGCCCTCGTAGAGCCGCATCTTGCGCGCCTCTTGAGGCATTCACCGCGGCAGCGAGAAGAACGGCGACGGAATGAAAAGGGAGAGGGCTAAGCCGGGCGGTCAGATTGAGTTTCGCCATCTCCGGTATTTCGTTGCCTCAGCCGAGCATGGCAGCTTCCGCAAAGCGGGGGCTGCCATCGGCGTTCAGGAATCCGCCATCAGCCGACGCGTCCGCGATCTCGAAGACCGCCTCGGCGCGTCCCTCTTTCATCGCCACAACGCCGGCGTCTGCCTCACATTCGCAGGCAGGCGATTCCTCCGGCGCGCCCGCCAGATCATCCGCAACCTGGGCGAAGGCGCCAACGACATCGCCGCCGCCGGCCGCGCCGAGAACGGCTGTGTCAGGATCGGCATCTACTCCTCCATCGCCTCGGGCTTCCTCGCCGAACTACTGCACAGCTACGGCCGTCGCCATGGCGATGTCAGGATCGAGCTGGTCGACGGCAATCCCGACGAGCATGTCGCCGCCATCCGCCAGTTCCGCCTCGACGTCGCTTTCCTGACCGGGGATCGGGACTGGCCCGCCTGTGACCGGGCGCATCTGTGGTGCGAGCGGGTCTTCGTGGTGTTGCCCGATCAACACCCCCTCGCCGCCCGAGCCGAGCTGACATGGCCGGACCTGGCCGAAGAACCCTTCATCGTCAGCGAGGCCGCGCCGGGCCAAGAGATCCACGATCATCTAGTGCGGGAGCTGGCGGCGCTCGGCCGGCACCCCGAGATCCAGGTGCAGTCGGTGGGCCGCGACAACCTGCTGCCGTTGGTGGCGATCGGTCGGGGCCTGACGCTGGTGAGCGAGGCGATGACCGTCGCGCTGCTGCCTGGCATCACCTACCGCCCGATCACCGACGAGATACTCCCCTTCTCCGCCGTCTGGTCGCCCATCAACGACAATCCTGCCTTCCGCCGATTCCTCAGCATGGCCAAGGTGGCATCCACGAAATCCGCGAAAATCACCCCGACGCTTTCGTAGGTTGAACCGAGCGCCGCGCCTTGGCGAAGCCGCGATCCGTGGCGATGAAGCGCTGCAGCATGGGCGCGATGAGCTTGACGGGGTCGACGGCGGATTGCCCGGTCTCGCGGGCCAGCACCTCGGCATAGGCAACCAGATCGCGGTGGAGCGGCGCTGGCAGTTCCACCGCGATCTTTAAAGGCTTGTCCTCGACGATGGGGCCGAGTTTCAGTTTCGTCATGGTCAACCTCCTGCGGGCTCGAATACCAAATCTCGGGTAACGATGATCCTGACCGGAAAGCCCGGCCGGATGGTGAGGGTGTAGGCCATCGCATTGCGCGGCGTTAAAGACCGTGAACCGCTTCAGGAACGGAATGGCATGCGCATCCTCACCCGTTTCGCGGGCACGGCGCTTCTCGTCCTCGGGGGTGAAACGGTCGGCATAAACGACAGTCGTGCCACGCTCGCCCTTCCTGACATTGCCGCCAAGCGAAAGCGCCTGGCGGAACGTCAGCCACGCCTGAGCGGGGAAACCATGCTGGATGACAGCCCCCCAGAGGATGAGAATATTGATGCCGGAATAGGACCGGCCGGTTGAAGCATTTCTCGGCAGGCCCAGCGGGGCGGTATCAGGCGACGCACCCCAAGGCTGGACCCATGGCAACCGCCCTTGCTCCAGCTCGGCGATGATCTTGTTGGTGATGTCGTCGTAAAGGTTGCTGCGCGCGCCACCTTCCGCGAGGTTACGACCCTGTCTGGCCATCGGGATGATCTCCGCGACGGGTGCCGGAAGCCTCTCCTCCAGCTCTTAACCCGTCACGGAAAATCCGCCCGCACTCTCACTCGGAAGGGGGCGTTGCGGGGATCTCCCCGCAGAAGGGGTAGGTAGAGACCAAGGCTCGGCCGCAGGGGAAGGCTTTCCCCCTATTCGGTATGTTCCCCTGCGCTTCCTTGAAAACTGTCAGAAACTCGCGTATATTTCCAACAGGAGAAAGACGATGACACGGCTGACCGAACAGATTCTGGCACATGCGACGGGACTTCCCGAAGGGATGCCCGTGTCCGCCAAGGGCCTGCTCCACCTCGGAAACCGGGCGGCCGTGGATCAGGCATTGTCGCGTCTGTCCGAGCGCGGGCAGCTCATCCGCGCCGGTCGTGGCGTCTATCTGCGCCCCATCGCCAGTCGGTTTGGCACGCGCGCACCTTCGGTCGAGCAGGCTGTCGAGGCCCTCGCGACCCAAAAAGGGGAGATCATCGTCTCGAACGGAGCCGCCGCGGCGAACGCGCTTGGCTTGACGACGCAGGTGCCCGTCCGCTCGGTCTATCTGACCTCCGGACGCAGCCGAAAGATACACCTCGGCAAGCAGGTCGTCGAATTGCGGCACGCGCCGCGCTGGCAACTGGCCCTGGCCAACCGCCCCGCAGGCGAGGCCGTGCGGGCGCTGGCCTGGCTCGGCCCCGAAAAGGCGGAGGCCGCGCTCACGACCTTGAAGCGGAAGATGCCGCCTGGTGTGTTCGGCGAACTGGTCGCCGCCGCGCCGCAGCTTCCGACATGGCTCGCGCAGAGCGTCGGAAAGGCGGCCTATGGCTGACGTTTTCCTCCAGCTTTCGGCCGAGGATCGGCGTGACGCGTTGAGCGTCGTCGCCGACCGTTCGGGTCGTCCCACCCATCTTCTCGAAAAGGATGTGTGGGTGGTGTGGGCGCTGGCGACCCTCTACGCGGCACCGCTCGGCGAACATCTGGTGTTCAAGGGCGGGACGTCGCTGTCAAAAGCCTATCAGGTCATTCGCCGTTTTTCGGAGGATGTGGATCTGACCTACGACATTCGGGCGATTGCGCCCGATCTGGTCGGGGGCAATGGCGAGGGTCTGCCGAAGACACGAAGCGAGGAAAAGCGCTGGTCCAGCGAGGTCCGCCGGCGTTTGCCGGCCTGGGTCGCAGAGACGGTGCAGCCGGTAATCGCGAAGGCCCTGGCCGCTGAAGGGCTGGCGGCGGCCGTCCGCGTCGAGGATGAGAAGCTCTTCATCGACTATGAGGCGACCGCAGCCGGGTCCGGCTATGTGGCTCCAAGCGTCATGCTGGAGTTCGGCGCGCGCTCGACGGGCGAACCCTCGAGCCTGCGCGACGTCGTCTGCGACGCGGCCGGCCTGATCGACGGCCTGGTGTTTCCGACGGCGCGGCCGCGCGTCATGCACGCGGAGCGGACCTTCTGGGAGAAGGCGACCGCCATCCACGTCTTCTGCCTCCAGGAGCGGCTGCGCGGCGACCGCTTCGCGCGACATTGGCACGATGTTGTCCGACTGGACGAAGCCGGCTTCGCGGAAGCCACTTTTGCCGATCGCGACCTGGCCAACGCTGTCGCCCGGCACAAGTCGATGTTCTTCGCAGAGAAGGCCGCCGACCGCACGCCGATCGACTATGCAGCGGCTGTCAGCGGCGGCTTGCAACTCGTGCCGGTCGGCGATGGCGCGAAGGCGTTGGAGGATGACTATGCCCGCATGGTTGAGGATGGACTGCTCTTCGACGACGAGGAGCCGTTCGAAGCGCTCATGGCGCGGTGCGCTGATATAGCCGCGCGCGCGAACAGAGCAGCCAAGTAAGAAACTGGGAGGACCGGGGGTATATGAGCGAAGTCGAAGAAGAGCGAAAATTCCAGTTTCTGCGGGACGGCGATGCCGAGCCATCTGAACTGGACTGGAACAAAGGGATCGAGAGCGCCCGCAAGGCGATTTCTGAGGCCATGAACGCCAAGAATATCGCATTCCTGCTCGGCGCCGGATGTTCTTCCCTGATGAAGGACAAAAAGGAACTCGGCATTGCGACCATGGCGCCGCTGGCCAAGGAGTTTTGCGGCGAAACCGTCGAGGCACGCGCGGCGGGATTCTACAGCGATCCGCCAACAGCCGGCGCTGTACCGGCGCCGTGGCGGCTGACCAAAGACGAACTCGACTATCTCGATGCGCTCGGGGTCGACCTGGCGAAGGATTACAGCCGTAACCGGCATTGTTGCAGAAGTCGGCTTCAGGACATGATGGCCCTTTCCCCAGCTGAGGTCAGGCCACGCGTTCGATCTCGGCGGTGCCGAGGGCGTTGAAGCGGTTCATCAGGGCGACGCGGATGTGGAT
>NZ_JASSPE010000042.1:0-14269 GCF_030234105.1 Paracoccus sp. SSJ | reverse complement strand
GCGGGGGACCTGAAGGGCGGGGGACCTGAAGGGCGGGGGACCTGAAGGGCGGGGGACCTGAAGGGCGGGGGACCTGAAGGGCGGGGGACCTGAAGGGCGGGGGACCTGAAGGGCGGGGACCGGGCCCTGCCGGTCCCCGCCCCGGCGCTATCCGGCCACGTCGATGACCACCCGGCCCCGGATCCGGCCCCCAACGATATCCGCCCCAAGCGCAGGCAAATGCGACATCGGTTCGACCCGGGCGATGCTGGCCAGATGCACCTTGTCCAGATGCGCGGCCAGCGTCGCCCAGGCCCGGTCGCGCCTCGCCTGCGGGGCCATCACGCTGTCGATTCCCAAGAGCGCCACCCCGCGCAGGATATGCGGCATGACCGTCGCCGGAAGGTCAAAGCCGCCTGCCAGCCCGCAGGCCGCGACCGCGCCGCCATAATTGGTCTGCGCCAGCACATTGGCCAGCGTGGTGGAGCCCACGCTGTCCACCGCCCCCGCCCAGCGTTCCTTTTGCAGCGGCCCGCCCTTTTCGGCCAGGGTGGCGCGATCCACGAAACCCGTGGCGCCCAGCCCGGCCAGATAGTCATGCGTCTCGGGCCGGCCGGTGGCGGCGGTGACGGTATAGCCCTTGGCCGCCAGCAGGCTGATCGCCGTCGAGCCGACGCCGCCGGCGGCGCCCGTCACCAGAACCTCGGGGCCACCGGGCTGGATCGCGCCCCAGTCCTCCAGCGCATCGACGCAAAGCGCGGCAGTATAGCCGGCCGTGCCGATGGCCATGGCATCCTGCAACGAAAACCCCTCGGGCAGGCGGGTCAACCATTCGGGCTTGAGGCGCTGGAACCGGCTGTAGCCGCCCCATTCGGTTTCCGACAATCCCCAGCCGTTCACGATCACCTTGTCGCCCGGCTGCCAGCGGTCCGAGCGGCTTTCGACCACCGTGCCGGCAAGATCGATCCCCGCCACCATCGGCAGGCGGCGGGCGATGCGGCCCTTGCCGGTGACTGCCAGCCCGTCCTTGTAGTTCAGGGTCGAATAGGCGACCTCGACCAACACCTCATGGTCGGGCAGCGCGTCGCGGGTCAGGTCGCGAAAGCCGGCCACGGGCTTGCCGTCCCGGTCCTCGATCATAAGCGCGCGGAATGTTTCGGTCATGGGGTTCCTCCTCGGGGTTTGTCGGCATTGCGGCGGGCAAGCGCCTGGTCCAGCAGGGCGCGCATGCCCTCGACATGGTCCCGCATCAATTGCGCGGCCGTCTCGGCATCGCGGGCGGCGATGGCCGCGCGGATACGCTCATGCGCGGCAACGGTGCGGCGGCGCTCGTGATCGCGATAGATCAGCATGTTGGTGATCGGGATGAAGCTTTCGATCATCGCGTGCATCATCAGTTGCAAGGGGCCGTTGCCCGTGGCCTGCACCACGGCGCGATGAAAACGGACGTCCGAGGCGCAGAAATCCTCGTCCGACAGGGCCTCGTCCCGCTGCAAGGCGATCTCGGCGGCCATCGCCGCAAGATCGGCATCGCTGCGGTTCTGCGCGGCAAGGCGGCAGCACAGCGCCTCGGTCTGCATCCGCGCCGTCACGATCTCGTCGATGTCGAAACGGCCCATGCCGACCAGCAGCGTCGCCGTGTCGGTGATGCTGCGCGCAGCGCCATCGGCATCCGGGCGGTTGACGAAGGTGCCGCCAGCAGGACCGCGGCGCGAGCGGATCAGGTTCTGAGCCGCCAGCACCTTCAGCGCCTCGCGCACCGTGGGGCGAGAGATGGCGAAGCGGCGTGCCAGTTCCTCTTCGGTCGGCAGGCGTTCGTCCACGGCAAGCCGGCCCTCAAGGATGGCGGTGCGGATCAGGTCGGCCACCTGGCGGGCCAGACCGCCGCGCACGATCTCGTCATATTGCAGGCTCATCGACACCCTCCCGTTTGGCGCAGGGTAGCAGGGCGGTAGAAAACATAAAAGGTCTGACAAATACAACAATGAGCTTCCTCTCCGCCGCAACAGGGGAGAGTCCGTTGATGACGAGGCGTGGAACGGTGCGTTCGCACGCTGCCCGGTCACCTTGGAAGAGGCAACCCAGCTTGCCGCCCTTGAGCATCCGGCAACGGCTGCTTCGTCCTCGCCCTTTTGTTCGCCATCGCGACCACTGCAAGCTCAGCCGGCTTTCGCCCCAACAACTCTGCGAATCAGAGAGCAAATCGTCCCTTGGAACTGCCATGCGCTACCGAACCTCGCGATGACCGCCGACGTAGTGAGCCGTCTGCTCTCGGGATGCCTGAAATAAACCGATACGGCGTCAGATCCTGCCGACGCCGCCCGTTTGCGGCCATATTAATTTATCCGCCCATGCAGCGCCAAAACCTGTTCGCACAGACCCGCGATCATATGCAGCGCGACAGATATCAGGCGGGATCCTGCCTGCATTGCGCGCCAACCTACACACTCTTATAACTCTCTGCGCGTACTGGAATAGGGTCGCACCGCCCTTGTCCGAAGCAAGGGCGGTGCCTTCTGTTGGTAGGCCGGATGCCGCATTTCGGCGGCAAGGATTATCCCGATGCGTGATCCCGTATTCGTGCTATTCGCTCTTACTTTCCCCAGACCGTTTGCAGCAGGTTCAACCAGTTCAAACCCAGGATCTTTTCGATCCGCGCTTCGCTCCAGCCGGCATCGGCCATGGCATCCGCGATATTCGGAAAATCCCGGATCTCGCGGAAACCGGCCGGGTTGATGATCTCGCCAAAGCTGGTCAGGCGGCGGCCAAATCCCTTGTCATGCGTGATCCAGTCGAAGAACGGGCGGTCATAGCCCTGTGTGAAATCGGTGCCGATGCCGACAGCATCCTCGCCTACGATATTGATGACGTAATCCATTGCAGCGATGTAATCGGCAATGGTCGAATTGACGCCATTGGCCAGAAAGGGCGGGAACATCGTCACGCCGACAAAACCACCCTTGTCGACGATATAGCGCAGTTCCTCGTCCGACTTGTTGCGGGGATGCGCCTTCAGCCCCGCGGGCAGACAATGCGAATAGGCAACCGGCACCGTCGAGGTGTCGATCACCTCTCTCGACGTCTTCGGCCCTACATGGCTGAGATCACACAGCATTCCGACTCGGTTCATCTCGGCCACGACCTCGCGCCCGAAATCCGACAGGCCGCTGTCGCGGCTTTCATAGCAGCCGCTGCCGACCCAGTTCTGGGTATTGTAGGTCATCTGCGCGATGCCGACACCAAGGGTCTTGAGGATCTCGACATAGCCGATCCTGTCTTCGAAAGCCGAGGTGTTCTGCATGCCCAGAACGATCGCCGTCTTTCCAGAAGCCTTCGCGCGGCGAATATCCGCAACGCTTTCTGCCTTGACGATATGGTCGCCAAATTCACGAAACCAGCGGTTCCATTGCACGATATTGTTTACGGTATCGCTGAAATTCTCCCAGACGCTGCAGGTGCAGTTCGCGGCCGTCAGCCCCGATTGCTGCATTTCCCTGAACAGATCCCCGCCCCATTTCGAGATGATGAGACCGTCGATGACGACTGCATTCTCATAGATCGTGCTGGCCTTGTCCTTCATGATGTTTTCCATTTCGATAAGATATGATGAGCGGGCTGCATCGCTTTTTGGGCAGCCCAAGGCGCGCGTTCAGTCCGTCAGGACGCAGGAGACCTCAAAGCGGCATTCGGCGGCGCCCATGGCCGCGCATTGCACCTCGCGACAGGTGATCGCCTGCGGATCGATGCCGCGCATGGCGCAGACAAACTGCATGGCGCCGATCAGGAAGCCCTCGAACATATAGCAGGTGGGCGCGGCCGCCTGCCCTTCCGACTCGAGCACATAGATCGAATCCCTCAGCGTGACCTGGGCCGTCAGTTGATCCAGGTCCAGTTGCTCGATGGGAAAGCGGCCCCAGCCACGTTCCGAAAGCCGCCGCAGATAAAGCGCAAAGACATCGCGCTCGGATGCACCCAGCAGTTCGGATTGGCGCTTGCACCAGAAAAAGGCCGACTTCGCGCCAGAGCGGTCCAGCATCGCCTCATAGGCATCGCGTCCCAGGGTCTTTTCGATCTCCTTGTGCATGTTCACCATGAAATGACGCGGAACATAGACCATGGGCAGGCCGTCGGTGCGCCAGATGCCACTGGCTTCGTCCACGTCGATCTGAACAGCGGGCTGCATATCATTCATCCTTGGATCAGGGAGGGTTGGCTTTGGAAAAGGGCGGCCCCCCGGACCAGGACCAAGGGGGCCGGCCGGGTCATCTTGCGGCTTGCTGGGCGGGGTAAAGGGACAGTTCGGCATCCGGCTGGAGCGCGGCATCGTCCATCAGCGAGATACGCGAGGTTTCGCGCAGGGCCAGCCCGCCGAGGCCCGCCAGAACCGCAATGACCATCAGGTAAAGGGCCGGGGCGAGGTTGTTTCCGGTCGTGTCGATCAGCCAGGTCGCCATCAGCGGGGCGGTGCCGCCGAAGATCGTATATGAGACATTGTAGGTAAAGGCCGAGGCGGTATAGCGGGTCCGCGTGGGAAAGGTCTCGGACAGCAGCGTCGCCGTCACCACATTGGCCGTCAGCGCACCAGTCGCAAGCAGCAGGACACCCGGGATGGCCTTCCACAGCGCGCCAGAGCTGGCCAGCAGATAGGCCGGAACCACCATGACGAACAGCCATGCGCAGACGAAGCGGATCGTGTTGCGCCGGCCGATCCGGTCAGAGATGCGCCCCGCGACCGGGCAGAACAGCGCGGCAAAGACCAGGGCGATCATCGTCACCAGCAAGGCACGCGGTCGCGTGAACCCGCCCTCCACCTGCAGATAGGTCGAGAAGTAGGTGGTGAACATGTAGAAGGACAGCGCTGTCAGCGAGATGAACGTCCCCAGCCGCAGCATCGACTGGCTTTGGCTTTTCAGGGTTTCGCGAAGGGGCGAATGGGCATGGGTGTTGTCCTCGGCGGCCATTGCCTTGAAGGCGGGCGTTTCCTCCATGCGCCAGCGCAGGTAAAGGCCGACCAGCCCCAGGGGCGCCGCAAGCAGGAAAGGCACGCGCCAGCCCCAGGCGGTCATCGCCTCGGCGGTCAGGCTGCTTTCCAGGGCAAAGACCAGCAGCGCGGCCGAGGCAAAGGCCAGGAAGGTCGATACCGGGATGAAGCTGCCATACCAGCCGCGCCTGTCGTTCGGCGCGTGTTCCATCACATATGCGATTGAACCGGCGTATTCGCCGCCCGCCGAAAAGCCCTGCAGGCAGCGCAGGACGGTCAGCAGGACAGGTGCCGCCATGCCCCAGCTTGCATGGACCGGCAGAAGGCCGATCAGGGTCGTGGCCCCGGCCATCAGCAGGATCGTCAGCGACAGGACGCCCTTGCGGCCCAGCCGGTCACCCAGGACGCCGAAGAAGATCCCTCCCAGCGGGCGCATGGCAAAGGCCACCGCAAAGACCCCGAAAGTCTTGAGCAGCCCCAGGCTGACGCTTTCGCTGGGAAAGAACTGGCTGGCGATGATCGTCGCCAGGAATCCATAGACGGCAAAGTCGAACCATTCGACGAAATTGCCCATCGCGGCAGCGCCGATGACCTTGCGCAGCGCCGGCGCCGATGTCTGATCCTGAAATCGTGCTGTCATGTCTGACCTTTCTTCATTCGAGAAACAAGGACGGAAGGCATCGCGGGGCAGTGACGGCTGGTGCAGATGCGGATGCGCATGCCGGCGCCCCTGCCGCCCCAGGCCATGGAGCGGATCGGCTTGCCTTTGCGAGAAATGGCATCCGTGCCCGAGACAGCGGTCGACGTTCTGCCCGCGGCTTATGACCGAAAGGGGGACCTTTCGGATCGTCTCTAGCTTGCCTCAGCTTGTCGCGCGCAGACATCCGATAACTTGCGCCGGACATGCAGCGATATGTGATCGCCTGTCATTCGTGCACTCCCTGAAGCTGTTGAACTGGTTTTCCCGCAGGTTCTGTCGCCTGCGATACCTGGATGATCCATGGCCGAGCCGTCGTTGTAAAATATCGAATTCGGCATTATTGATAACCAATGAGAATTAATCCGGGCGCCACATGAGCCTTGATCTTCGACATCTGCGGGCCTTCGCCATGCTTGGACAGGAACTGCATTTTCGCCGCGCCTCGGAAAGCCTGCGCGTGGCGCAGCCTGCGCTGACCAAGACGATCCAGCAGCTGGAGGACCATGTCGGCACGCCGCTTCTGGTGCGCTCGACGCGCCGGGTCGAGCTGACCGAGGCTGGCCGGGTCTTTCTGGCCGAGATCGCGGATGTGACGGCGCAGATTGACCGGGCGGTCGAGCGCGCCCGCAAGGCGGCGCGCGGCGTCCGGGGCGAGTTGCGCATCGCCTATACCGATTTCGCGATCAATGGCGCATTGCCGCATTTCCTGCGCGCCTTCAACGAGGCGCATCCCGACATCTACCTGGATCTGATCTTCATGCCGACGATCCATCAACACGAGGCGATCCTGCGCCATCGGATCGACATCGGCTTTCTTTACGGGGTCTCGGACCAGCAGCCGATCAACAGCCTGCCTTTTGACGAGAACGACTACGTTGCCATCCTGCCCGTGAACCACCATCTCGCGAAGCGCGATCAACTGGCGCTGAGCGACCTGAAGGCCGAGAAGTTCGTATTCGGAACGGGCGACAGCTGGATGATCTTTCGCAACCAGGTGTTTGCAGAATGCCGGGCGCGTGGGTTCCTGCCCGAAATATCGCTCGAGGCGACCAACAGCGACGGCATCTTCGGCCTTGTCATCGCCGGGGCCGGTGTCGCGATCTATTCCAGCGCGATCGGCAACATGCCCCGGCAAGGCATCGCGATCCGCCAATTGACCGACATGCCCGCCAAGCTGCCGATCACCGCGGTCTGGGAACGCGGCAATGCTTCGGAAGAGTTGACCGTCTTTCTAAGGTTCCTGCGCCGATTTCGACCCTTGGCCAAAAGCGGATGATCCATTCCTGGGCTCTGATGTCAGCGCTTCGACCAGCAGATTGATAAGTCCTTGCTCACGCGCCGTATTGGCCAATTCGCTGGTCGCGAAGCCGCCTCGTCGGCCTCCAAGGAAAGCACTTGACCAGCGGGGGGTGCGCCGACACCAAGGAATGTGTCGCGTGTCCTAACAGGCTGCTGAAAAAGTGCCTGCATGTCTCACTACCCGGCTCTGGAATCCGGGAAATTCGCCCCAGAATGGCCCGGAAAACGCGAATTTCTGGACGAATTGTGCCAGATTAGGGACCGCGTCCTTCGCGGAACAGGCTCAAAATCCTTTTTCAGCAGCCTGCTAACCGCGCAGCAGGGCGGGCAGGCTGCCGCTGGCCAGAACCGCTCGCGCCAGATCCAGCATCGGCGGCAGTGGATAGGTGTCCGAATTGCCGCGCGCCCTTCGGATATGGGATACCGCACTGTCCAGCGTCGGGAACATGCCAGTCGCGCGCAGGTGCAGATAGATCGCAAGCACGACGACCGATCGCGACCGCCCGCCTCGGCAATTCACCAGCACATGCCCGGCGCGATGGGCGGGATAGTTCGGCTTGCCGGGACTGGCCTGCGTGACCAACCCTTCCAGCGCCAGCACGGCGGCGGCGAGATGGGCGGGCGTATTGCCCGCCCCGTCGATCAGCCCCACCTTGGCACGGCGCATATGGGTGCCGTCGGGCAGTTGCAGGGGCGCGACGTCGATGTTCAGCGACACATTCAGCGAAGAGGTGATGCCCGCCGCCAGCAGCGCGGCGCCGTCGCTGGCGCCGGTCAGGTTGCCGACGTAAAGGCGGCAGATCCGATCTTGGGGCAGGATCAGGTCATGGACCGGGACAAGGATCGTGGTGTCGTTCTCGGCCCGCTCGCGGGTGGTTTCCTTGATCAGCATGGATTGGGCTTTCTTCTGTCGGGGGGCAGATCCGGTCCGGTCGCCAGATCGGGGCCAGGGCCAGCGCGAGTTCAGGGGCATCGTCCAATGCCCCGAAGGCGGGAACCAGATGCCTGGCGCCGGTGATTTCGGCCAGCCAGATCTGGTCGCGGGCGCGGGGATGCACGTTCCAGGGATGCCGGCTGGCGCGATCCGCGGCGATCAGCCCCGCCGCCACGCTGCCGGGGGCGACATGGCCGGTGAAGATGAAGCGCCAGCCTCGTGCATCGGCGATCAGGCGTGACACCAGATCGCCGGGGCGCTCGGTATCTGCGGCGATGATCACATCGCCGTCGCGAGCCTCCGACGGGGTGGTGACGCTGCGCAGATCGGGCAACGCCCCCTGCAACTCGGCCCGGACCTGCGGGCAGACAACCGGCGACAGGCCAAGGGCGGACAGCCGCAGCGCCATATCCGCGCCGCGCCCGAGGATAGGGACCGGCAACACCGTGCCGGGGACGATGCTGTCCGCCAGCCCCGGCGCCTGCTCGGCCAACGCCTGATCGCGGTCGCCATAGGAAAGATCGGTGATCACCAGACCTGCCCGGGGCGGGGAATCGAAGTGCAGAAGCCCGGATTCCCGGCTCCAGTCGCCCATGTAAAGCGCGCCGCCCTCTTGCGGCAGATGCAGCCAGATGCCGCCCATGGCATGTCCGCTGCGCCCGACCAGGACAGGCAGGCCCAGCAGTTGCGCAGGGCCTTGCAGCGGCAGGGTGTGGCAGGCTTCGGGCGGCAGATGCAGGCCCAGCAGCGGCAACGCGTCGAAGGTGGCGCGGCTGGCAAAGACCGGCGGACAGCCCAGCCGGGGCCACAGGTCGATGGCCCCGACATGGTCGATATGCGCATGGGACAGGAAGATCGCATCGACCCGTCCGATGCCGTCCAGATCCGGGCGCTGGCCCGGTGTCGGCCCCTCGCCCAGATCCATCAGGATCCGCCGCCCGGCAATCTCCAGCAGGAAGGCTGCCGGGGATTTGCCGCCCAGGCCGCTGAATGCCGTCAGAGCTGCCATGGCAACACGCCTTTCGGCAGAAAGCGCGACAGGGCCGTCGACAGCAGCATCAGCGCCAGCACGCCCAGGATCATCAGGCAGCCAACGGCGGCGGCGAGGGTCGAGGCCCCGCCTTCCTCGAGGAAGATGATCATCGGCCCGATGGTGCGGGTGCCCGAGGAGATCAGCAGGATCGAGGTCTGGATCTCGTTGATCGCGGTCATGAAGACGATCACGGCGGCAGCGATGGCGGTCGGGGCGATCAGCGGCCAGATCACGTCGCGCATCCGGCGCAGGAAGCCCGCGCCCGCGACCTGCGCCGCCTCTTCCAGCGCGCGGTCGATCTGGGCATAGCCCGACAGCACCGGGCGCAACGCCAGCGCGAAGAAGCCCGCGACATAGGCGGCCAGGATGATCCAGGGCGTGCCATAGATCGACACCCCGACCCCCGGCAGCGGCCGCAGGAACAGCAGGATCATCGCGACGCCCAGCGTGATGCCCGGCAGGGTATAGGCGGCCTCGGAACCGAAATGGAGCAGCCGCACCAAAGGCCCGCGCCGCCATGTCAGGAAATAGCCAAGGAAAACCGAAGCCAGCATCAGAAAGCCCATGGTGAACAGGGTCAGCCACAGCGAGGTGACGAAGGCATCGCGCAGCGACACTTGCTGGAACAGCGCCGAGACGTAGTTCTTCAGCGTCATCGTCTCTGCCGTCAGCGGCAGGCCGTATGCGGGAACCAGCGAAGTCTGGAGCAGCGCCGACAGCGGCAGCAGCAGCGAGACGATGAGATAGCCCCAGAGCAGCGCCGCGACCACGACCCCGGCCCGGCCCAGCGGAAGCATCAGCGGGCGGCTGCCCAGATCGACGCGGGTATCGCTGCGATCGCCCGCGCGCGCAGCCAGCAGCACTCCTGCCACGGTCAGGGCGGTCAGCACCAAGGACAACGCCGCCATGTTCGGCAGGGCGCCTGGCCCCAGCCCATTGATCTGCTGATAGATCTGGGTGATCAGCGTCGGCACGCGTGCGGGAATGCCCAGCATGGCCTGAATGCCGAAATTCCCGATGGCCGAGACGAAGGCGAGGCTGGCCGCCGCCACCATGCCGCCGCGTGCCAAAGGCAGGATCACGGTCAGCAGCACCCGGCCCGGACCGGCGCCGGCGGCGCGTGCCGCCTCGGCCAGATCCAGCGGAATGCGGCGCAGGCTGGCCTGCATCGCAAGATAGACCAGCGGTGCGTTGTAGATGCCCAGAAGCAGGATGATCCCGGTTTTGGAATACAAGGGATGCCGCGTGCCCGCCTCCATCGACAGGCCGAGGAAGCCCAGCACCGGGCTGGAGGGTGAGAGGGCCTGGATCCAGGCCATGGCGGTCACCTGCGGGGGGATCATCAGGGGCAGCACGAAGGCAAAGACCAGCGCCGATTTGCCGCTCAGGTCGGTCTGCACCATGATCACCGCGAAGATCGTGCCGACCAGCACGGAAACAAGGGTCGAGGCCAGCGAAATATGGATGGTGTTCCAGATCGCCGCCCCGGTCTGCGGGCGCGAGAACAGCTTCGCCAGCCGCTCGATCGCCAGACCGCCATCATCGAAAAGGGCCGCCTGCGCCAGCCGCAACATCGGCGCGACGGAAACCGACAGGATCAGCACGGCCAGCAGGGCCAGAACGATTCTTTCGGAGGAAAGCCGGAAAAGGGGCGCGCGCGGCGCCCCTGCGCTGTTCGGGATGGAGGTCATCCCGATCAGCCGCCGAAGATTTCGGTGAACCTGGCGCGCGCCTCGACATCCTCGGCCACCGCACGGTCGGCATCCAGCGGCATCAGTTTGATCTCGGACAGCGCGGGCATCCCCTCGGGCGACGCGACCTTGGGATCGACCGGCATGTAGCCCTGTTCGGCCGCCAGTTTCTGGCCCTCTTCAGACAGCACGAAGCTGACGAAGGTCCGGGCCGCTTCCACCTGATCGGTGCCGGCGAGGATCGCCACCGGCTCGGTGAAGAAGGTGGCGCCTTCGGCCGGATAAACGAATTCCACCGGCGAGCCTGCCCTTTTGGCGCGCAGCACATCGGCATCGATGTTGACGCCATACTTCACCTGGCCCCCGGCCACGGCCTTGAGCACCGGGCCATTGCCGCCCTCGGGCACCACGCCAAGCGCGTTCAGACGCTCGTAATAGTCCCAGCCCTGGGCGGCGTCCTGCAGCAGCGAATGCATGTGGACCAGCGCCGCGCCGGAATAAAGCGGGCTCGGGGCGACGATCTGGCCTGCATTGGCGTCCTGGAACAGATCGGCCCAGCCCGTGACGGGCGCGGCGATCCGGGTGTTGTAGACGATGCCGGTAGACGAGATCTTGGTGCCGAAGAAGGTCTTGTCGGCATCATACATCAGCGGGTCGATACCTTCGAGCGGCGCTTCGGGCCAGGCCAGCAGCAGGCCCTGGCTCTTCAGCGTGCCCAGATTGATGCTGTCGGCGACCAGCAACACGTCGGCCTTGATGCCGCCGGCTTCCTGCTCGGCGGTCAGGATGTTCATCAGCTGCGAGGTGCCGTTGCGCATCCATTCCACGGTGATGTCGGGATGCCTGGCCATGAAGGCATCGACGGTCTGCTGCGCGATTTCCGGCGATTGCGAGGTGTAGAGCGTCAGCGTGGTCTGCGCCGACACCGCGGTCGCGGACAGCATCAGGGCAAGGGTGGTGACAGTCAGGCGCATTGGAATTGCTCCGTAAGATGCGAAGAGGAGGAGGAAGGGATCGGCGCCGCGCCGGGAGCGGAGGTGCCGGAAAGCGGGATGGCCCAGAGGTCGCGGAACGCCAGGTCAAGGCGCGCGCCCGGTTCGGGCGGCGTGGCCGTGTCGGGCAGCACCATGGGCAGCCGGAGGGACGGATCCGTCTCGGGGCGCAGCTCATAGGACCAGCTGCCGCCGCGATAGGTGCGGGCGGTGACACGGGCGGGGATGCCGGCCTCGCCCGGATGGACGGGCTGGATATCGGCGGGATGGGTCGAGGCCATGGCCAATGGCCGGGCGGTTTCCCCGGCATGGCAGCGCAGCCGGACGCGCGTTCCCAGAAGATCGGCCATGGCAAGCCCGTTCCCCATGGGGCGCAGGCCCTCGACCGGCAGCACCAGCCCGCCCCCTATGAAACCGGCCACCGTGGCGTCGGCAGGTTCGCGATACAGTTGCCGGGGGCTGGCGCATTGCAGCAGGCGGCCCTTGTCCATCACCGCGATGCGGTCGGCCAGGGCCATCGCCTCGGATTGGTCATGGGTGATATAGACCAGCGTCGCCCCGCTTTCGCGGTGGAAGCGGTGGAACTCGTCTTCCATCGTGGCGCGCAGATGCACATCCAGGTTGGCCAGCGGCTCATCCAGCAGCACCAGATCCGAGCCAGCGGCCAGGCAGCGCGCCAGCGCGACCCGCTGGCGTTGCCCGCCCGACAGATCAGCCGGGCGACGGCCGGCAAAGGGCGCCAGGTTGACGGTGTCCAGCGCCCGGGCCACCCTGGCCTCGCGTTCGGCCCGGGGCAGGCGCGCCACCTTCAGCGCATAGCCGACATTTTCCGCCACCGACATATGCGGCCACAGCGCGTAGTTCTGGAACACGATGCCGATGCCGCGCCCTTCGGGCGGCACCATGACATTTCCACCCGCCACCTGCCGGTCGCCCAGGGTGATCGTGCCTTCATCGGGACGGTCAAAGCCTGCAACCAGCCGCAGCAGCGTGGTCTTGCCGCAGCCCGAGGGGCCAAGCACGGCCACGAATTCGCCCACCGCGATGTCGAGGTCGATACCCGACAGAACCCTGGTCTCGCCATAGCTCTTGCCGATGTTCGACAGCCGCAAACCCGTCATGCCGCGCTGTCCCTTTCCTGTCATTTCCGGCGCGACTGATGCAGCGGCGGCATGACATGAGCGTGGCCGTTCTGTAAAATCTTGATGAACCTTGCGGTTCGGATGCACGATGCTGGCGCATTCAGCCAGCCACTGCCTTGCCGACGCTGGGGAGAAGATCGGATGGTCTCATACGTTGCACTGCTGCGCGCCGTGAATGTCGGCGGAACAGGCAAGCTGCCGATGACGGAGTTGAAGGCGATGTGCGCCGCCGAGGGTTTCGGCAAGGTCCGCACCTATATCGCCAGCGGCAATGTCGTATTCTCGTCCGACCGGCCCGCGTTGGAGGTCAAGCGGGCGCTTGAGAAACGTCTGGAAGACCATGCCGGCAAGCCGGTCGGCGTCATCCTGCGCACCGCGAAAGAGATGGCGGACGTTCTCAACGCGAATCCGTTTCCTGACGCCCCGCCCAGCGGGACTGTCGCCATATTTCTGGACAGCCCGCCACCCGCCGACACGCTCGAAACGATGAAGCACCGGAAGGACGAAGAGGTTCGGCTGGGCAAGCGGGAAATCTATGTGGCTTATGGCGCGGCGGGCATGGGCCGCTCGAAGCTGGCGATTCCCGCAGCCGCGGATGGCACCGCTCGCAACATGAATACCATCGCGAAACTCGCCGAGCTCGCGGCCTCGATATAGGATGCCCGGTCCAGCCGCCAACGACGGAACAGGCTCGGGCCTCCCTGTCCGCCGCTTTCCGGTGCCGGGGCCGGCCGATGCCTGCACGTCGTCGCTTCGGGGCCGATCGCGAAGGCGCGGATCGGCAGTGGTCGCTCAGGTCAGTGAATGACCTGTTGCAGGAACTCACGCGCGCGCGGGCTTTGCGGGTTGGTGAAGAAAGCGCCGGGCGCCGCTTCCTCGATCTTTTCACCGCGATCCATGAAGATCACCCGGTCGGCGACCTGCCGCGCAAAGCCCATCTCATGCGTGACGCAAAGCATGGTCATGCCCTCTTCGGCCAGTTCCACCATGGTGTCGAGCACTTCCTTGACCATCTCGGGGTCCAGCGCCGAGGTCGGCTCGTCGAAAAGCATCACCCGCGGCTGCATGCACAGCGCCCGCGCGATGGCGACGCGCTGCTGCTGGCCGCCGGAAAGCTGGCCGGGATATTTTCCGGCCTGGTCGGGAATGCGCACCTTGGTCAGGTAATGCATGGCGCGCTCTTCCGCCTCGGCCTTGCCCAGGCCTCGCGACTTGCGCGGGGCGATGGTGCAGTTTTCCAGGATGGTCATATGCGGGAACAGGTTGAAGCTCTGAAAGACCATGCCGACCTCGCGGCGAATGGCGGCGACATCCTTGGTGTCCCCGGTCAGGCGGTGGCCGTCGACCAGGATTTCGCCGCTGTCGTGCCGCTCGATGCGGTTGATGCAGCGGATCAGCGTTGTTGCAGAACTCATGAGCTTCCGGGATTCACGGCGTGAATCCGGTGGGTTAAGAGCCTGCCATGAGCAAGCCCGAACCTGCCCGCTACCGTACGACCAACTGGAAATCCTATAACGA
>NZ_JASSPE010000041.1:0-15142 GCF_030234105.1 Paracoccus sp. SSJ | reverse complement strand
GCCGCTGGCCCGATCCGGTTGCGCTGTATGGAGGCTACACCGCATCGGGCCAGCTACCCGTGCTGACCAAGCGGGGTCATTATTGGGCGCCGAAAGGGGGTCAAAGTTGCGTGCCGATTGACAGCGCAACTCGCGGTTCTCCCGCTCAAGCGCCTTCATCTTCTCGGCCAAATCACTCGGGATGCCCGCGCGCCGACCGCTGTCGACCTCGGCCTTCTTGACCCAGTCGTTCAGGGTCTGTGGCGTGCAGCCGATCTTCGCCGCGATCGACATCACCGCCTGCCAGCGTGACGCATGCTGACCCTCGTTGTCGAGAACCAGTCGCACGGCACGTTCGCGGACCTCAGGGGAAAACTTGTTCGTCGTCTTGCTCATGATGCTCCATCCTACTCAAGAGTTGGAGCCTCCGGCAAACCCGGCGCGGTTCACACCGCCTTTTCGGAATACGGCCAGAAGGCGGACCAGGTCACGAAGCGCAAACCCCTGCACTGGTTCGCGACAGACGAGACGCAGCCCTTGTTCTTCTTTGCTGGCATCTAGACACCATAGCACGGCACCCGCGGCTCGATGAAGACCCTGCGGCCGGGGGATCACCAGCTCTTTGCCTTCCTCACCTGCAAACCGAATGCGGTGGTCAAGCCGATCCACCCCAAGGCCATGCCGGTGATCCTAACCTCCACTAGCCGATTAATCACGGGGATCCATAATGCTGATGGCTTTCACGTGATCAGACATCCTTGCGAAATAGTCACGCTGGCTGATCTGCGGCCTGCAATGCTTCGCCGACAGCACGTGTCGTGCGTCGAATATGGGTCGTAATGACAGCGGTTGCTGCATCTTCGTTACGTTCCAATGCAGCGTCCAACAACGCGCGGTGCTCGTCGGAAACCAGCCGCGTTTTCGCAGTGTGGATGCGGGAAAGGCGCCGATACCGCTCATGCTGGCGGAACACGATGCCACGCAGATGAAGGGTCCAGCGGCGCTCGCAAGCGCTTACCAAAGCCTCGTGAAAGTCGAAATTTCGCCGCTCCAACTCATCCAATCTCCCCTCCAAAGAAAGTGATGATTGCTCGGCACGTTCCAGCCAATGGTATGCCGTAATCACCCGAGCCTGCCATGCCTCGTTCCCACGAGACAGCGCATCTCTAAGCGCTTCGATTTCCAGCAAAAGCCGCAGTTCTCCAAGGTCGTTTGCCTCTTCAGCAGACATGCCGGACACGACAAATCCCCGCTGTTCCTGCGCAATGACCAGTCCTTCTCCTGCTAATCGAGAAAGTGCTTCGCGCAGTGGAGCTGCACCGATTTCATAACGATCGCGCAACATATCGAGCTTGAGCTTAAGTCCCGGCGCCAAGATGCCTTCGACAATGTCCGTACGCAGAAGCTGCATGGCTCGCTCGCTATGCGATCGCGCAGCACTTTCGGATCCTGTGATCAGTTGGTGGTCCCCGATCAGACTCAAGCTGTTCTCCCTAGTTTTGATCCACGTTACCTCGCTCCACACCAAATTAAAATATCGAAATTGTCGTTGACAACAGGAAAATTTCTATCTTTTATTAAAAAGGGGAGGAATTGCGATGAACGATACCGAAGGTGCATGTGCTCTGGAGGCTGGCTTGTGCCCAGACAGCAGAGCCAGATCTATCCTGGGGCAACTGGACCAGCATCTTGCCAAATGGGAAGAAGGCGCGACGGCGCTTCTCATTGCAGCAATCTTCGTGATCCTGACCGGCAACGTCATACTGCGGGCATTCGGCGCGCCTTTACTCTGGGCGGATGAGGCGGCGATCTTGCTGATGGCGTGCGCGGCCTTTCTGGGGGCGGCCGTAGCTTTGGCACGTGGGCAGCACATGGCAGTAACCCTGCTGTCCGACAACCTTCCCCCACGCCTACGGCATCCCTTGGCGATCGGCGTGGACCTGGTTGTTCTGGGCTTCTTTGTCGTGCTGGCCTGGCTGTGCTGGCGCTGGTTCGACCCGATCCATGCCTTCGGCGCTGAATCGTTGACCGCCTATTCACAACAAACCTTCAACTTCATCTACCAGGAACGAACTCTGACCCTGGGTCTCCAGAAAGTCTGGTTCTGGCTCGTGCTGCCGTTGTTTGCCATCCTGTCCATTGTCCACGCACTTGCCGCCTTGGAACGCGACATCCGCATTGCACGCAATGAACAAGAGGGGCGGAGCCAATGACCGTTGGAATGTCCTTCGTTGGCCTGCTGATGATGGGTCTACCGATCTCGTTGACGCTGGCCGTGTTGGCGCTGATCTACATCGTCGTTTCAGGAAACCTCGTGCTGCTGCAATCCTATCCGCAGCAAATGTTCGGCGGGCTGGAAAGCTATGGAATGCTGGCGCTGCCCTTGTTCATTCTGCTGGGCGAGTTCATGAATGCCGGCGGTATCGGTCGACGGCTGATGGCTTTCGCGATGGCGCTTCTGGGGCCGCTCCGGGGAGGCCTCGCTTATGTGAACCTGGGCGCCAACATGATGATGGCCTCGATCCTGGGTTCGACTGTAGCGCAGATCACCATCATGTCTCGCCTTGCGGTGCCTGGAATGGAGAAGGCGGGCTATCCGAAGGACGTTTCGGTGGCGATCACCGCAGCGGGAGGGCTGCTGGCGCCGATCATCCCCCCTTCCATGATGTTCATCATCTTTGGCGTCATTGCGCAGGTTCCTATCGGCGACATGTTCATCGCCGGGATCGTCCCCGGCATTCTGATCTTCGTGGCTTTCTGCGGGTTGATCGGCTGGCAGGCGCATCGCTACGATTTTCCGCGAAGCCCCCGGATGTCGATGCAGGAGCGTATCCGCGCAGTCGTTGATGCGATACCCGCGGCTCTGATCCCGGCCTCTATTATCGTGTCCATCCTGGGCGGACTTGCCACTCCGACTGAAGCTGCCACGATTGCAAGCCTGTTGGCGATCATGATCGGCATGTTCGTTTATCGTGAAATGACGGCTGCCGATATCTGGCCCGCGCTTGTCAGCGCGGCGCGCGGTGCGGCGGTGGTTCTGTTCCTGATCGCAGCTGCGCAGGTCTTCAGCTGGGTCATTACCTTCGAGAACCTGCCCGCCAAGGTGGCCGCCTACATGCAGGGGCTGACAGACTCGCCGATCATTTTCCTCCTGCTCCTGAACGTGCTGCTGCTGGGACTGGGGATGATCACCGATCCGATCCCCGCGATCATTCTGGTTGTGCCAGTGTTCCTGCCGGTGGCCACCGATGTCTACGGCATTGACCCGATCCACTTCGGCGTCGTGCTGTGCCTCAACCTGACGCTGGGACTTGTGACACCACCTGTGGGGACAGGGCTTTTTACTGCCTCTCTTTTATCCGGAGTCCGGGCAGAGCGAATTGCCTGGCTGCTGGTGCCGTTCCTTGTCGTAGCCTTCGCGGTAATTCTGCTGATCGTCTTGCGGCCAGAGGTGGCTCTGGCACTGGTAAGGTGGTTCTGAGATGGCCCGCATCTGGATCCTCGGTGGTGGCGTGATCGGGACGGGATGGGCGGTGGCCTATGGCGCTGCCGGCCATGCGGCTGTTGTTATCGACCCCGCCCCGAACGCATCCGAAACGCTGCATGAAGCTTGGCAAGCCGCGCAGCCGACGCTGGCTGAAATGGGGTTGTCAGGGCCGCAAAGCCTTGCCCCGGTTCATGCTGCAGATACGGCCTCCGCAGGGTTGGCCCCCGATCTGGTGCAGGAATGCCTGCCGGAGCGGCTAAACATTAAGCATCAGGTTCTGGCTGCTGTCGAACCGCTGCTGCCCCCCGCTGTGCTGATCGCCTCCTCCAGTTCCGGTCTGTCACCCGACGATATCGGCGCGGTGCTTGGCGACCCCGGCCGCCTAGTGATTGCCCATCCGAACAACCCGCCCTGGATCATGCCCACGGTCGAATTATGCCCGTCGCACAGCACAGCGCCTGCGCGGCTGGACGACCTGACCGTGTTCTATGAAGCAATGGGAAAAAGCGTCATCCGCATGAACAAGCCGATCCTCGGGCATGTGGTAAATCGCCTGCAGGCGGCCCTGTGGCGCGAGGCAATCCACCTTGCGACTGAAGGCATCGTATCGCTGTCTGAAACCGAACGCGCGATCAGCGAGGGTCTTGCGCCCCGCTGGTCCCTCTATGGCCCCTCGACCATATTCCACCTTGCCGGAGGGGAAGGCGGGATGGAGCGGTTCCTCAAAGGATTGGGTCCTGCTTTCCAAAGCTATTTCGACGACCTGGGTGCCCCACAACTCGATCGCGCCACCTGCGATCTTCTGATCCGCGGCATCACTGATCATGATCCGCGCTCTACCACCGACATCATGGCCGAGCGTAACCGCATGGTTCCGCGTGCCTTTGCCGCAATCGCCCGGGTGCGAAACGACGCGGCCTGAGCTTTTCACAGGGAGGAAAGAATGACGTTTACCACGATCCTGAAGGGTGCCGCAGCAGTCCTGCTCATGGCCGCAGGCACTGCGCAGGCCACTGACTATCGCATGTCGATGATCACGCCCCCAGCACATCAGTGGACGAAGAGCGCCACCGACATGGCGGCACGCATCAACGAGCGGACCGAGGGGCGCGTCAACATCCTGATCTTTCCCTCGGGCCAGCTTGGGCCTGAATCGCAGATGATGCAGCAGATGCAGACCGGGGCGCTCGATTTCGCATTCCTGACCTTGGGAGAGCTGGCGAACCGCGACAACGACTTCGGCATCCTGGCTGCGCCCTACCTGGTGCCGGACATCGTCACCGCCGGCAAGCTGCTGGATGGCGAGACGACGAAGAAGTTGGAGGAGAAGCTGCCCAGTTTCGGTCTGAAGGGGCTGGGCTGGGCCGTTTCGGGAATGCGCCAGGTCGTGATGAACGGCAAGGTGGAGACAGTCGACCAACTGGCTGGCAAAAAGATCCGCACGATCCCCTATGCGCCCGAACTGGACATGTGGACCGGGTTGAAGGCCGTGCCAACGCCGATGCCGCTTCCGGCGCTTTACGACGCCTTTGCCAATGGGCAGATCGACGGGATGCAGATCGACCTAGAAAGCACCTGGAACAGCAAATACTATTCTAACGCCGGTGTGATCCTGAATTCTGACCACGGAATGTTCCCGATGCTGGCAGCGGCTTCAGGCCGCAAATGGGCTCAGATCTCGCCCGAGGACCAAGCCATCATCGCCGAGGAGTTTGCGACGGAGACCGCAACCATTGTCGAAGCCTATGCACGGCTCGAGGAAGAATTTCTGACCAACCTGAAAGGGACGGATGTGCCGGTGGTCGAGGTGGATCGCGAATGGTTCGGCCCAGCCATTGAAGCCTACTACGACCAGTGGAAGACCAAATCGCCGCTGTTCGAAGATCTGCTGCAGGAAGCTGCCGCGCTGAACTGATCCCAATAGACCGCCGCGTCGTCTTCGGCCGGCGGTTTCATCAGGAAAGACTGAAAATGACTTTGATCTACCGCGACCTGCGCTATCTGCGGCTGCCTGCGCCCCAAGGGCTGGATACGGCCCGAAACTTTGCGTTGGACAAGCTGGGCCTGCAACTGGGTGACGTCGCCAGCGATGACGTGATCCACTTCAGATCTGATGCGCGCAACTACGCGCTGGCATACTGGTCTGATGCGACCCATCCCGCCATTGGCCTGACAGTCGGTCGCCGTGAAGATCTGGATGCGCGGGCCGAGGCTCTGGCGCCTTTTGGCACGGTGGAATACCTGGATGATGTTGCTTGCCGCAAGCGGCAGGTGAAGGCAGGGATCGCGGTCATGGCCCCGAACGGCGTTGCCATTGAAATCGTGTGGCGCCCGCTGACTTCGGGCTGGCGCTATCACGGCAACCGCGATGCAGGGATAACCGAGTTCGGCGCTGTCAGCCTGGCATGCACGGATATTGACGCGAATGAGGCGTTCTGGACCCGTGGCGTCGGCGCCACGGTGGCCGACTGGGCCGGCGACGCGGTTTATCTGAACATCGACGATGCCCATCATCGGATTGCACTCTATCCTTCGCACCGCGACGGGGTGCTGGCGGCGACCTGGGAGGTCGAGGGCGTCAACGCCATCATGCAGAACTGGTATTTCTTCCAGAAGAACCAGATCCCCGTCGTCCACGGGCCAGGCCGGCAGGCTGCCTCGAACGCGATGTTTGTTTTGGGAGAAGGACCGGACGGCATCTATTACGGCTATCGGGCCGAAACGGCGCAAGGACTTCCACATGGCGGGCCACGCCAATTGGTTGATGACGCGCGAAGCCATTGCGCATGGGGATCGCCATCCCGCGCACCCGAATTCGGAGGAACAGCCCATGATTGAACTGAAAGACGTCGTTTATTGCCGTCTGGGCACTCGCGATCTTGCCGGGGCGGAGTGGTTCGCGGTCAATATCCTTGGACTTGAAGTGTCGGAGCGCCGCCGAGGCTCGACCTATTTCAAATCGAACGAGCGCGCCCATACGCTGTGCTATTTCGAAGGGAACCCGGACGAGCAGGTCACGGCGTTCGAGATAGGTTCGTCAGATGACCTGCAGCGGGCGGCAGCAACATTGCAAGCGATGGGAAGTGACGTGCATTACGGCACGCCGCAGGAATGTGACGCACGCCACGTGCGCGAGTTCATTCGCTTCAACGATCCAACCGGAAACGGCATCGAGTTCGTGGTGCGCCCCGATGTCTCGGCCGTCCGATTCCACGGCAGCCGGGATGCGGGAATAACCGGCTTCAGTCATGTCGGACTTTGCACCACCGATGCGGAACGGGATGAGGCATTCTGGACGCAGGTGTGCAACGCCCGTGTGTCCGACCGGATCGGTGATGCACCACTGATGAGACTTGGAACGATCCACCATTCCATTGCGCTGTTCCCGTTCCACAAGGCCGGCATTCAGCACATCAACCATCAGGTCGAAAGTGCTGACGATATCCAGCGCAGCTTCCATCATGTGCGCGAGAACCAGGTGAACATCACTTTCGGTCCTGGGCGCCATCCGACGTCGTCGGCACAGTTTTTGTATTTCACCGGTCCTGAGGGAATGACCTTCGAGTATTCGACCGGTGTCTGCGAAATCCACGACGAGCCACTGTGGCGGGACCGGCAGTTCCATTTCGAGCCGAAGGGTTTCTGCCAATGGGGCGCGGCGCCCCGGATCGCGGCATTCAAGGACTGACCATGCACGACAACAAGGACGACGTGGCCCGCCGCGTGCGCATCGCGGCGCGGGCTCTGGGACGGGCTGGCCTGGTCCACGCTTATGGGCACTGCTCGGCGAGAGCGGGGACGGAGAGCTTTCTCGTCTGCCCTTCCATGCCAATGGCACTGACGCCGGTGGGTGCAACCTGCGAGCCTGTGCCTGTCCACGGTGACCTGCCAGAGGGTGTTCTGGGGGAGGTGCGCCTGCACCAGCAGATCTATGTCCGTCACCTCCAGGCAGGCGGTGTCGTGCGCTTCATGGGTCCGAACATGATGGCACTGGCTGCGCTTGGCCGGGTGCCCCAGGCACGGCACGGTTTTGGTTGCTACTTCCAGCCTGGGGTAGGTTTGTGGGACGACCCGCAACTGATCCGCGACGACAGCCGTGCGGTGGGCGCCATCGACGCCATGGGGCAGGGCCGGGCGCTCCTGATGCGCGGCAACGGTGCCGTGGTCTGGGGTGAAAGCATCGAAGCTGCGACCGTTCTGGCCTGGTATCTGGAAGACATGTGCCGGATCGAACTGATCGCCCTTCAAACCGGACTTGCCGACACTGCGCCCATCATCTCCGAGGCAGAGGCCGAGACGCGCGCCACCCGCGCGGGCCGGATCATCGAACGCATGTGGGACCACATGACCGCAGGCGATCCCGAACTGGCCGCCTCCTGACCCGACACGAACAAGGACAAGATTGTGACAACCTATCTCAACTTCATCGATGGTGAATTCGTGCGGGGTTCTGGCCCGACCTTCGCCAACCATTATCCCGTCACCGGCGAAGTGATTGGTGAGGTATCTTCTGCGGGTCGAAGCGAAGTCGATGCCGCAGTGGGTGCCGCCCGCGCAGCGCTGAACGGGCCTTGGGGCAAGATGCCCGTAGCCGAACGCGTGGCGCTGCTGCGCAAGCTCGCCGCCGGGATCAATGCGCGTTTCGACGAATTCCTGGCCGCCGAAATCAAGGACACCGGCAAGCCTGCATCTCTTGCCTCTCATATCGACATTCCACGTGGGGCAGCGAACTTCAACGTCTTTGCCGATCAGGTCCTGGTGACAGGAACCGAGTGCTTCGAAATGGATACCCCAGATGGCCGGGGCGCCGTGAACTACTCGATCCGTCGTCCCCGCGGCGTGATCGGAGTGATCTGCCCTTGGAACCTGCCCCTGCTGCTGATGACCTGGAAGGTCGCACCGGCGCTTGCCTGCGGTAATACCGTGGTCGTCAAACCGTCGGAAGAAACCCCTGCCACAGCTACCCTGCTGGGCGAAGTGATGAACGCGGTAGGTATTCCGCGCGGCGTCTATAATGTCGTCCACGGCCATGGCCCCGATGCTGCGGGCGAATTCCTGACCACCCATCCCGGCATAGACGGGATCACCTTTACCGGCGAAACACGGACAGGCGAAGCGATCATGCGCGCTG
Source organism: Paracoccus sp. SSJ (assembly GCF_030234105.1). Taxonomy (NCBI): domain Bacteria; kingdom Pseudomonadati; phylum Pseudomonadota; class Alphaproteobacteria; order Rhodobacterales; family Paracoccaceae; genus Paracoccus; species Paracoccus sp. SSJ. The sequence continues at coordinate 6,545 of NZ_JASSPE010000041.1, read as the reverse complement.
CCGCAAACGGCGTGCGGCCGGTTTCGCTGGAACTGGGCGGCAAGAATGCCGGGCTTGTCTTTGACGATGCCGACTTGGATGCGGCGCTCGAAGGCATAGGCCGGGCGTGTTTTGCCAACTCCGGACAGGTCTGCCTGGGCACTGAACGGCTGTATGTTCAGCGTGGCATCTATGAACGGTTCTGCGAGGCGCTGGCTGAGAAGGCCAAGGGCTTTGCGTTCGGCGACCCCTTCGCCAAGACAACCACGATGGGTCCGGTCATCAGCGCCGAACATCGCGACAAGGTGCTTTCATATTACGCCAAGGCGAAGGCGGCGGGCGCCGAGATCCTGGCAGGTGGCGGCGCACCGGAAGTCGATGGCTTCAACGGCGGCTACTTTGTCCAACCCACAGTGTGGACCGGGCTTTCCGCGGATGCGGCGGTAGTCACTGACGAAATCTTTGGACCCTGCACCCACATCACTCCCTTCGACTCCGAGGAAGAAGGTATCGCCATGGCGAATGCCTCGCCTTACGGGCTGGCAACCTCGATCTGGACCGCCAATCTGGGGCGGGCACATCGCACGGCGGCGCAGATTGAGGTCGGGATCGCCTGGGTGAACAGCTGGTTCTTGCGCGACCTGCGCACGCCCTTTGGCGGTGCCAAGGCATCCGGCATCGGCCGCGAGGGCGGCATTCATTCGATGGAGTTCTACACTGAACTCCGCAACATCTGCATCAAGCTCTGAAGGACCGGCGCCATGCTGACCCAAGATGAACGCACCCGCTGCGTCGAAAGCCTGCTCGAAAGCCACCGCACGAAGAAGCAGGGCAAGCGCCCATCCGAGATGTTTCCGGGTATCGAAATCGCTGACAGCTATGCCATATCTTCGGCTGTGGCCGATGCCAAGGTAAAGGCTGGCGCAAAGATCATCGGCCACAAGATCGGGTTGACCTCGAAGGCGATGCAGGCAGCCTCCAAAATCGATGAGCCTGATTACGGCTACATGTTTGACGATCTGGTGCTGCAGGACGGCGCCAAGGTGAGGTTCGAGGATTTTTGCGTTCCGCGTGTCGAACCGGAGCTGACCTTTATCCTCAAGGAGCCGCTGAAAGGCCCGAACGTGGGCCTCGTTGACGTGCTGCGGGCAACGGAATGGGTGGTTCCGTCGATCGAGATCATTGACGCCCGCGTCGAGGAACCTCGACGCATCTTCGACACGGTAGCCGACAATGGCGCTGCCGCCGGGCTGGTTCTGGGGGGCCGCCCTGTTCGGCCGACCGACGTGGATCTGCGGTGGGTCGGGGCAATCTTCTATCGCAACTCGGAGATCGAAGAGACTGGACTGGCCGCAGGCGTGCTCGGTCATCCTGCGATGGCAGTGGCCTGGCTGGCCAACAAGCTTGCGCCGTTCGATGTTACGCTGGAACCGGGTCACATGCTGCTGTCGGGCAGCTTCACCCGCCCGGTCTGGGCGAAGAAGGGTGACACCCTGCACGCCGATTTCGGGCCGCTTGGCTCCGTCGCTGTTCAGTTTGTTTGAGAGTGACAATGCAAATCCCCACAAATCACTTCAAGCATCGATTGCTTGCAGGCGAGCAGCTGATCGGCATCTGGATGTCCTCGGTCTCGCCTCTGCTTGCCGAGATGCTGTCCCTGGTCGGCTATGACTGGATGCTGTTCGACAGCGAACACGCGCCGGTGGACGTATCCGGCATCATGCCGCTGCTGCAGGCCGCTGCGGCCGGCAAGACAGCGAGTGTCGTGCGGCCAGCCTGGAACGACAAGGTTCTGATCAAGCGCCATCTGGACCAAGGGGCACAGACGCTGCTGATCCCCTTTGTGGAGAGCGCCGATGAGGCCCAGGCTGCCGTCCGTGCCATGCGCTATCCTCCGGCCGGTATTCGGGGTGTAGCCGGATCGACACGCGCGACCCGTTTCGGCCTAGCCGCCAACTACCTGCGCCGGGCCGACGAGGAACTCTGCCTGCTTGTGCAGATCGAAACCGGCACGGCAATGGAGCAACTGGAGGAAATCGCCGCGGTGCCTGGCGTTGACGGCGTTTTCATCGGACCTTCTGATCTTGCTGCCTCTCTGGGGCACTTGGGCAATCCGGCGCACCCTGATGTGCAGGAAGTCTTGCAGGATGCAGTTGCCAGATTGAAGGCCTTGGGCAAGCCAGCCGGTATCCTTGCGACCAATCAGGCCGACGCGCAACGCTATCTCGACTGGGGCTATGGCTTCGTTGCTGCGTCCGTGGATACGGGGCTGCTGATGAATGCAGCGAGGGGTCTATTGGCCAGTCTGCAAAAGGGAGGCGCATGATGCTTCCATTTGAAGGGCAAGTCGTGGTGATCACGGGAGGTGCAGGTGCCATCGGGCTGGCAACTGCTCACCTCCTGGGTGAGCAGGGTGCAAGGATCGCGCTGTGGGATGCGAATGCCGCTGCATTGGAAAACGCCATAGCCGAGCTGTCGGGCAAGGGGGTTCAATGCACCTCTCACACTGGGGATCTCAGCGACGAACGTCAGGTCGAAACTGCCCTAGCCGCAACGCTGGCTACCTACGGCCAAGTTGACATGCTGGTGACGTCGGTCGGCGTGTCGCCGCGCGAGGATGCGATCAGCCAGAAGCTGTCGACTTGGCAGCGAAGTCTCGACGTCAATATGACCTCTATATTCCTGGCCTCGCGCGCGGTCGTGCGTGAAATGAAAGAAAGGGGCATCAAGGGACGGATCGTGCATCTGGGCTCTATCATGGGACTGTCGGGGGGTGGGCTTTACCCGAACCTGGCTTATCACGCGACAAAGGGCGCCGTGGTGAACATGACCCGGGCAATGGCCTGCGAATGGGCCAATGATGGAATCCGCGTGAACTCCGTCGCACCTACATGGGTGGACACACCATTCATCGGAGCCCTCAAGGCTGATGCAAAAGCAATGCAGCGCATCTCGGATGTTACCCCGCTCGGCCGGTTGGCAAGGCCAGACGAGGTTGCGCATAGTATAGCGTTTCTCTTGAGCAGCCACAGCGCCATGATCACTGGCCACACCTTGCCTGTTGATGGAGGATTCTTGGCAAAATAACCAAAGCCCAGTCAAGGCTCTTGCTCTCTCATCGGAAATCTCGCAAACTGACGCCATGGCCGCGTAACTAACCGAAATCAGCCTCCGGCAAACCCGGCGCGGTTCAGGGTGGTATCATGCTCGGCGTGGACCTTCCGCTTCCAGTCCATGCCAGCCAGGTATTCGTCACGATCCACGAAAGGCGCCGTGACCAGCCTTTCGCTGCCGTCCCGCGCCTTCTCGCGCCGCACCCCAAAATGCTCGATGTAGATGCCGCTCTCGACGAGGCGGAAATCTGGCTGGTAGTCGCGTCTTCCAGTTTCAGTGATCTTGTGTTCGTAAACCGGCTCGTACTCGTATTCGATGCCGTTCTCATACAGCCAATTGGCGATCTGCAGCTCTTCGTAACTCTTGACCCTTTCGCCCTGCAGCGTGCGTAGGTCCTGGGTTTCCATATGGGTGTAGAAGTCGTGCTTGGTCTGGAAGTCCCATTCAGTCTTCGGTTCGACCAGGAAATGCGCGAAGAACTGAATGATTGCCCTCGACACCTCTGACAGCAGGTGGACCAGGTCCTTCAAGATCTGCTTGATCAGGTTGGTAAAGGCCATGTCGTCGGTGGCATGGTCGGCCAAGGCGGGCTTCGACCCTTCCACGATGCCGATGATGTCGTAGGCAATCGCATGGAAGGTTCGCGCGACGATGGGCACGCCGGATCGTGCCTCGACCCGTTCCGACATCTCCTCCGCCGCGTTCTTCGCGAAGGCCAGAAGCAGGATTTCTTCTGGCTGGCGGATGCCAGCCGTGACGAGGTAGGCAGCCTTGGCGGTGATGACGCTGGTCTTTCCCGAGCCCGCCCCAGCGAGGACGAGCGTCGCGTCCTCATCGACAACAACCGAGAGGCGCTGCTCCGGCGTCAGCGGCTTGCTTTCAATGGTGTCGAAAAACTCCTTCCAGCGGTCCAGTTCAGAGGCGACGAATACGGCTATGCCATTCGCCCGCAACGCGCGCGGCTCAGCTGCGAATTTTCGGACGGGCGCAATGCGCTCGACGGCCTCGGGGCCGATGGCTTCGGCATTCAGCTTCGACAGCAGCGAAGCATCCAGTGCTCGGGCGTCATCCAGCAGGGGCGTGACCGCACATGCGGCAGGGTAGCGGGACGGCGCCGTCAGCGACCGAACTCCTGCGAGGATCCTGTCCAAGCGCGCCGCCTCCTTTTTCAAGGCGGCTAGATTGAAGCGGACCCATGCATCCTTGAGCTCTTCCGAGAACGCGATGGATTTCCGATAGCCAGCCCCCTTCAGGATGACGTCTTCCTGGTCACCCGCAGAAATAGTCAGTTTCGTTCCAAACAGCCCTCTTCGAAGTGAGGGAGGGCTGGACAGCAACTGAAGGGACATCGTTGCGACACGTCCCCGGCGGGTGATCCGCAGATGATCGGCATCGATTTCAAGGGCCCTGGCGGATTTGCCGAATGGGTCAGCCAGAAATCCTAGAAGCGGGCGTCGCTGCAGTCGGGTCAATGATCAGGCCTGGTCCGTTTCTGGATGTGTGCCTCGACACTTCACGCCGACTTCGCGTGCCATTTCTTGGCGCGCTACCATCCAAGGTTGGTTCTCAAATTGCGTTCATGTGAGTTCAAAAGGTCCCTCATCCCACTGGGAACCAGTGAACGCGTTGATCTGGATGCCTAGTCGCCCCGGATCCTCTACCAGCAGGTACCTCCATTCACCGTGCTCACCGAGGCGATTGACGGCTTCGACCCACCGCTCAGCCGCCTTCGCCTTGGCATCGGCATCGTCAGTGACCTGACCCTTGATCTCGACAATGACGTTCTCGTCCCGATCCGTGACAACGAGGAAATCGGGGATGTAGCGCGACAGCAGGCCACGATGCCGGTAGGGGATCGTGAACCCCAGCCGGTCGTTCTTGACCCATCTCTTCACGCCCGGATGGCTGTCGAGAAGGAAGGCGGCACTTTGCTCCCACTTCTTCGTGTCAGCCACCATCGCGTTCAGATGACACCTCGTGACCGGGTAGATCGGTTTCGTCGTGTGAAAGTCGACGTAGAGCGTGCTTCCCCTACCGGCTGCACCTTGGGGAATGATGGCAACCTCGCCGCCGCCTGTTGCTGATCCCTTCTTGATGGCTTCGAGCAGGGAGCCGATGGCAGCCTGCATGTATTCGCCGACCAGCAGCACGTCGCACGGCCGGCTATCACCCTTTCGATCAAGCTTTTCTGCAAGGAAGCGCTTCGCCGCGAATGCGACCTTCGGGAAGAGCTGCTGGACTGGAACTGCTTCGGCGCCGTTGTCCGAGAGCCAGCGGTCGCAGATCTCACGTGCCAACCTGAATGCAACCTGCTGATCGCGAAACCGGGCGCGCCAGTCCTTCAACGAGAGGATAGGGCGTTCACCCGGCCCGAATGCCGCCAATGTTCCGTCAGGTGTTGTCAGAGGGGTCAGCTCAACCACCTGTGGGATCTTCATCGGGTCGATCGTCACCTTGGCGACCTTGCTCCAGTCGATATGCACATCGAACTGGCCCGACTGGTGGTAGCCGGTCACGATGGGAAAGGTGATCTCGAACTCGGCCTTCTCCGGGACGGAGTATATGTGGTTCGGATCTGGCTGCGGCGGTTGCGGACCGACCGGCTTCACCTTGAACGGAATGAGCTCAAAGGGGACACCGAAGACCTTGGCCGTCTCCTCGGCGAACATCTGTGTTTCCTCGTCGAGCGCATAGCTCTTGCGCCGCAATGCCCGCCCGACGACCTGCTCGCACAGGAGCTGTGAGCCAAACGGACGGAGCCCGACGATGTGCGTGACCGTGTTGGCGTCCCAGCCCTCCGCCAGCATCGCGACCGAGACGATGCAACGGACATCTCGCCCCGGCGGGATGCGCTCATCGATCCACTTCAGCGACCCGTCGTTGTCATCGCTGGCCACCTTGTCGTTGTGCTTGCGCACCAGCTCGGACCAGTCCTCGGGGATCTTGCCGCCCGGCCATTCCGGTTTGCCGACCGTGTCGAGGATGAATCGAAGCCGCTTGGTCTCGTCCTTTGACCCGCCTTCCTCGATGTCCTCCATGACCTTCGAGTCGATCCTGACAGTGACCTCCTGCCCGGGCGCATTGCGGAACCAGGCCGGAGAAACCCCGTAGCTGTCGTTCCCATTCGCCAGCCAGTCGTGGACTTCCTTGGCAACGGCGGTGTCTCGGCACACGACGATGAACACCGGCGGCACCGGATGTTTTTGCTGCTGCTTGGAATGGTGTTCCCATTCGAGGAAGCGCTCGTGCCACTCCTGCGCCAGCAGGTTGATGGGCGCGGATGCATAGTTCAACACGATCTCGGGCGTGATGTTCGTGCCGAGGCCTGTGAACCGGCGTGCAAAATTGACCCCGTAACGGGGTAATCGGCTTCCAAAAATGACCCCCCTTACGCTGATGGTCATGATGCCTCCGAGGCTATCGGGGGGCACAGTGTGGGATGCTGGTTGTGG
>NZ_JASSPE010000040.1:0-17879 GCF_030234105.1 Paracoccus sp. SSJ | reverse complement strand
CTCCACCCGCTGGCCCAGAACCACCGCCAGCTCGGTGATCCGACCCGAAACCTGCGCACCCACCGCAACAAGGTTCGAAGGCTTCAAACGACCCTCAGCAAGAACCGATACCTCAAGAGAACCGCGCTCTGCAGGCGCGGTCAGGTAGCCCGGGGCGGCGGCACCGCCCGGCGTGGCGCCGGGCCAGCGCAGCACTGCGACCGCGATCAGCAGGGCGCCCAGGATCAGCGCGACTGGCATGGTCTTGCGCATCGGTTATCCCCCGGCTCTGGCGCGAATCATCCCGGCTCCGCCCGGCGGCGGAGGCCCGGTTTCGATGTAGCCGCGGGCTGTTTCTGCCGTTCGTCCCCGGTGTATCCGTGTGTTTCCCGAAAAACCGAAATTGTAACAAAGCGTTTCTCGCCGCCGGCCAGAAACAATTCCTTACAAATATATGCGTGCGCCCCGGCGATTGTCGGGCATCATGGTTCCGGGTGGCGGCAGAACGCGGCCCGAGGACAGGTGACAGGACGCGCGACCATGACCAGCAAAACCCTTGCCGAAGCCCGGCGGTGCATGACGCTTTGCGTGCCGCGCGCGGGCGACGCGGACGCCGATGCCAGCGCGGGGCGGATGGTGCCGGTCTCGTTCAGCCTGATCGGGTTCGGCGGCGAAAGGCTGGTCTTTCGGCTGGTCGACGGGCAGGGCGAGTTGCTGGACCCGGTGCTGAACCCGGCCGTCGCCGGCGCCCTTCGCGATTGCATCATCCTGGCCGAATGCCTTGCCGGGCGGGCGGATCCGGTGGCTGCGCCCCAGGACGGGGGTGCCGGATGACTCTGGACCACGATCACGACTGGCTGGCACGGCTGCTCGGCGCGCTGATCTGGTTCGTCATGTCGCTGGCGCTCAGCGTCGAGGTCTGTGCGCTGATCGGCTGGGCCTTCGGCCATGCCGAGCGCGGCGGCGCCATCGGCGCGTTGCTGAACTGCCTGTTCTGGCTGTGGGTGCTCTGGGACGGCACGCAGGACCGAAGATGAGGCCGATCCCTCCCGCCGACGTGCGGCCTGTCGCAGGCTGAACTGCACCAACCCGTTTTCGACCAAGGATGATCCGCATGACCTTTCGCTTTCTCCATCGGCTTGCCCGGCTGGGCATTGCCCTGGCCGCCCTTTCCCTTGCGGGACAGGCCGCGGCGCAGCAGCCCGTCGCGCCCGGTCCCAGGCAGGTCGGGGTGATTTCCGTCACGGCCGAATCCGTGCCGCTGGTCAGCACGCTGCCCGGTCGCGCCGTGGCACGGGATGCGGTGGACATCCGCCCGCGCGTGGACGGTTTCGTGACCGAGGTGCTCTACAATCCCGGCCAGCCGATCAAGGTGGGCGATCCCATGTTCCGCATCGATCCGACCACCTATGAGGCCGCGGTCCAGGAGGCGCGGGCCAACCTTGCCTCGGCCAAGGCGGCCGTGCCGCAGGCCGAGGCGGCCTATGAGCGGTCGCGCCGGCTGCAGGGCTCGGGCTCGACCCAGGCGGCGCTGGAACAGGCGCAGGCCACGATGGAGCAGGCGCAGGCCGCCGCCGCCGCCGCCGAGGCGGCGCTGAAGCTGGCCGAGACGCAGCTGTCCTGGACCACGATCGCCAGCCCGCTGGACGGGCTGCCCTCGGTCGCCGCGGTCTCGCCGGGCGACCTGGTCACCGCGGGGCAAAGCGATGCGCTGGCGACGGTCACCCAGCTCGATCCCATCGACGTGGACATGTACGAACCCTCGGCCCGGCTGCAACGCATCCGCGAGCGCATCGAGTCGGGCCAGATCAGGATGAGCCAGGGGCTGAAGGCGCAGCTTACGCTGGAGAACGGCGTGACCTATGCCGCCACGGGCGAGATGGTGGCGCCGGGCTATACCGTCTCGACCTCGACCGGGGCTATCGACTTCCGCTTCCGCTTCGACAATCCCGAGCGCCGCATCCTGCCCGGCATGTTCGTGCGCGGCCGGATCGAGATCGGCCGGATCCAGGCGGTGCTGGTGCCGCAGATGGCCGCGACGCGCGGGCGCGACGGCACGCTTTCGGCCTGGGTGGCCGAGGATGGCAAGGCGGTGAAGCGCGTGCTGACCGAGGAGGGCGTGCATGAGAACAGCTGGATCGTCACCGACGGGCTGAAGGACGGCGACGCGCTGATCGTGAACGGCGGCACCAATCTGGCCGAAGGCGCCGAGGTCGCGCCGGTTGCGGTCGAGATCGACGAGAACGGCGTGGTCCGCGACCTGCCGGCGACGCAGCAGGCGGAGTGATCCGATGGCCCGTTTCTTCATTCACCGCCCCGTCTTCGCTTGGGTTCTGGCCATCATCACCATGCTGGCCGGGGTCTATGGCCTGTCCAGCCTGCCCATCGCGCAATATCCCGACATCGCGCCCACCACGGTCAGGATCAGCGCCACCTATACCGGCGCCTCGCCCGACATCGTCGAGAACTCGGTGACCTCGATCATCGAGGACGGCATGACCGGCCTTGATGGGCTGATCTACATGACCTCGACCTCGTCTCAGGGGTCCAGTTCGATCCAGCTTACCTTCGACGACAGCGTGGACCCGGACATCGCCCAGGTGCAGGTGCAGAACAAGCTGCAACTGGTGACCTCGCAACTGCCCGAGTCGGTGCAGAGCAAGGGCGTCTCGGTCAGCCGCTCGACCTCGTCCATCCTGCTGGTGGGGGCGCTGACCTCGACCGACGGCAGCTATTCCTCGCTGGAACTGGGCGATCTGGTTGCGCAGGTGATCGAAAACCCGGTCAAGCGCACCGCCGGCGTCGGCTCGATCAACAGCTTCGGCTCGGGCTATGCGATGCGGATCTGGCTGGATCCCGACCGGATGCTGCAATATCAGGTCACGCCCTCGGACGTGGTCTCGGCCGTCAGCGAGCAGAACACCAACGTCACCCTGGGCAGCCTCGGCAGCCAGCCCACGGTCAAGGGCCAGCAACTGAACGTGGCGCTTTCGGCGCAGTCGCAGCTGACCTCGGTGCGCGAATTCGAGCGTATCCTGCTGCGCACCGACAGCGACGGCGCCACGATCTTTCTGGGCGACGTGGCCGATATCGAGATCGGGCAGGAGGATTACGGCTCGTCCTCGCGCTACAACGGCATGCCCGCCGCCGGGTTCGGCGTGAACCTGGCCACGGGCGCGAACGCCGTGGACACGGCCGAGGCGGTGCGCGAGGTGCTGGACGGGCTGCAATCCTCGCTGCCGGCCGGAGTGCAGATCGTCTATCCCTACGACACCTCGCCCTTCGTCGAGGAATCCATCAATCAGGTCTATCACACGCTGATCGAGGCGGTGGTGCTGGTCTTCCTGGTCATCCTGGTCTTTCTGCAAAGCTGGCGCGCGACGCTGATCCCGACGCTGGCGATCCCGGTGGTGCTCTTGGGCACCTTCGGGGTGCTGTCATTCGCCGGCATGTCGATCAACACGCTGACCATGTTCGCGATGGTGCTGGCCATCGGCCTTCTGGTGGACGACGCCATCGTCGTGGTCGAGAATGTCGAGCGGGTGATGGAAGAGGAAGGCATCGGCCCGGTCGAGGCGACCGAGAAGAGCATGGACGAGATTTCCTCGGCTCTGGTCGGCATCGTGCTGGTGCTGTCGGCGGTGTTCCTGCCGATGGCCTTCATGTCGGGCTCGACCGGGGTGATCTATCGGCAGTTCTCGGTCACCATCATCACCGCCATGGTCCTGTCGCTGGGCGTCGCGCTGATCCTGACCCCGGCCATGTGCGCGACGCTGCTGAAACCGCGCGGCCATGGCGACGGCATCGCGCCCGCGCGATGGTTCAACCGCAACCTGGACCGGGCCACGAACGGCTATGCCGGCGCGGTGGGCGCTTTTGTGCGCCGGCCCTTCCGCTTCCTGGTCGTGCTGCTGGCCTTTGGTGCCGGGGCATACATGCTTTACCAGAAACTGCCCGGCTCTTTCCTGCCGTCCGAGGACCAGGGCGTGCTGATGGTCATGGTCGAAACCCCCGAGGGCTCGACTGCCGAACGCACCCGCGCGCTGGTCGAGGAGGTCGAGCAATATGTGCTCGGCACCGAGAAGGACACCGCCGAGAGCGTCTTTGCCGCGCTTGGCTTCGGCTTCGGCGGCTCGGGTCCGCGCAACGCGATGATCTTCGTCAAGCTCAAGGATTTCGAGCTGCGCGAGGGCTTCGATGCCGCATCCATGGCGACGCGCGGCAACCTGCGCTTCATGGAGAACCGCAACGGGCAGGTCTTCTTCATGCAGCCGCCCGCCATCCAGGGCATGGGCAATACGGCCGGTTTCACCATGCACCTGATCGACCAGTCCGGCCACGGGCAGGAGGCGCTGGCCGCCGCTGCCGACGAACTGGTGGAAAAGGCCACGGCCGATGGCCGCGTCACCAGCCTGCAAGGCAATGACGCGCCATTCGAGACCTCGCGCCGGATCGACATCGACCAGCAGAAGGCGGCGGCCTACGGCCTGTCGATCTCGGACCTGAACACGACGCTGTCGGTGATCTTCGCCAGCGCGAACGTGAACGATTTCTCGCTGGGCACCGAACTGCGCCCCGTCATCGTCCAGGGAAAGGCCGAGGCGCGGATGCAGCCCGACGACATCGAGAAATGGTATGTCCGCAACACCGCAGGCGACATGGTGCCCTTTACCGCCTTCACCGCGCAGGACTGGGACCAGCAGGCGCAGAGCCTTGCCCGCTATGGCGGCACCCGTTCGCTGGAGATCACCGGCGCGCCGGCGCAGGGCGTTTCGTCCGGCACGGCGATGGAGGTGATGGAGGAGCTGGTCGCCGGCATGGATGGCGGCTACGGCACCGCCTGGACCGGGCTTTCCTATCAGGAGCGGCTTTCGGGCAGCCAGGCGCCGATGCTGTTCGCGCTGTCGGCACTGGTGGTGTTCCTGGCGCTGGCGGCGCTTTACGAAAGCTGGTCGGTGCCGCTTTCGGTGATGATGACCGTGCCCATCGGCATCGTCGGCGCCATGGCGGCGGCGCTGGTCTTCGACCAGTCGAACGACGTCTATTTCAAGGTCGGCCTGCTGACGACCATCGGCCTTGCCGCGCGCAACGCCATCCTGATCGTGGAATTCGCCCAGCAGTTGCACGGACATGGCAAGCCGCTTCTGGAGGCGGCGGTCGAGGCCTCGCGCATGCGGCTGCGCCCGATCCTGATGACGACGCTCGCCTTCATGCTGGGCGTTCTGCCCCTGGCGCTGGCCAGCGGCGCGGGCGCGGCGGCGCAGCAATCCATCGGCATCGGCGTGCTGGGCGGCATCACGGCCTCGGCGGTGATCGGCATCTTCCTCGTCGCCGTCTTCTACGTCGCGGTCCTCAGGGCCGTGCAGCATTTCACCAACAAGAGAGCCAAGACGTGATTTCTCCTTCCCGCTTTTTCGGCCCGGCGCTGCTGCTTCTGGCGGCGGGCTGCGCGGCCGTCGGACCCGATCCCGACGCCCGCCCCGCGATCCCCGTGCCCGCGACATTTGTCGAGGGCGAGGCCGCATCGGCCGGCAAGCTGGCCAGCCGCGCCTTCTGGGCAGAATACCGCGACCCGGTGCTGAACGACCTGATCGCGCGAGGTCTCAAGCAGAACCTGGACGAGGCCGCCGCGCGCGAGCGCATCCGCGCCGCCGCCGCCGATCTGCGCGGCACCGGCGTGCTTGCCGGCCAGGTCTCGGGCACGGCCAGCGCTGCGCGCGAACGGGGCGCCAGCGCGGGCGGGGCGGTCCAGACCGCCGGCAATTCGAGCCTTGGCGCGAATTTCGTCTTTGACCTGTTCGGCGGTGCGCGGCGTGAAAGACAGGGCGCCGCGGCCAGCCTGGAATCCGCCAAGGCGGGGCTGGGCACGGCGCGGCTGGCCTGGATCGCCGAGTTGATCGATGCCTATGGCGACGCGCGCTATTACCAGCAGGCGCTGGCCCTGACCCGCAAGACCGTTTCGACCCGCGAGGAGACCGTCCGCATCACCCGCGACCAGCGCGAGTTCGGCGTGGTCAGCGAGTTCGATATGGCCCAGGCCGAGGCGCTGCTGGCCGGCGCCAGGGCCGAGCTGCCGGGCTATGAGGCACAGTTCAACGCCCAGGCCTATCGCATCGCGACGCTGCTCAACGAACCCGCCGCAGGCGTGCTGGCGCAGATGAAGCGCGGCGCGGCGCAGCCACGCATCCCAGCGACGGGCCGAGCGGGCGTGCCGGCGGACCTGCTGCGCAACCGGCCCGACCTGCGCGCGGCCGAATACGACCTGGCCGCGGCGCTTGCGGCGGTGGGGGTGGCGACGGCCGACCTGCTGCCCTCGCTGTCGCTCACCGGCTCGGTCAGCGAAAGCGGCGGGGCGAAGTCCTGGGGCTTCGGGCCGGCGATTTCTTTCCCGGTGCTGAACCAGGGCGCGCTGCAGGCCACGCGCGCGCGCCGCATGGCCGAGGCGCGCGAGGCCGAGATCGCCTGGCGTGCCAGCGTGTCACAGGCGGTCGAGGACGTGCAGGTCGCACAATCGAACCTGCGCCGCTATCGCGAGCAAGCCGCGGCGCTGGAAGGCGCGGCGGCCGCCTATGACCGCGCCTATCAACTCGCCCGGACGAGCTTTGCCGAGGGTGAGCTGGCGCTGCTGGACCTGCTCGATTCCGACCGCTCGACGGCCAGCGCCCGGCTCTCGGCCGCCTCGGCCCGCAATCAGGCGGCCAAGGAATGGGCGGCGCTGCAGATCGCCACGGGCGCCGGCGCGGGCGAGGTGGTGCTGGTCAGCCGCTAGCGCTGGCGCCGAGGGGGCATCGGCGTCCGAGTCGGGATGGCCAGCGCAGCGAGTGCAAGATGGCCGATCCTCATTCGTCCGCCTGCAGAACGGCTTCGATCAGGGCCAATCCCGCATCCACGCGGGCGGGATTGGGGATGTTGCGATTGGCCAGGATGACCAGGCCCAGTTCCTCGGCCGGGATGAAGGCGACATAGCCGCCGAAGCCGTTCGTCGATCCGGTCTTGCTGAACAGCACCGCATGGTCGGACAGATCGGGTCGCTCCAGCCGGGTCGCGGGCTGGCTTTCCATGACCATCTCGGCCGCATTCCCGGCCAGCAGTTGGTCGCGGGAAACCGGCCAGGGGTAGCGCTCCCAGATCATCGCCTGCTGGAAGTGCTGCGTCCCTGTCTGGCCCGCATGGGTTTGCGCCACGGCCTCGCGCAGCTTAGGCGGGACATCCGTATCGCCCAGGTTGACCTGCAGGAAGCGCAGCATGTCGTGCAGGTCCGACTTCAGGCTATAGGCCTCGTCGTCGAGCATGCCCGGATTAACCCGGATGGCGCTGTCGTCCCGGCGCGAATAGCCCCAGGCATAGCGCGGCATCTCTGCCGCCGGCACATCGACATGGGTGCTTTCCAGCCCCAGCGGATGCAGGACATGGCTGCGCAGCGCCTCGGCATAGGGTTCGCCGATGGCCCGGGCGGCGATGCGTCCCAGAAGGCCGATGCTGACATTCGAATAGGACCGCTCGCCCTGGCTCGGCACGGGCTGCCAGTCCCCCAGCCAGCGCATCAGCGTGCCGTCGTCGCCGGCCTCATCCGGCACCTGAAGGGGCAGGCCGCCGGTCTGATGGGTGGCAAGGTCCATCAGCGACACCGAGCCGATCGCGCTGCCTTTCAGTTCCGGCAGATGCGCGGCGACCGGATCCGCAAGCGACAGGCGCCCCTGTTGCGCCGCCAGCGCGGCGAGCGTCACGTTGAAGGTCTTGCTGATCGAACCCAGCTCGAACAGCGTCTCGGCCGTGACGGGCACGGCGGCCGCGCGGTCGGCCATGCCCGCGGTATAGACATAGTCCTGCCCCTGCCAGGTCACGCCGACGGCGAGGCCGGGAATGTCATGCTCGGCGATGACGGGGGCAAAGATCCCGGCCGCCATCTGCCGGAACTCGGCCTCGCTCATCGCCAAGGCCGGCATGGCAAGGCCCGCTGCGAACAGGCCAAGGCCCACGCATCCATAATTCATATTCATGTTTCCGCTCTGCTCATATCGGGGCGGCTTGTCTGCGGCCGCCATGCGCCCAGTTAAAGCGACGCGGCAACGGGGCGCAAACGATCATATTTCACTTCTGCCATGAGATAATCTAATTTCGGCGGCATGGATCGCCCGCAACTTCCCCTGAACGCCCTGCGCGCCTTCGAGGTGGCATCGCGCCACCTGAACCTGACCCGCGCCGCCATCGAGCTTTGCGTGACGCAGGCGGCGCTGAGCCACCAGATCCGCGGGCTGGAGGAGCGCCTGGGGGTCACGCTGTTCCGCCGCGTCCCGCGCGGGCTGGTGCTGACCGAAGAGGGGATCATGCTGGCCCCGGTCCTGACCCGGATCTTCGACGAGATGTCCGGGACGCTGGATCGCTTTTCGGCCGGGCACTATCACGAGACGATCAACCTGGGCGTCGTCAACAGCTTCGCCACGGAATGGCTGATCCCGCGCCTTGCGGATTTCCAGCGGCTTCACCCCTCGATCGACCTGCGCATCCACACCAACAACAACCGCGTCGACCTGGCCGGCGAAGGGCTGGACCTGGCGGTCCGTTTCGGCGACGGCAGTTGGCACGGCGTGGCGGCGACCAGGCTGATGAGCGGCGCGATGATGGTGGTGTGCAGCCCCGAACTGGCCGGGCGCCTGCGCAGGGTCGAGGATCTTCTGTCGGTGCCCCTGCTGCGATCCTATCGCGCGAATGAATGGGAGCGGTGGTTCGCCGGCCAGGGGCTGCCGGCACCGCAGCTGCGCGGCTCGGTCTTCGACACCTCGCTGGCCATCGCTGAAATGGCCGCCCGGTCCCATGGCGTGGGACTGGTGCCGGTCGCGCTGTTTTCGTCCTGGACCCAGGCCGGACGGCTGGCCCGGCCGTTCGAGGCCGTGCTTGCGGCGGGCGATTATTGGCTGACCCGCTTGCACGCCAGTCCCGAAACCACCGGGCAGGGCGCATTGCGGGAATGGCTCGTGGCGCGTTGCGAGGATGTTGCGTGACGCGACCGATCAGGCCCGCTCCGACGGTTGCGCTGGATTCTTGCGCGCGGCTGCCCGATGGGTAGTGCCATCGGGAACGGCATCCGGAAGGGCAGGAATGCGCAAGGCGGGACATCTGGCATATATCGCCGCTCTGGCCATGATGGCCTTCGTCGGCCTTGCCTACGAGGATCTGTCGCCGGGGCTGGCGTTTCGGGATGCCGACGGTCCCTTCTTCTGTCGCGACCTCTTCAGTTCCGGGGGTGACGACGATGCCATGATCGGCAGCTTCGGGATCTTCCTCGCGCCACTCGCCTTGCGCCTGCTTCGGCTGAATCGGGCGGTTGCCCGTTGCGAAGTGGTGCTGTTCTGGATCTGTGCGGGACTGGTCTGTCTTTCGTTCATGCTGGCTTCGATGGACTGCGCCTCCATCTTCTACACGGCCTTCGTGCTGCCCGACCCGCTGCTGGCCGGCGGCCTGATCGCGCTTCCGCTGGCCGCCTTCCTGGTCATGCGCTCACGGGCCGAGGGGTGATGCGATCGAATCCGCATTGCACCCCTGGCCGCAATTGCACAGGAAACCCGGCCGCCATAAAGAGCCGTTTTCGCGCAGTAACGGATCGGAGCCGACGCATTGCCCTTGACCGCCATCGTAAACAGCCTTGGGTCGCTGCTGTTCATCCTGCTGGTTGCGCACAGCACCTCGTATCAGGAAGCGAACTGGCCCGCGGGCCGGGTCGTCCATGTCCGTGACTGGGTGGTCCATGCCACCTATGCGCTTGGTGCCGCGCTGCTGTGGATGGCGGTCGTGCCGGTAAGGGATGAGCGGCGCAGGGCATTCCTGGCGGCATGGTTTCCCTGGGCATGCTGGGCGCTGCTGATCGTCGGGGTCGTCGTCATGCCCATGTTCTTTCCGGCCTCTTGACGGGTGATTGCCGCCGGGGCTTGCCCCGGGCCACAGCCGGGCAAGCCGTCGATCCGTCAGCCGCTGCGGCTTGCGCGCCGGGGCTCCTCGGTCTCGGCGGGCGGAAGCAGGCCCAGCAGATTCCGGCTCTGCCTTTCGATCCAGTCGCGGGCGTGGTCGATAAAGACCTTGTGCAGCCGGGGACGCTCGGTCCCCCGGCTTATCAGCAGGCCCAGCTTCATCGGGCGCGGTGTGCCGGTAAGGGGCAGGAACCGCATCGGCTTTCCGTCCGGCGCCACGTCGTGCAGGGGCCGGACGTTCACGATGGAATAGCCGAAGCCATTGGCGACAAGGCTGCGCATCACCGCCATGTCGCGCGTGCGCTCGGAGATATTGGCGCGCAATCCGGCCTTGGTGAAGAAGGACAGGAAATATTCGGAACTCAGCGGCAGATCGAGCAGCACCATGGGATGAGGCGCAAGCTGCTGGACCGAGACTTCGGACAGATGCGCCAGCGGGTGGTTTTCGCTCATCGCGACCAGCGGCGGCAGTTCGATGATCGGGAAGAAGCGCAGGTCGCCCGGCAGGTCCAGGTCGTAGGTCAGCGCCAGGTCGATCTTGGCCTGCCGCAGCAGGCCGAACAGCTCGGCCTGGTCGGCCTCGACCTGCGAGATGCGGACCTCGTCGTATTCCTCGATGAAGCTGCGCCGCAGGCCCGGCAACACGATCTGGGCGAATGTGCTGAGGCAACCGATGGCCAGCGGCCCGCGGACCGAGCCGGACAGATCCCCCGCCAGATCGCGCAACGTCGCGGCCTGGCGCAGCACGGTCTGCGCATGGTCGAGCAATTTGCGCCCCGCCAGCGTCGGCGTCAGGCCCTGCGCGTGATAGCGGATGAAAAGCTTGACCCCCAGTTCTTCCTCGAGCTGCGAGATCCCGGCCGAGATCGAGGGCGACGAGACGTTCACCTGCTGCGAGGCGGCGGCAATGCTGCCGGTCTCGCCCACGGCGACGAAGTATTCGAGCTGCCGCAGCGTATAGCGAAGGGGCATGTTTCTTCCGACTCGGTGGTTGGCATTGCGGCGGATGCCTTTGCCGCCCGTCCTTGCGCCCTTGGCTTGCGGCCTGGCGCCGACGTGGCCCGAGTATTGCCCTGAAAGCTTCGTCACTGCAAGCAATGTGACATATCGACGCATCTGATCGGGCGAAAATCTCATGCTGCCTTCATCCGGGGCAATGTGCAGGAAACCCGGGCGGCATGGCCGGCGGGCTTTGGCCGGATGGCGGGTGCAGCGGCCGGGCGCAGCGATGCAGCAGCGCCCGGCCGGGTTCATTCGTCGCCGGGCACGCCGTAAGAGGGCGCCTCGCGCGGGTCCAGCGCGCGCTGGACATAGGCGTCGAGCTGCGGCTTGTAGATGTCCCATAGCCGGGCGATGGCCTCGATGGGGCAATCCTCGGTCCAGTCGCAGCGCAGGTCGGCCACGGGCCAGCCGACCTTGTCGACGATCATCATGCCTGCCGAATGGACCGGGCCGGCCTCGCCGCCGGCGGCAAGGCCGGCGCGCATCGCGGCGATCAGCCGGTCCCCGATATGGCCCGAAGCCGCCAGATAGCCGTCGACGATGGCCTGCGGCACGCCGTCATCGGCCAGCAGGTTGCCGCCCGAGGCGACGTTTTCCGCCTGCGCCTGCGTCCAGATGCCCAGGGAATTCGGCCCCGAATGGATCGCCGTCCGGCCCTTGGCATCGACCGCCAGAACCTGCCGGTATTCGATGAACCGTCCCCGGCGCCGGATCTCGGCGACGGCATCGGGGGCCGACATGCCGCCCTCCATCAGATCCAGCGCCAGCGGCCCCAGCGCAGGGTCGGTGACGTTCTGCGAGGCGACCGCGCCCACGCCCGCACGGGCATGGGAACAGCGCGCCGCCACCGCGGGCGAGGACGAGGATATGGCAATCCCGAACATCCCGGTTTCGGGGCAGCGCGCGACCAGGGAAAAGGTCATCGGCTTACACCGGGATGACGGCGGTGCCGTCGATCTCGACCAGCCATTCCGGCCGCGCCAGCGCCTGCACCACGAGCCCGGTCGAGACCGGATGCACCCCCCCGAGATATTCGCCCATGGTGCGATAGACCGCCTCGCGGTGGCGCACGTCGGTGATGTAGACGACGACCTTGACCAGATGCTCCATCCGGCCGCCGGCTTCCTCGATCAGTTGCCGGATGTTCTGCATGACCTTGTGGGTCTGCTCGACCGGATCGTGGCTGTCGATGTTCCTGGCCGTGTCCAGGTCCTGCGGGCACTGGCCGCGCAGCCAGACGATCCTGCCGCCCTGCGTGACGACCGCCTGGCAAAGGTCGTTGTCGAGCTTCTGCTCGGGATAGGTGTCGCGGGTGTTGAATTTGCGGATGCGGGTGTGGGCCATCCTGGTCTCCATGGGTGCGGTGCGGTTGTTCAAGGGCGCCATTGGCGGGGGCGCAAGATCATGCCTCTTGCAGCGTTCGCTGGGCCTTGCCCTGATAGTCGGAATATTTGCGCTGGATCACGATCTGCTCGGCGATATGCCGGGCATCGTGCCAGACCCCCCAGATGAAGCTGGAGCCGCGTCGCGACTGCCAGGGCAGTCCGAGGAAATAGAGCCCCGGCTGGACCGACACGCCGCGCTGGTGCAGCGGACGGCCGCGCTCGTCAAAGGCATCGGCCCTGATCCAGCCGAAATCCACCGCAAAGCCGGTGGCCCAGATCACCGTGGCGATCCCGGCCCCGGCAAGGTTCAGCTCCAGGATCGGGTCGGTCACGCAATCCGGGTCGGGCTCGCGCTTGCGGGCCTCGGGCTCCTGCGGCAGGTCCAGGCCGTTGCTGGCGATATGGGCGTCGGCCTCGTCCAGCAGGGACAGATAGTTCTCGTCGCCGCGGTCGAGGTTCCGGCGCAGGTCCGGGGAAAAGTTGAGGCTGCCGTCGCCATAGCCTTCGGTCCGGCCCAGCAGCACCATGCCGCGATTGCCCAGGCGGCGGAAATCCACCGTCTCGCCGCCGCGCGCGCCGCTGACGGCGATGGTCACATGCTCGGTGCCGGGTGCCGGTGCGGCCATGTCCCATTTGCCGAGCACGCCCAGCCACCAGCAGAAGTCGCGGCCGCGATAGGAGCGCGGCGGGCGGTCATGCGGCCCGACCGACAGATAGACCTTGCGCCCGGCCCGCATCAGCTCATCGGCGATCTGAACGCCGGACGAGCCTGCGCCGATCACCAGGACCGCGCCGGGCGGCAATTGATCGGGATTGCGATAGCCGCTGGAATGCAGTTGCGTCACGCCCGCGTCCGCCGGGATCAGGGCGGGGACCAGCGGCTTCTGAAAGGGGCCGGTGGCGGCAACGACGCGGTTCGCCTCGATCACGCCCTGCGAGGTGGTGACGGCAAAGCCGGGGCGGCCGGCGTTGCGGCGCACCTCCCGCACCTCGACGCCGCAGCGGATCGGGGCTCCGAGCTTTTCGGCATAGGCCGCGAAATAATCCGCCACCTGCTCCTTGGCGACGAAGGCGTCGGGATCGCCGGGAAACTCCATGCCGGGAAAGCGGTCATGCCAGGCGGGGCCGTTGGCAACCAGCGAATCCCAGCGTTCCGAGCGCCAGCGTTCGGCGATCCTGCCACGTTCCAGGACCAGATGCGGCACGCCGGCCTTGCCCAGATGCTCGCTCATCGCCACGCCGGCCTGACCGCCCCCGACAACCAACGTGTCGATCTTTTCAACTGACATTTCCGGGTCCTTTCGTGGATTTCGGGGGATGCCCGGCCGCCGGGGCCGGGGCCTTTCCCCCGATCTAGCGCGGGGTCCGAAAGGCGAAAATTACGATTTCATGCAGCAACGGTTAGGCTGTGCCTAAAGGGGTCGCATGCGCGGGCGGATTAGGCCCGGCCGCAGCAATGGCTCGGGAAATGCTCATTTCGCCGTGCCGGGATCGGCGATAGCCATCCTTGTCCGCAGCCCGGACAGGAGATGAGCATGACCGAACCCCGCCCCGAGACGCTGGCGCTGCTGGCGCGCCTGGTCGCCTTTCCCACCGTCAGCGCCGAAAGCAACCTGGCGCTGATCGATTTCGCCGAACACCATCTGCGGCAGGCCGGCCTTGTCACGCACCGCCTGCCGTCCCGCGACGGAACCAAGGCCGGACTGATGGCCCGGCTGGGCGAGGGGCGGGGCGGCGTCATGCTTTCGGCCCATAGCGACGTCGTGCCGGCCGAAGGGCAGGGCTGGAGCCGGCCGCCCTTTGCCCTGTCGCGCCGGGGGGACAGGCTTTACGGGCGCGGCACGACCGACATGAAGGGCTTTCTTGCGGCGATGCTTTCGCTGGCGGCGCGGGCGGGAAAGGCTGCCCCGGCCCGGCCGCTGATGCTGGCGATCTCTTACGACGAAGAGGTCGGCTGCACCGGCATCCGCGAGATGCTGCCCGGGATCGAGGCACTGGGCTGGCGGCCCGAACTCTGCATCGTGGGCGAGCCGACCGGGATGCGACCGGCCATCGGGCACAAGGGCAAGGCCGCGCTGGTCGCGACCTGCCACGGCACGGCCGGGCATTCCTCGCTGGCGCCGCGCCATGTCAATGCGCTGCATCTCGCGGCCGAGTTCATCGCCGCCCTGCGCCGCATCCAGGGCGAGTACGCCGCGTCCGCCTGCACCGATCCCGCCTACGACATTCCGTTTTCCACCGTCCATGCCGGCAGGATGCAGGGCGGGGCGGCGCTGAACATCGTCCCCGACCGGGCCGTGGTCGAATTCGAGCTGCGCCACCTGCCCGGTGATGCGCTGTCGGATTTCCAGGACCGCCTGCGATGCGAGATCGCCCGCATCCTCGCGCCGTTTCGTGCGCAGGACGAGGCGGCGGACATCCGCATCGCCCTGACCAACACCTATCCCGGGCACGACATCGCCCCGGATCATCCGGCGGTGCAGGATGTCGTGCGCCATTGCGGCGACCCGCGGCGGATCAAGGTCGCCTATGGCACCGAAGCGGGCTATTTCGCGCGGCTGGGCATCCCGACCGTGGTCTGCGGCCCCGGCGACATGGAGGGGCAGGGGCACAAGCCCGACGAATTCCTGGCCCTGCCGCAGCTAGCCCTGTGCGAGCGGATGCTGGACCGGCTGCTGGCCGGCTTGCGGTGACGGGCTGAAACGGCTGGCCGGATGCGCGGCTTAGGATTCGCCGAAGTACCGTTGCGGAAAACATTAATTTACGCGCCACCGCCATTCCCGATGATGGGCGGTACGCGACAAACAGGACGGTTGGAACGAAGCGGGCCATTTCACGCGAACGATCCGGGCCCGGCGCAAGCCGGATGCCGGACCAGGGGGCGGCTTCAGCCGCATTCCGTCGCGATGGCCGCGGACAAGACCTGACAAGGGAGCCAGAGTTGAGCAAAGCCACCGCCGCGGCCCGTGCGGATACGGGCGCAGTCACCGCGAATGACGCGTTCGTCGCCTTCGAGCGCGTCCAGAAAAGCTATGACGGGGAAACCCTGGTGGTGAAGGATCTGAACCTCGCCATTGCCAGGGGCGAGTTCCTGACCCTGCTCGGCCCTTCGGGATCGGGCAAGACCACCAGCCTGATGATGCTGGCGGGATTCGAGACCGCCACCTCGGGCGAGATCCGGCTTGCGGGCCGGCCGATCAACGCGGTGCCGCCCCACCGGCGCGGCATCGGCATGGTGTTCCAGAACTATGCGCTGTTCCCGCATATGAGCGTGGGCGAGAACCTGTCCTTTCCCCTGCAGGTGCGCGGGCTGGCCAAGGCCGAGCGCGAGGCCAAGGTCATGCGTGCGCTGGACATGGTGCAGATGGGCCGCTTTGCCAACCGCCGTCCGGCGCAGCTTTCGGGTGGCCAGCAGCAGCGCATCGCACTGGCGCGTGCGCTGGTCTTCGATCCCGAGCTGGTGCTGATGGACGAGCCGCTGGGCGCGCTGGACAAGCAGTTGCGCGAGCATATGCAATACGAGATCAAGCAGCTGCACGAGCGGATCGGGATCACCGTGGTCTATGTCACCCATGACCAGGGCGAGGCGCTGACCATGTCCGACCGGGTGGCGGTGTTCAACGACGGCCGCATCCAGCAGCTTGCCCCTCCGGCCGAGCTTTACGAGCGGCCCGGAAACAGCTTCGTCGCGCAGTTCATCGGCGAGAACAACACGCTTGCCGGCACCATCGAGCAGCTTCAGGGCGACAGGGCGCTGGTGCGGCTGGGCAATGGCGAGCTGATCGACGCCACCGCCGTCGACATCCGCGAGGTCGGGCAGGTCACCACGGTCTCGATCCGGCCCGAGCGGGTCGAGTTCAAGCCCGAGATGATGCCGCCCGGTGCCCACAGGATCGCGGCCGAGGTGCTCGAGGTGATCTACATGGGCGACGTGCTGCGGACCCGGATGAAGGTCGCGGGCGCAAGCGACTTCGTGCTGAAATGCCGCAATACGCTGGGCCAGCGCAAGCTGACCCCCGGCGAGACCATCGAGATCGGCTGGCACCCCGAGGATGCCCGCGCCCTCGATCCGGTCTGATCCCCGACCCGACAGCCACGAACCAACCCCGGACGAGCCGCAGGAACGGACAGCCGGACAAACCAACTGGGAGCCATCAACGATGAAGAAACTGCTGATCATGACCACCGCGCTTGCCGCGACCGCAGGCGCCGCGCAGGCGGACATCACCGTCATGAGCTGGGGCGGCGCCTACGAGAAATCGCAGGTCGAGGCCTATAACCGGCCCTTCGCGGCCAAGTCCGGCATCGCCGTCCAGATGCTGGCCGCCGACAACCCGGCCGCCCCGATAAAGTCGATGGTGGAATCGGGCAACGTCACGCTGGACGTGGCCGATGTCGAGGCGACCGATGCGGCCCGTCTTTGCGACGAGGGCCTGCTGGAAGAGATCGATCCCGCGGCGTTTCCGCCGGCGCCCGACGGCACCCCCGCCGTCGACGACTTCCTGCCGGGCGCCCTTACGGAATGCGCCGTGGCCTCGATGGTGTTCTCGACCGTCTACGGCTACGACACGAACCGGTTCCCGGACGAGAAGCCCGCCACCATCGCCGATTTCTTCGATGTCGAGAAGTTTCCCGGCAAGCGCGGGATGCGCAAGAGCCCGAAGCCCAATCTTGAATTGGCGCTGATGGCCGACGGGGTGCCCGCCGCCGAGGTATACGAGGTGCTGGAGACGCCCGAGGGCCTCGACCGCGCCTTCGCCAAGCTCGACAGCATCAAGTCCCACATCGTCTGGTGGGAGGCCGGAGCGCAGCCGCCGCAGCTTCTGGCCGATGGCGAGGTGGCGATGACGACCGCCTATAACGGCCGCCTGTTCTCGGCCATGGTCGCCGAGAACAAGCCCTTCGCCATGGTCTGGGACGGGCAGGTCTACGAATACGAGCTTTTCGTGATCCCCAAGGGCGCGCCGAATCTGGACGAGGCGATGGAATACATCAGGTTCGCCACCGACACGCAGCGGCTGGCCGACCAGACCAGGTGGATCAGCTACGGCCCGGCCCGCAAGTCCTCAATCCCTCTGGTGGGGCTTTTCGAGGACCGCAACCCCGAGATGGGGCCGCATATGCCGACCGCCGAGCCCAATCTCGCGAATGCGCTGCATTCCTCGTTCGAGTTCTGGGTCGATCGCGACATGGAGATCAGCGAGCGCTTCAATACCTGGCTGGTCAGGTGATCCGGCGCCGTGCCCGGCCCGCCCCTGACGGGCCGGGTCGCGGAATGCGGCAATCCACGAAACGAGCCGCGGCGCCGCCTTGGCGCCGCAGCCTTCGAACCGAACCGAACCGGAGACAGAGACCATGGCAGACACCTCGGCGAATGGCGTGAGCTTCGCGCCCGCGCCCGCTCACCGGACCGGGCTTGTGACCGCCGACGGTCGTCCGTTGAGATCTGCGCTTGCGCGGAGTTCGCGTCGTGCGCGTCGTCGTGCGTTTTTCCTGGTGCTTCCGCTTCTGCTTTTCGTGCTGATCACCTTCGTGGTGCCGATCGGGC
>NZ_JASSPE010000004.1:93996-276824 GCF_030234105.1 Paracoccus sp. SSJ | reverse complement strand
CCTTGTTCAGGTACACCACCATGTAGGGAATGCCCACCTGCCGGCCCAGCAGGATGTGCTCGCGCGTCTGCGGCATCGGGCCGTCGGCCGCGTTCACCACCAGGATCGCGCCGTCCATCTGCGCCGCGCCCGTGATCATGTTCTTCACGTAGTCCGCGTGGCCGGGGCAGTCCACATGCGCGTAGTGACGGTTCTCCGACTCGTATTCAACATGCGCCGTCGAGATCGTGATGCCGCGGGCACGCTCCTCGGGAGCGCCGTCAATCTGGTCGTAGGCCTTGAATTCACCAAAATACTTGGTGATCGCGGCCGTCAACGTCGTCTTGCCGTGGTCAACGTGACCAATCGTCCCAATGTTGACGTGCGGTTTCGTCCGTTCAAACTTTGCCTTTGCCATCATGGCCTCCTATCGGGGGGGCCACCCGCGCGACAGCCCCCGTCGTGAAACATCCGCCGCGACTTATAATCGTGCCGGGGAAAAATCAAGGGCGCCCGGGCCTTTGCCGCAGGGCCTGTGGCAGTGGAACCGGAACCCGGCGAATACGTTGGAATTGCGCAGACAAGGCTGCCTGGCCGGGCGGTCGCAACCCTTTCGGAGTAACGAGATGAGCCTGATGAAATCCCTCGCCCGCGTCGCGGCCGGCGTCATGCTGGCCAAGGGGATCGGAACCATGATGAAGAACGCCCAGAACCGGCCGCAATCCGGCGGCGGGCGTGGGTCGGGCGGGCTGCTCGACGAGCTCTTCGGCAACAACACGGCTGGGGCCGGCAATCGCTCGACCGGCTCGGGCGGGCTGGGCGACATGCTGGGCCAGGTGCTCGGCGGCCGTTCGGGCGGCGCGGGCGGCGGGGCCGTCGTCGTTGGCGGCGGCGCGCCCTATGGCGGATCGCACTCGCCCCGCCATGCCGGCACGGCGCAAGGCGGGTTGGGCGGGCTGCTGGACCAGTTGACGGGATCGCGCGGTAGCTCGGGCTCGGGCGGGCTTGGCGGGGTCCTGGGCGGCGCGGCCGCAGGCGGGCTTGGCGGCATGCTGGGCGATCTGCTGGGCGGGCGCGGCGCGCATCAGGGCCAGGCTCCGCAAGGCGGCGGGCTGGCGCAAAAGGACGCCCAGCCGCAGAACGACGCCAGCTTCGGCGAGCTGTTCAACGAGGCGCTGGCCAGCGGCGACGAGCCCACGACCGCCCCCACCCCGGAACAGAACGCGCTGGCCGGGCTGATGCTGAAGGCGATGATCCAGGCCGCGAAATCCGACGGCGAGATCGACGAGAACGAAAAGGCCAAGCTGATGTCGGAATTCGGCGAACTCGACGACGAAGAGCGCGCCTTCATCCGCGAGCAGATGGCGGCGCCGGTCGATGCCGCGGCCCTGGCGCGCGAGGTGCCGCAGGGCTTCGGCCCGCAGGTCTATCTGATGTCGCTGATGGCGATCGAGTTCGACAACCGCAAGGAGGCCGAATACCTGCACGCGCTTGCCGAAGGCCTGGGGCTCGACAAGGAGACGGTGAACGGCATCCACCAGAAGGTCGGGGTCATCAACCTTTACGCCTGATCGAACAGGCCCAGCTGGCGCGGCGGCTCGTCCTGCCGCGCCTCCTCCAGCCCCGACAGGGTGATGCCCAGCAGCCGCACGCCATGCGGATCCGCAAAGACCGGCGCCAGCAATTCGCAGGCCATTTCCAGCATTTCGTCGCGGCTCTCGACGGCGCGCGGCAGGGATCGCGCCCGGGTGATCTGGCGGAAATCGCCGTATTTCACCTTCAGCGTCACCGTCCGCCCACGCCGGGCAGCCGCGGTCGTGTGGCGCCAGACCTTGTCGGCCAGCACCGCCAGCGCCTCATGCGCCGCAGCAATGTCGCGCAGATCCTCGAAATAGGTGTTCTCGGCGCCGATGCTCTTGCGGATGCGGTCCGGCTTGACCTCGCGCGTGTCGATGCCGCGGGAAATGTTCCAGTAATAGGCACCCGACTTGCCAAAGCGCGCGGTCAGGAAATCCAGGCTCTGCCGGGCAAGGTCGGCGCCGGTCAGGATGCCATGCGCCTCCATCCGCGCCGCCGTGGCCGGGCCGATACCGTGGAAGCGGCCGATGGGCAGGCCCTGCACGAACTCTGCCCCCGCCTCGGGCGGGATCACGAACAGCCCGTCGGGCTTGCGCTGGTCCGAGGCCAGCTTGGCCAGGAACTTGTTGTAGCTGACCCCGGCCGAGGCGGTCAGCCCGGTCGCCTCGCGGATGCGCGCCCGGATCTCCTTGGCGATGCGGGTGGCGGTCGAGCCGTTCAGGTGGTCGGTCAGGTCCAGATAGGCTTCGTCCAGCGACAGCGGCTCTACCAGCGGGGTGTATTCGGCAAAGATCGCGCGGACCTGCTGGCTGACGGCACGATAGACGTCGAAGCGCGGCTTCACGAAGATCAGGTCGGGACAAAGCCGCATCGCCCGCATCGAGGGCATGGCCGAGCGCACGCCATAGCGCCGCGCCTCGTAGCTGGCCGCCGCCACGACGCCGCGCTGGATGCCGCCCACGGCGACGGGCTTGCCGCGCAGGGCCGGGTCGTCGCGCTGCTCGACCGAGGCATAGAAGGCGTCCATGTCCACATGCACGATCCGCCTTATGCGCTCGGCCGGATCGGGTGTCATGGCAGGATGCGGGCATCCCCCGCCACCAGCCCCTCACCCATGCGGTCGAAGCGCATATGGGCGATGGCGCGGTCCCCCGACCGGGTGAAAAGCGTGCCCGCCTCGCGCCCATCGGCCATCAGGATCGGCGTGCCGACGGGGGCCGCGCCCTCGATGCCGACCGTCACCAGCCCCTTGCGCAATTCGGTCTTGTGCTTCATCCGCGCCGTGACCTCCTGCCCGACATAGCAGCCCTTGCGGAAATCGACGCCGTGCAGGCGCTCGAACCCGGCCTCCAGGATGAAGGTTTCGTTCGGGATCAGCTCGACCAGGGTTTCGGGGATGCAATGCGCGACCCGGATCGCGTCCCAGTCGCTGCCGTCGTCCCCCTCGCCGCCGTAAAGCCGCCAGCCCAGCGCGTCGTGCCGCGGGTCCATGATCGCACCCTCGGGCGCCGGGCCGGTGCCACGCGCCACGGTCAGGTCGGTCGGCTCCAGCGCGACCTTCGAGCGCAGCTTGTACATCGACAGCCGCCGCATCAGGTCGCCCTCCAGCCGCGCATCGACGTCGACCAGCAGCCGCTCGCCATCCGGCACGATCAGGAAATCGGCCAGATACTTGCCCTGCGGCGTCAACAGCGCCGCCCAGCAAGGCTCGGAGCCGACCTTGTTGGTCACCAGCCCTTGCAGGAACTCGACCCGATCCTCGCCCGAGACCGCCAGAATCCGCCGCATCACTCTTCTCCGAATTGCAACCTGACCAGCGCGGCATAGGCACCGCCCTGCGCCATGAGTTGGTCGTGATCGCCCTCTTCGACAACCCGGCCGGCATCGACAACCACGATCTTGTCGGCCTGCCGCACGGTCGACAGCCGGTGCGCGATGACCAGCGTCGTGCGCCCGGCCGACAGCTCGTCCAGCGCCTGCTGCACCACCCGCTCGCTTTGCGCGTCCAGCGCACTCGTCGCCTCGTCCAGAAGCAGGACCGGCGCATTGCGCAAAACGGCGCGGGCGATGGCGACGCGCTGGCGCTGCCCGCCCGACAGCGCCGAGCCGCGCGGCCCGGCCGGCGTGTCCAGCCCCATGGGCAGCGCATCGGTGAAATCGGCGACATGGGCGGCGACGATGGCGCGGCGCAGCGCCTCGTCGTCCTGTTCGCGGCCCAGCAGGATGTTCTCGCGCAGGGTCTCGTCGAACAGCGCCGCGTCCTGGCTCACGGTCGAGAACTGGTCGCGCAGCACCCCCAGGTCGAACTCGCGCAGGGGCACGCCGCCCAGCGTGATCTGCCCCGATTCGGGGTCGATAAGCCGCGTCAGCAGGTTGAAGACCGTGGATTTCCCCGCCCCCGAAGGCCCGACCAGCGCCGTGGTCTTGCCCGCCTCGGCGGTGAAGCTCAGCCCGTTCAGCACCGGATGGTTGTCATAGGCCAGCCGCACGTCCGCAAAGCGGATGGTGGTGTCGGGCGGCGGCTCGCGGCGCGGGCCCGAAACGATGGTGGGCCGCATGTCCAGCACGGCATAGATGCGTTCCAGGCTTGCCGCCGCGATCTGCCAGGTGCCGGTCAAGGCCCCCAGCCGGCGCAGCGGCTGGAAGGCCAGCGCCATGGCGGTGAAAAAGGACATGAAGTCGCCCACCGTGCGCTCGCCCCGCGTCACCTCGGCCCCGCCCAGCGCCAGGACACCGATGAAGCCCAGCCCGGTCACGACGTCGACCAGCGCCGGCACCGTGGCGCCGATGCCCGACATCTTGACCTCGGCCTGGCGGATGCGGGTGACGATCTGGGCAAAGCGGCCGGCCTGGTAATCCTCCATCCGGTTAAGCTTGACGGCGTTGATGCCGTGCAGCACCTCGTCCAGCCGGGTGGCGCGCTGGCTGGCATTGACGCGGTTCTGCCGCATCTTGCGCCGGATATAGCGCTGCACCACCAGCGTCGGCAGGATCAGAAGCGGCGCACCCACCACCGCCGCCATGGTCCACCAGGGATCGACGGCCAACGCCACGCCGAACAGCGACACCAGCGAGACCATGTCCCGCCCGGCCCCGGCGATGAAGGTCGACCAGACCCCCTGCACGGCGATGGAATCGCCCTGCACCCGCTCGATCAGCGCACCGGGGGGGTTCTGCTGGAAGAAGCCGCCGTCCAGCACCATGATATGGCGCAAGAGATCCGTCTGCATGCTGGTCGAGACCGCCAGCGAGACCGAGGTCATCAGGCTGCGGTTGATGACGAAGGTTGCGGCGCGGATCAGGAACAGCGCAAAGATGACGCCGCCGACCCACCAGATCGCGTCGGTGTCGCCGCCGACGAAGACCCGGTCGAACAGCGGCTTCAGCATCCAGCTGAGCAGGCCCAGCGTCGAACCCTCGATGACAAGGAACAGCAGCGCCAGCAGGATGCGCCCGGAATAGGGGTGCAGATAGTCGCGCCACATGCGGGCGAACAGATTGGCCGTCCTGTGAATCCTGTCCGCCATCGCACCCCCGGAAATTCGGTCAGGCCAAGGGATAAGCCGCAAGCCGCGCGGGGGCAACCCGCCGCCCACCATCACCCTCTGCCCGCCACCGGCACCCAACCCGCATGCGACGGCCCTGCGCTTCTTCGTTCCCCAAATACTCCTGCAACCGTGGAACCGGCGCCGGCTCCGCCGCCTGGCACCGCGCGCGCCCGTTGACCTTGCGCGGGGGTCGTCCTACCGATGGCGCATCAGTCGAAAGGCATTTTCCATGAGCTTTGCCCAGGGCCGCGCCGTCCTTGCCATCCCCGGCCCCTCGCCCGTTCCCGACCGCGTGCTGCGCGCCATGCATCGCGCCTCGCCCGACATCTACGGCCCCGAACTCGCGGCCGAGAACCGCGCCATGATCGCCGGGCTGAAACGGCTGGCCGGCACCGCGGGCCATGTCGCGCCCTATATCGGCAACGGCCATGCCGGCTGGGAGGCGGCCAATGTCAACCTGCTCGACCGGGGCGAGCGGGCCCTGGCGCTGGTCTCGGGCCATTTCGGCCGCAGCTGGGCCGCCTCGGCCCGCGCCCTGGGGATCGAGGTCGAGGAGCTGGATTTCGGCCTCGCGCCCCCCGATCCGCAGCGCCTGGCCGACCGGCTGGCGCAGGACCGCGAGGGGCGGATCCGGGCGGTGCTGGTCTGCCAGGTCGATACCGCAAGCTCTGCCCGCGCCGACATTCCCGCCCTGCGCGCCGCCATGGGCGAGCATCCCGCCTTCCTGGCCGTCGATGCCATCGCCTCGCTGGGCTGCGAGCCGATGCGGATGGACGAATGGGGCGTCGATCTGCTGGTCTCGGCCAGCCAGAAGGGGCTGATGGTGCCGCCGGGCCTGACCTTCGTCTGGTTCTCGGACCGGGTGAAGGCGCGGGCGCACAGCGGCCTTGCCACGCCCTATTGGGACTGGACCCCGCGCGCCGAGGCAGAGGAGCTTTGGCAGTTCTGGGGCGGCACGCCGCCCGTTCAGCACATCTTCGGCCTGAACGAGGCGCTGCATATCTTGCTGGACGAGGAAACCCTGCCCGCCGCATGGGCGCGGCACGAGGGGCTGGCGCAGGCGACTTGGGCGGCACTGGACCACTGGGGTGCGGGCGGCCATGGCATCGGCCCGCTGATCGCCGATCCCGCCGGTCGTGCCCGCTCCGTCACCGCGGCCCGCCTTCCGAATGCCGCCGCCCTGCGCGAATGGACCGCCGCCAAGGCGGGGGTCACGCTGGGCATCGGCCTTGGCGCCCCCGATCCCGACAACGCGCTGCGCATCGCGCATATGGGCCATGCCAATGCCCATCAGCTTCTGGGCGTGCTGGCAGTGATCGAGGCCGGGATGGCCGCGCTGTCCATCCCGCATGGCAAGGGCGCGCTGGAGGCGGCGGCGGCCGAGATCGCCCGGCTCGCATGAGCCCTTGCAGCATCGCGCCGGATACCCGACCTTTGCCCCCGAAGGCATGAAAGGCGACCGATGCGCATCACCCCCCTGCCCGAGTTCCAGTCCGAGGCCCTGCTGCCCGAACAGGACTTCGCGCCCATCGAGCGGCTGATCCGCGACGAGGCCCGGGAACACGGGCTGGACCTGCATACCGGCCATGGCCGCTCGATCTGGTGCCAGGTCGAGATGGGCGAGTTCGGCGCCAAGCGGCGCGGCGACGGCGTGCTGGTCTTTGCCCGGGCACATCGCGCCGAATGGCTGGATGCGATGCAGCAGGCGATCTCGGAGCATCTGGCGCATCACCTGCCCGGGGCGGCGGCGGCGCTGCGCTGGCCCTCGGCCGCGGATGCCGGCCAGTTGCCGGGGAACTTCAGCTTCGCCCAGATCGCCGGCGTCCGGCCGCTCTGCCCCGGCTTCCTGCGCGTGCGGCTGGCCGCGCCCGACCTGCACCGCCTTGCCGGCGCGGATTCGATCCATTTCCGGCTGGTGCTGCCCCGGTCCCGAGACGCTGCGCCCGAATGGCCGCATATCGGCGCGAACGGCCAGATCGTCTGGCCAAAGGGCGACAAGGCGCTGCACCGCCCGGTCTATACCGTGCGCCGCATCGACGCCGATGCGGGCTGGCTGGACCTGGACGTTTTCGACCATGCCGGCGGGCGGGCGGCACATTGGGCACGCACCGCGCCTGCCGGCACGCGCATCGGCCTTGCCGGCCCCAGCGGCGGCGGCATCCCGCAGGCCGCGCGCCTGATGCTTGCGGGGGACGAGACCGCCTATCCCGCCATTGCCCGCATCCTCGAATCGCGTGCCGCTCAGGCCCAGGGCGAGGTCTGGCTGCTTGGCGCGCAAGCGGACTATCCGCTGCCCCGGCCCGCGGGCTTCCGCTTTCGCCACCTGCCCGGCGGAACGGCCGCGCTTTGCGCGCTGCTGCGTGCCGAGCCGCCCCCGCCCGACAGCTATCTGTGGATGGCGGCAGAGAAATCCGGCATCGCCTCGATCCGTGCCCTGATGCTGGAAACGCTTGGCCACGATAAAGCCCGCAGCCATCTGGCGGCCTATTGGTCGGCATAAAGCCCGGCGGACGGACCGCGGAATAGTTGACAATTTTACCTTGGTGATCGATACGAGCCCCAAACCGCGGCCAAAGGGCTGGCGGCATGCATGACATGCGCCGCGCCCCAGCAAGATGCGGACGGACCGAATGCCGGAACTATAAGGATCGCCATGACTCAGATGTCGCTGCCGCGCCACCGCGCGGGGACCGCCGTTGCGTTGACTTGCCTGCTGCTTGCCGCGCCGCTCTCGGCCCAGGAAAGCACCACCAGCGGCCAGCCCGGCCCGGCGCCCGAGGTTCAGGCCCAGCCGGCCAGCCCGGCTGCACCCGAGGCGGCCGCACCGCAAACCGCCGCACCGGAAACGACAGCGCCGGCAACCCCTGCCCCCGCAACCCCCGAACCTGCGGCGACCGAGACCACCCCGCCGACCCAGGCGCCCGAGACGGCCGCCCCGGCAACCCCGGCAACCCCGCCTGCGGCAACGGAGCCCGCCCCCACCGCGACCACGCCGGAAACCGTCGAGCCGGCCCCGGCCACCCCGGCGCCCGCCGCCGAAGCACTGGCCGCCCAGACCCCCGCGACAACGCCCGAAACCCCCGCTCCGGCGACCCCGGAAGCGGCCGAGCCCGCCGGCTCGGGCTTCTTGCCGCAGGCGGTGCAGGACGCGCTGGCGCCGATGCTGACCCCACCGGAACGCGATCCGAACCTGCCGCATGACCTGTCCCCCTGGGGCATGTTCCTGGCCGCCGACTGGGTGGTGAAGGCCGTGATGATCGGCCTGGCCTTCGCTTCGGTCGTGACCTGGACGGTGCTGGTCGCCAAGGTGCTGGAGCTGCTGGGCGCCACGAACCGCGCGCAATCCGGCATCCGCCGCATCGAGCACGCCGCAAGCCTGCCCGCCGCCCTGGCCTCGGCCGGCAGCCGCCGCGACCCGGTCTCGCGCATGATCCGCGCCGCCGCCGCCGAATACGACCGCTCGGCCCCCGCGCTGGAGCAGGCCGGCGACTCGGGCATCAAGGAGCGCGTCGATTCGCATCTGGACCGGATCGAGGCCATCGCCGGCCGCCGCATGAGCAGGGGCACCGGCGTGCTGGCCACCATCGGTTCGACCGCGCCCTTCGTGGGGCTGTTCGGCACCGTCTGGGGCATCATGAACAGCTTCATCGGCATTTCTCAGGCGCAGACGACCAACCTTGCCGTCGTGGCGCCAGGCATCGCCGAGGCGCTGCTGGCCACCGCCATCGGCCTGGTCGCCGCCATCCCGGCCGTGGTGATCTACAACGTCTTCGCCCGCGCCATCACCGGCTACCGCCTGCGGCTCGCCAATGCCGCCGCCGGGGTCAAGCGCCTCGTCAGCCGCGACCTCGACTTCCGCGGCTCCGTCTCGCGCACGGAGGTCTGAGCCATGGCCGGCGGCATCCGCGAAACCCAAGGCGACGATCTGGTCGAGAACCACGAGATCAACGTCACGCCCTTCATCGACGTGATGCTGGTGCTGCTGATCATCTTCATGGTGGCGGCGCCGCTGGCCACGGTGGATGTGAACGTGGACCTGCCGATCTCGAACGCGACGCCGGCGCAACGGCCCGACCAGCCGGTCTATATCACGGTCAAGCCCGACCTGACGCTGGCCATCGGCAACGAGGACGTGCCCGCAGGCGGCCTGGCCGCGGCACTGGCCACCGCCACCGAAAACAACCGCGAGGAACGCATCTTCCTGCGCGCCGACAAGGACGTGTCCTATGGCGACCTGATGGGCGTCATGAACACCCTGCGCGAAACCGGCTATCTGAAGATCGCGCTGGTGGGGCTTGAAACCACCGGGGCCGGGGCCGCCCTCGACCCCGCATCCCCGGCCGGCGCCGAACCGGCGCCCGCGCCGGGTGCGGCAGCAGCGCCGGCACCTGCCGCGCCCGCACCCGCCCAGACCGCATCGACCCCGACCAGCGGAGGAGCACCCACGCCATGAGTTGGAAGCCTTCCTCGGCCCTGCGCGAAAGCGCATTATGGGGCACCGCCGCGGCGGTGGCCCTGGCCGCGCATATGGGAGGCGCGCTGTGGATCCTGCAACGCGCCGAAGCCGCGGCACCCCCCGGCCTGCCCGATCCCGTCTTCGTCGAGCTGGCACCGATGCCCGAGGCCGCCGCCCCGCCGGACGAAGCCGAAACCCCCGAAATGGCCGAGGCGGAACCCGAGCCGGAACCAGAGCCGGAGCCGGAGCCCGAACCGGAACTCGCCATGCCGCCGCTTGAGGAGTTGGAGCCGCTGGCGGACATGAACTCGCTGTTCCCGCCGCCGCCCGACGCGGTGGTGCTGCAAAAATCCGAACGCCCCCCCGAGCGCCCCGAACGCGAGCCTGAGCCCGAGCCCAAGGTCGTCGAAAAGCAGCCCGAGCCGAAAAAGCGCGAGAAAAAGGAAAAGGCGCCGGAAGAGCAGCCGGCCCGCCAGCGGACGACCCAGGTCCGGGCGCCGCAATCCGAGCGCACCGCCGCACCGCAGGGCCAGGTCGGCACGCCCAGCCCGCGACAGGTGGCAAGCTGGCAATCCAAGGTGCAGTCCGCGGTGGCGCGCCACATGCAGCGCACCCGTTTCAGCGGGCGCGGCGGCACCATGACCGTGACCGTGCGTTTCAGCGTCGATCCCAGCGGTCGCGTGGCCGGAGCCTCGCTGGCCAGTTCGACCGGGGACGCGAGCATCGACTCGGCGCTGAACCGTCAGGCTTCGCGCATGCCGCGCCTGCCGGCACCGCCCTCGGGACAGACCACCTCGCTGGTGCTGCCGGTCAAGATCGTCCTGCGGTGACCCGGCGCCGCGCCGGCTCCTTTGGGGGCAGGCCGGGCGCAGGGCGGGCAATCGGCTCGATCCCCAGCACCGGGGCAAGGCCGCGCACCGCCTCTGCCAGGGTCCGCGCATCCGTCTCTGCCTCGGCGTTGCGGCGCCAGACCACGGCCAGATCGCGCGAGGGTGCGGGCTCGGTAAAGGGCACGATGCGCAGCCGGCCGTCGCGGTTCTCGTCGGCCAGCGCCAGCCGGGGGATCAGCGTCATGCCCATGCCGCTGGCCACCATCCGCATCAGCGTGGCCATCGAGGACGCTTCCAGGTTCAGCTTGCGGCGCGGGCTGCGCATGCCGCAGACCTCCAGCGCCTGATCGCGCAGGCAATGGCCGTCGGCCAGCAGCAGCAAGCGGTCGGCCTCGATGCTCTCGGGATGGGCGGAGCCGGAAAGAAAGCTGGTGTCGCCGCCCGGCAGCGCGACCAGGAAGGCGTCGCGCAGCACCGCCTCGGCCTCGATGCCCGGCTCACTGACCGGCAAGGCCATGATCCCGACATCGAAACGATGGCTCAGCACGCCCGAGATCACCTCGTCGGTGGCGATCTCGTGCATTTCCAGGTCCAGCGTCGGGTGGTTGGCGCGCAGGGCCGGCACCAGATGCGGGATCAGATAGGGCGCAACCGTCGGGATGATCGCCAGCCGCAGCCGCCCCGACAGGGGCGAGCGCCCGGCCCGCGCCAGCGCATCCAGCCGCTTGGCGGTGTCGATCAGTTCCTGCGCCACCGGCAGCAGCCGCTCTCCCAGCGCGGTCAGCCGCACCGGACCTGCGCCGGCGCCGCGTTCGAACAGCGTCCCGCCCAGCCGCGCCTCGAGCTGGGCGATCTGGCTGGACAGGCCCGGCTGCGAGACATGCACCGTCTCGGCGGCGCGGCCGAAATTGCCAAGCCGGGCGACGGCCAGGAAATAGGTGATCTGGCGCAGGGTGAAATTCATAACGCAAGGTTATCAACCCTGCGGAAAATCACAAGCACCCGTTTTGCCTGCGGGCTTTGGCCGCGACCCCGGAGCCAGCGGATCAGGCCGGCAGGCGCTGGACCAGCAACTTGTCGATGCGGCGATGGTCCATGTCCACAACCTCGATGCGCCAGCCCTGCCAGTCCACGCGGTCGCCCGCCTGCGGCAGCCGGCCGGCCAGGTCCAGCACCAGCCCCGCGACGGTGGAAAAGTCGCGATCCTCGTCCAGCGGCACCGAAAGCCGGTCGGCGAATTCGTCGACCGGCATCCAGCCGGCGACCAGCAGGCTGCCGTCCTCGCGCTCGACCAGCTTCGGCTCGTCGTCGTCGAGCCCGGCGAATTCGCCGGTGATCGCCTCCAGCACGTCCATCGGCGTCACCACGCCCTCGAAATGGCCGTATTCGTCATAGACCAGCAGCATCTGCCCCGGCGCGGCGCGCAGGCGCGCGATGACCTCGGGCGCATCCATGGTCTCGGGGATGATCGGTGCAGGCTGCATCACCTCGCGCAGGTCCACCGCCTCGGCCCGGCTTTGCGACATCAGGTCCACGCTGGCGATCACGCCGATCAGGTTGTTCGGATCGCCGTCGCTGACCGGCAGGCGGGTGCGGCGGCCGTCGCGGAACTTGCGCGCCATCTCTTCCCAGCTGTCGCCGACATCGACCGCCTCGATCTCGCGCCGCGGCGTCATCAGCCCGCGCGCGCTGCGGTCGGCGATGCGCATGACGCCGGCGATCATCTCGGTCTCGGCCCGGTGCATGACGCCCGCGGTCTCGGCCTCCGAGATGACCAGCTTGATCTCTTCGTCGCTGATGGTCTGCCTGTCCTCGCCCGATTGTCCCAGCGCGGCCAGCACCAGCTTGCCCGAACGGTCGAGCAGCCAGACCAGCGGCGCCGCCCCGCGCGAGATGGCCAGCATCAGGGGCGCCACGCGGGCCGCAACCCGCTCGGGCGCCTTCAGTGCCAATTGCTTGGGCACCAGTTCGCCCACGATCAGCGACAGATAGGTGATGGCGACGACCACGCCGCCCATGCCCAGGGGCTGCGCCAGCGAGGGCGGCACGCCCCAGCCCGGCAGCGCCCCCGCCAGCCGCGCGCCCAGCGTTGCGCCTGAGAATGCGCCCGACAGGATGCCGACCAGCGTGATGCCGATCTGGACCGAGGACAGGAACCGCCCCGGGTCCTCGCCCAGTTGCAGGGCGGTGGCGGCACCTCGGTCGCCGCGCTCGGCCAGCACCTTCAGCCGTGCCGGGCGGGCCGAAACGATGGCCAACTCCGACATGGCCAGCAGCCCGTTCAACAGGGTCAGGACAAGGACGACAAGGACTTCGATCCACATCAAAGGGGCTCGCTCGGATCAGGGGAATGCCGGAGGACAGCTTGGCGCAGCCGGCGGCGCCTTTCGGAAGGATCGTCGATCATGCGCTTGTCGCGGCTGGCTCCGGCTGTGTCATGCCCCAATATATCGGCTGGCGCCGCCGTGGCAATCTCTCCGGCCGAAATCGCGCCGGACGCAGCGTCAACCATGGCGCCACGGTCGGATTTGCGAGTTTTTTTCTTTCGATTTGCCAGCACTTATGGAAACTTTCCGTCCCCGGGCATAGCGTGACGGGAATCAGACGGTGGAATTCGAGGGACAGATGAAGGACAGAACCGGGGAAATACCCGAGAAAATCGTGCTGGTCCTTCAGGGTGGCGGTGCCCTGGGGGCATTTCAGGCCGGCGCCTACGAGGCGCTCTGCCGCGCCGGGCAGGAACCGGAATGGCTGGCCGGCATCTCGATCGGCTCGATCAACGCCGCGCTCATCGCCGGCAACCGCCCCGGCAAGCGGCTGGACGCACTGCGCCGCTTCTGGGAGGGGGTGACGGGCGCGCCCTGGCTTCTGGGATCGTGTTTCGAGGGCGGGCCGCTTCACGAACAGATGCGCGCGATCTGCAACGAAGGCCGCGCCACCATGTCCACCATGCTGGGGGCGCCGGGCTTTTTCCGGCCGCGCGTCCCCGACCTGTTCTCGTTCCTGCCCGGGCTGATGCGACAGACCAGCTGGTATGACACATCGCCGCTGCGCGAGACGCTGCTGGAACTGATCGACTTCGACTATCTCAACGACGAGGGGCCGCGACTGTCCGTCGGCGCCGTGGATGTCGAGACCGGCAACTTCACCTGTTTCGACAGCCGCGAAACGCGGATCACCGTCGATCACATCATGGCCTCGGGCGCGCTGCCGCCGGGCTTTCCTGCGGTCGAGATCGACGGGCGGCATTATTGGGACGGCGGGCTGGTCTCGAACTCGCCCCTGCAATTCGTGCTGGCGGTGCCAAGCCAGCGGCCGCTCTGCATCTATCAGGTGGATCTCTACCCGTCGCGCGACATCATGCCCCGCACCATGGCCCAGGTCGAACAGCGCGAGCGCGAGATCCGCTTTTCCAGCCGCACCCGGCTGAACACCGACGAGTTCCGCATCCGCCATGCGCTGGCCAGCGCCGCGCGCCGGCTGCATGCGCGCCTGCCCGCCGAGTTCCGTGGCGACCCCGACCTGGCCATGCTGATCGAATCCGGCCCCGCCCATCCGGTCAGCCTGATGCACCTGATCTATCGGCACGCCGATTACGAAAGCGCGTCCAAGGATTACGAATTCTCCCGCCTGTCGATGCTGGACCATTGGCGCGACGGGCTGCGCGACGCCGAGCGTTCGCTCGCCGATCCGCGCTGGACCGACCGGCAGGTGCCCGAGGATGGGCTGATGATCTTCGACCGCAACGACCCGCACCAGCAAAAGCAGGGCGCGGTTTGAGCCGGCGCCGGCCGCGGTGCCGGCGCCCGTGCGGCGATCACTTGCGGAACAGGTCCCGCAACCCCGAGGGCTGGCTGCGCCAGAATTGCGGCGGCGCCGAGACGCTGGCGCCCAGCTTCGCCGCCGCGTGCCAGGGCCAGCGCGGATCGTAAAGCACCGTCCTCGCCAGCGCGATCATGTCGGCATCGCCGGTGGCGACGATGGCCTCGGCCTGCTCGGGCTCGGTGATCAGGCCGACGGCGATGACCGGGATGCCGACCGCCTGCTTGACCGCGCGCGCCAGCGGCACCTGATAGTTGGGGCCGACGGGGATCTGCTGGCGCCTGTCCAGCCCGCCGCTGCTGACATGGATCGCGGCGCAACCCCGCGCCTCCAGCGCCTGGGAAAAGGCGATGCTGCCGGCGATGTCCCAGCCGCCCTCGACCCAGTCGGTGCCCGAGATGCGCACCGTGACCGGATAGTCCTGCGGCACCGCGTCCCGCACCGCCTCGAAGACCTCCAGCGGAAAGCGCATGCGGTTTTCCAGGCTGCCGCCGTATTCGTCCTCGCGCCGGTTCGACAGCGGCGACAGGAACTGATGCAGCAGATAGCCATGCGCGGCATGGATCTGGATCGCATCGATGCCCAGCCGCACGGCACGGCGCGCCGCCTCGGCAAACCCGTCGCGCACCCGCGCCAGCCCCGCGCGATCCAGCGCGACCGGAGGGTTCTCGCCCTCGGCGAAGGGCAGGTCCGAGGCCGAGACGGTCTGCCAGCCATGCTCCGCATCCGGCGCGATCTGCGCGCCACCGTCCCAGGGCTTCGCGGTCGAGGCCTTGCGCCCGGCATGGGCCAGTTGGATGGCGATGGGCATGTCCGACCAGGCCCGCACGCCCTTCAGCACCCGATCCATGGCCGCCTCGGTCGCATCGTCCCACAGCCCGACATCGGCGTATGAGATGCGTCCCTCGGGCAGGACGGCGGTGGCTTCGATGGTCAGGATCGCCGCGCCGGAATGCGACAGCGCGCCCAGATGCATCAGGTGCCAGTCGGTCATCCGCCCGTCCTCGGCCGAATACATGCACATCGGCGCGATGACGATCCGGTTCGCAAGGGTCTGGCCGCCGATGGCGATCGGCTCGAAAAGTTTGGGTTGGGGCATGAGGGGAAAGTCCTTGCTGCTACCCGTTCCAGATAAGCCGCAGCCGCCCCGCCGCAAGCCCCCGCCCGCGCGCTTCGCCGTTTCCCAAATGCTCCGGGGGTGAGGAACGCCCGGAAAAGATCCGGTGGATCTTTTAAGCGAGGAACGAAACAGAACCCCCGCGACGGCCCGGACAAGGGTCCGGCGCAGCGCAGGGGCAAAGCCCCGCCTTTCCCCTCAGAAGCTGTTGCGCTCGTGATAGGTGCGCAGGAAGTTCCAGATCCGTTCGTCCTTCGGCGCATGGAAGATGCCTTGCGGGCTGTCCACCGCCACCAGCTCGCCCTTTTCCATGAAGGCCACCTGGTCGGCGACATGGGCGGCAAAGCCCATCTCATGCGTGACCACCACCATGGTCATGCCCTCGCTGGCCAGCGCCTTCATCACGTTCAGCACCTCGCCCACCAGTTCGGGATCGAGCGCCGAGGTCGGCTCGTCGAACAGCATCAGCCGCGGCTCCATGGCGATGGCGCGGGCGATGGCGACGCGCTGCTGCTGGCCGCCCGACAGGCGTGCAGGGTGATTGCCCATCTTGTCGGCCAGCCCGACCTTTGTCAGCGCCTCGGCGGCGCGGGTCTCCGCCTCGGCTTTCGACAGGCCGCGCACGCGGATCAGCCCCTCGGCCACGTTTTCCTTGGCGGTCATGTGCGGCCACAGGTTGAACTGCTGGAACACCATGCCGATGGAACGGCGCATCTGCCGCAGCTTGCGCCCCGACATCTTGCGGCCCGGCACCTCGTAGCCGATCAGCTGGCCGTCGATGCGGATCTCGCCCGAGTCGTATTCCTCGAGGAAGTTGATGCAGCGCAGCAGCGTGGACTTGCCCGAGCCCGAGGGGCCGATCAGGCAGGTCACCTTGCCCGGCGGGATCGCCAGGTCCACGTCCTTCAGCGCGTGGAAAGGGCCGTAATACTTGTTGACCTTGCGAATATCGACGGCAGAAGCCTGCATCGGCTCAGGTCCTTTCGATCAGGTGTTTGGTGATGCGCGTCTCAAGCCGGCGGCCGACGCGCGAGATGGTCTCGACCAGCGCCCAGAAAAACAGCGCCAGCACCAGGTTCGCCTCAAGATAGCGGAAGGTCTCGGTGGACATGCGGCTGACCTGATACATCAGTTCGGGCACGGTGATGATGGACAGGATCACCGTCTCCTTGGTCAGGATGATCGAGAAATTGACCAGCGCCGGCAGCGACGAAACCAACCCCAGGGGCAGCAGGACGCGGCGCACGATGGTGGGCTCGGCCATGCCGATGGCGCGCGCGGCCTCGATCTGGCCATGCGGTACGGCGCGAAAGCCCGAGCGGAAGATCTCGGCGAAATAGGGGCTGCCATAGATGGTCAGGCCCAGAAGCCCCGCCGGCAGCGCATCCAGCCGCAGCCCGATCAGCGGCCCGCCGTAATACAGCACGAAAAGCTGCACCAGGAAGGGCGTGCCGCGGATCACCTCGATATAGGCCTGGATGATCCAGCCCAGCCAGCGCGGCCCATAGCGCTGGATCAGCGCGATCATCAGGCCCAGCGCCATGCCGAAGATCGTGCCCAGGATCCAGCACAGCACGGTGACGCCGAACCCCCTCAGCAGGGCGGGGCCGTATTGTTCAAGGATGCTCCATTCCATCAGACGGCCGTCCTGTGTTCGAGATAGCGTCCCAGCGCCGCAAGGCACAGGTTGATCGCCAGGTAGATGCAGGCGGCGGCGAGATAGACCTCCAGCGGGCGGAAGGTGGTCGCGGCCTGCGCCTGGCTGGCGCGGGTCAGCTCGAGGATGCCCACGACCGAGACCAGCGAGCTGGCCTTGACCAGCAGGATCAGCTCGTTGACCAGCGCCGGCAGCGACATGGTGAAAGCCTGCGGCAGGATCACCCGCGTCCAGGTGTCGCGCGGGGTCATGCCGATGGCCACGGCGGCCTCGGCCTGGCCCCTGGGCAGCGCCGCGATGGCGCCGCGCCAGATCTCCGAGATATAGGCGCTGGCGCAGATGCCGACCGTCACCACCGCCGCGAAGATGGCGGGCACGTCGATGCCGATCACCGGCAGCGTGTAATAGAACACCAGCAACTGCACCAGCAGCGGCACGCCGCGCAGGAAGCTGACCCAGATCGCCGCGAAGCCGCGCAACGGCGCATAGGGTGAAAGCCGCGCGGCACAGACCAGCGTGCCGATCACCAGCCCCAGCGCGATGCCAAGGCCCGAAATCAGCAGCGTATAGCGTGCCGCCCAGAAAAGCGGCTCGAAGCTTTGAAGGAAGACCGGGATCGAAAACATGCGCGCCTCGCCTTGGCCCTTGGGGAACGGGCGGGGAAGGCCCCGCCCGCCAGCGACTTAGTTGGCCGGGACTTCGCGGGGCAGTTCGGTATGGCTGCCCAGCCATTTCTCCTGGATCGCCTTGACGCGGCCGTCGTCGGTCATCTTCAGCAGCGCGTCGTTGATGGCCTTGGCAAAGCTTTCGCTGCCTTCTTCCTTGCGCAGCACCCAGGCGAAATAGGTCGGCTGGCCGAACTGGGCCGGCTCGAACAGCGCGAAGGTCTCAGCGCGGTTCTTGACCAGATAGGTCAGGTTCGGCAGCGAGCCCGCCACCGCGTCCAGCCGGCCGGCGGCCAGGTCGGCATAGGCTTCGTCCGTGGTGCCGTATTCCTTGACGTTCACGCCGCCCAGGCTTTCGCCATAGGCTTGAAGCTGGCGGAACTGCGCGGTGCCCTGCTGGACGCCGACGGTCTTGCCCTTGATGTCCTCGGGCTTCGTCAGCTCGGTATTCGCGGCCGCGCGGACCAGCGAGACGGTGGCATCGGCGATCGGCAGGGTGAAGGTATAGCGCTCCAGCCGTTCGGGGGTGATCGTCACCGGGGCGATCACGATGTCGAACTTGCCGACCTCGAGGCCCGGCAGTTCGGCGGTCCAGGGAATGTCCTGATAGACCGGCTCGACGCCGATCTCTTTCGACACCTCGTCGAACAGATCCTTGGTCATGCCCTCATAGGTGCCGTTGTTCAGCATGTCGAAGGGGGCATAGTGCATGTCGGTCGCGGTGACGATCTTGCCGGCGGCCTTGATGTCGTCGAGTTGGTCGGCCGAAGCCGCCGAACCGAGCGCAAGCGCGGAAAGCCCGAACAGGGCGGCCTTGAGGCTGGTCTGAAAAGTCATGTCTGTCTCCTAGTTGGACGGTGAAGGGGCGCGGCCCGGTGCGTTGCGACGCCGCGCCTATGGATCAGAGAATGGCGGGCAGATTCAACCCGTGCTCCCGCGCGCAGTCCAGTGCGATCTGATAGCCCGCGTCCGCGTGCCGCATGACGCCGGTGGCCGGGTCGTTCCACAGCACCCGGGCCAGGCGCGCATCGGCATCCTCGGTCCCGTCGCAGCAGATCACCATGCCGGAATGCTGCGAAAAGCCCATGCCGACGCCGCCGCCATGGTGCAGCGACACCCAGGTCGCGCCCGAGGCGGTATTGAGCAGCGCATTCAGCAGCGGCCAGTCGGAAACCGCGTCCGAGCCGTCCTGCATCGCCTCGGTCTCGCGGTTGGGCGAGGCGACCGAGCCCGAGTCGAGATGGTCGCGGCCGATGACGATGGGCGCCTTCAGCTCGCCATTGCGCACCATCTCGTTGAAGGCGAGGCCCAGCTTGTGGCGGATGCCAAGGCCGACCCAGCAGATCCGCGCCGGCAGGCCCTGGAAGCTGATACGCTCGCGCGCCATGTCCAGCCAGTTGTGCAGATGCGGGTCGTCCACCAGCTCTTTCACCTTCTGGTCGGTCTTGTAGATGTCTTCGGGGTCGCCCGACAGCGCCGCCCAGCGGAACGGACCGATGCCCTTGCAGAACAGCGGCCGGATATAGGCCGGCACGAAGCCCGGGAAGGCGAAGGCGCGCTCGAAACCCTCTTCCAGCGCCATCTGGCGGATGTTGTTGCCGTAATCGACGGTCGGGATGCCCTGGTCGCTGAAGGCCACCATCGCCTCGACCTGCTTGCGCATGCTGGCGCGAGCAGCGCGTTCGACGGCCTTGGGGTCGGTTTCCTG
Source organism: Paracoccus sp. SSJ (assembly GCF_030234105.1). Classification (NCBI taxonomy): domain Bacteria; kingdom Pseudomonadati; phylum Pseudomonadota; class Alphaproteobacteria; order Rhodobacterales; family Paracoccaceae; genus Paracoccus; species Paracoccus sp. SSJ. The sequence goes on along the minus strand of NZ_JASSPE010000004.1, from coordinate 257,464 downwards.
GCGCGCGCGCCATTCGGCGACGGTCCAGCCCTGCGGCAGATAGCCATGCACCGGGTCGTGGGCCGAGGTCTGGTCGGTCACGATGTCGGGACGCACGCCGCGCTTGACCAGTTCCGGGAACACGTCGGCGGCATTGCCGATCAGCGCCACCGATTTCGCCTCGCCCGCCGTGGTCCAGCGGTCGATCATCTCCAGCGCCTCGTCGAGGCTGTGGGTCTTTTCGTCGACATAGCGGGTGCGCAGGCGGAAATCGGCGCGCGTCTCGTCGCATTCGACGGCAAGGCAGCAGGCGCCGGCCATGACGGCTGCCAGCGGTTGCGCGCCGCCCATGCCGCCAAGCCCGCCGGTCAGGATCCACTTGCCTTTCAAGTCACCGCCGTAATGCTGGCGCCCGGCCTCGACGAAGGTCTCGTAGGTGCCCTGAACGATGCCCTGCGACCCGATATAGATCCACGAGCCGGCGGTCATCTGGCCATACATGGCCAGGCCCTTCTTATCCAGTTCGTTGAAATGGTCCCAGTTCGCCCAATGCGGCACCAGGTTCGAGTTGGCGATCAGCACCCGCGGGGCGTCCTTGTGGGTCTTGAACACGCCGACCGGCTTGCCGGATTGCACCAGCAGGGTCTCGTCGGTCTCCAGCTTGCGCAGCGCGTCGACGATCAGGTCGAAATCCTTCCAGGTGCGGGCGGCACGGCCGATGCCGCCATAGACCACCAGCTCATGCGGGTTCTCGGCCACGTCGGGATGCAGGTTGTTCATCAGCATCCGCATCGGCGCCTCGGTCAGCCAGCTTTTCGCGGTGATCTCGGTGCCGGTCGGCGGGAAAATGTCGCGGGTGTTGTGACGGGGATTGTCCATGATGCTCTCCGTTCAGGCCAGCATGTTGCCGGAAATGATGATGCGTTGGATTTCCGAGGAGCCCTCGTAGATGCGCATGATGCGCAGGTCGCGGGCGATCCTCTCGATGGGGAAGTCGCGGGTATAGCCATAGCCGCCATGCAGTTGCAGCGCGGTGTCGGCGATCCTGCCCGCCGCCTCGCTGGCCGCGAGCTTGGCCATGCTGGAGGCAAGCGAAAAGCGCCCGCCGCCATGATGCGCCGCCTGCCTCTGCCGTGCCGCGTCCTGCGACAGAAGCAGCGCCTGGCGGAAGGCCACGCCCATGTCGGCGATCATCCAGCGGATGCCCTGCCGGTCGGTGAGCCGCTCGCCGCCGATCACGCGGTCCCTGGCATAGGCGATGGCCGATTTCATCGCCGCCTCGGCAATGCCCAGGCATTGCGCGGCAACCTCGATGCGGCCGTTGTCCAGGACCTGCATGGCGGTGCGGAAGCCCCTGCCCTCTTCGCCCAGCAGGGCATCCTCGGGCAGATGGCAATCGAGGTTCAGGGTGAACACATGCCCGCCCTTCAGCCCCATGGTCTTTTCCGGCGCGCCCGGCTCCAGCCCCGGCGTGCCTTTCGGCAGGATGAAGGCCGAGATGCCGCGATGCGCCTTGTCCGGGTCGGTCACGGCATAGACGACGATGAAATCCGCCACCCCGCCGTTCGAGATGAAGCATTTCGCGCCCTTGAGGTGCCAGCCGCCATCCGTCCGGCGGGCGCGGGTCTTCATGTCGGCGGGGTCCGAGCCGGCGGTGGGCTCGGTCAGGGCGAATGCCCCCAGCGCCTCTCCGGCGGCGGCTTTCGGCAACCACTCCTGCTTTTGCGCCTCGGTCCCGCCCAACAGGATCGAATCGGTCGCCAGGTAATGCGCCGTCAGCGCCGAGGCGGTCGAGCCGCATGCCCCCGCCACGATCGCCACCGCCCGCAGCAGCGCCGGGGCCGAGATGCCGCTGCCGCCATATTCCTCGGGCAGGTTCGCGCCCATCATCCCCGCCTCGCCCAGCATGGCCAGCTGGTCGTGGACGAAGGCCGAGGTCTCGTCGGTTTCCGCCGCCTTTGGCGCGATCCGCTCGGCGCAGATGCGCTCCAGCACGTCGCAGAACAGCCGTTCCTCCTCGGCCAGCATGTGCCAGTCGTCGCTCATGCGGTCTCCTCCAATCCGAATTCGCGCAGGATGGCGGCGCGGTCGCCGCCAAGGCGCGGGGCCGAGGTCTCGGCCACGGGTTTCTCTCCGTCGAAGCGCACCGGCTGGCCGATGGTCGGTGCAAGCCCCAGCACCGGATGCGGCAGGCGGCTGACCAGCCCGCGCGTCAGGGCGTGCTCGTTGCTTGCCGCCTGGGCGATGTCCCAGATCGGCGCGGCGGGCAGACCGGCGCCGGCAAGCGCGGCGACGGCCTCTTCGGTGGTCAGCCCGCGCGACCAGCCTTCGATCAGGCGCTTGAGCTCGGGCTCATGCGCGGTGCGGCTTTCGTCGCTGGCAAAGCGCGGATCGTCCGCAGCATCCGGCGCGCCGATCAGCGTGGCCAGCGCGGCGAATTGCTTGCCGTTCAGCACCGCGATCACCACCTGCCCGTCCCGCGTCGCAAAGCAGCCGAAGGGGGTGGACAAGGGATGGCGGTTGCCCACCCGCTGCGGCAGCGCCCCGGCATAGAAATGCAGCGCATGGCTGGTGGTCAGCATCGAAAACAGCGCGTCATACATGGCGACGTCCAGCGTGGCGCCCTGCCCCGTGGCGTTGCGATTGACCAGCGCCGCCATGATCGCCCAGCTTCCGAACAGGCCGGCGATCAGGTCGGCGACGCTTTCGCCGGTCTTGAGCGGCGCGCCGCCTTCCTCGCCCGTGCCGGCCATCAGCCCCGACATGGCCTGCACCACCAGGTCATAGGCCGGCAGGTCGCGGAACGGTCCCTGCTGGCCGAAACCCGAGATCGAGCAATAGACCAGCCGCGGGTTTTCCGCCCGCAGCGCCTCGGCGCCCAGGCCCAGGCGGGCGGCGACACCGGGGCGGAAGTTCTCGACCACCACGTCGACGCGCGCCGCGACGGCCTTGGCCAGCGCCAGATCCCCGGGGTCCTTCAGGTCCAGCACAAGGCTTTGCTTGCCGCGGTTGTTCAGCGTGAACAGCGCGCTTTCACCGTCCTTGAACGGGCCGATATGGCGGTAATCGTCGCCGGCGGGGGGCTCCAGCTTGATGACCTCGGCACCCAGGTCGGCCAGAAGCGCGGTGCAATAAGGGCCCGCCAGCACGCGGGACAGGTCCAGCACCTTGATGCCTTGCAGCGGCTTCATGCCCGGATCTCCGGCGCCAGCGCGGCCAGGCGTTCAAGGATCGCCTTCAGCGTCACTCGCAGGCTTTCGGCCTTCTGCTCATCATAGGCAAAGGGCGGGGTTTCGGTCGCCAGATGCGTCGCCTGCGCCAGTTCCATCTGGATGGCGTGGACACCCTGTCCCGGCTGGCCGTAATGCCGCGTCGTCCAGCCGCCCTTGAATCGGCCGTTCAGCACATGGCTGCGGCCGGTTGCAGCGCAAGCCTCGAACGTGGCCGCCTCGATGCGCTTGTCGCAAGCGGCGCCGCTGTTGGTGCCGATGTTGAAATCCGGCAGCACGCCCTGAAACAGGAAGGGAATCACCGAGCGGATCGAGTGGCAGTCGTAAAGGATCGCGACCCCGTGCTTCGCCTTCACCCGCGCGATCTCGGCGGCCAGCGCGGCGTGATAGGGGGCGTGGAAACGGGCCTTGCGGTCGGCGATCTCCTTGGCCGTGGGTTCCTCGTTCCAGATCGACTCGCCGTCGAAATCGGTCAGCGGCACAAGGCCGGTGGTGTTCTGGCCGGGATAGAGGCTCGCATCGTCCGGCCCGCGATTGGCGTCGATGACATAACGGTGAAAGGTCGCCCGCACCGTGGTCGCGCCGGGCAAGAGCCCGTCGTAAAGCCGCTCGATATGCCAGTCGGTATCGGCCAGCACCTGCCCGCGCGCGTTCAGCCGGACGCGGACCTCGTCGGGCAGCCATGTCCCGGTATGCGGCAGGCCGAGGATGACGGGGCTGTCGCCCCGGACCACTTCGACGGGATTCACGGCCGCACCTCGTCCAGCAGCTGGCTGGGAATGGAGCCGACCAGCACGCCCTCGCGCACCAGCCGGGCGGATTCGGCCAGGTCGGGGGCAAGATAGCGGTCCTGCTCCAGCGCCGGCACCGTCTGGCGCAGCGCGGCGATCACCGCCTGCAAGGGCGCCGAGGTCGCCAGCGGCGCGCGGAACTCGACGCCGGCGCTGGCGCAAAGCGCCTCGATGCCCAGGATCTGCGCGAGGTTCGCGTTCATGCGTTTCAGCCGCCGCGCGCCATGGGCGGCCATGGAAACGTGGTCCTCCTGGTTCGCCGAGGTCGGCGTCGAGTCGGTGCTGCAAGGCGTCGCCAGGTGCTTGTTCTCGCTCATCAGCGCCGCCGAGGTCACTTCGGCGATCATCAGCCCCGAGTTCAGGCCCGGATCGGGGGTCAGGAAGGGCGGCAGATCATGCGACAGCGCAGGGTCCACCATCAGCGCGATGCGGCGCTGGGAAATGGCGCCGATCTCGGCGATGGCCAGCGCGATCTGGTCGGCGGCAAAGGCCACCGGCTCGGCATGGAAGTTGCCGCCCGAGACGATGCGGTCGGCGCCGACCAGCACCAGCGGGTTGTCGGTCGCCGCGTTCGATTCGATCTCCAGCGTGCGGGCGGCCTGCCAGAGCAGGTCGATGCAGGCGCCCGTCACCTGCGGCTGGCAGCGGATGCAATACGGATCCTGCACGCGGCTGTCGCCCTCGCGGTGGCTTTCGCGGATCTCCGAGCCGTCCATCAGCGCGCGGATCGTCCGCGCCGCGACGATCTGGCCGCGATGGCCGCGCAGGGTGTGGATCTCATCAAGGAAAGGCGCGGTCGAGCCCATGATCGCATCGGTCGAAAGCGACGACGTGACCAGCGCCGCGCGGGCCGAGGCGAAGGCCTCGAACAGCCCCGCCAGCGCAAAGGCGGTCGAAACCTGCGTGCCGTTGATCAGCGCCAGCCCCTCCTTGGCGGCCAGCACCATGGGCTTGAGGCCGGCGCTCGCCAGCGCCTCGGCCGAGGACATCTCGCGGCCTTCATGGACCGCACGCCCCTCGCCCAGCATGGCGGCGGCCATATGCGCCAGCGGTGCCAGATCGCCCGAGGCACCGACCGAACCCTGCGAAGGGATCACCGGCAGCACGCCGCGGGCCAGCATGTCCTCGATCAGCTGGATCACCTCGGGGCGCACGCCCGAGGCACCGCGGCCCAGCGACAGAAGCTTCAGCACCATGATCAACCGCACGGTTTCCGGCTCGACCGGCTCGCCCACGCCGCAGCAATGCGACAGGATCAGGTTGCGTTGCAGCGTGGCGGTGTCCCGCGCCGCGATCTTGATCGAGGCCAGTTTGCCAAAGCCGGTATTCACGCCATAGACCGGCGCCTCGCCATTGGCGGCGGCGGCAATGCGCGCGGCGGATTCGGCAATGCCGGGGCGGGCCGAGTCGGCCAGCCGCACGACAAGGCCCTCGCGCCAGACCTGTTCAAGCTGCGCGAGCGTGGTTTCACCGGGGATAAGGATCAGTTCAGACAAGTTCGCCTCCGACGATGCGGGCATGAAGGGGATTGAAGCCGATGCGATAGGTCAGCTCGGCCGGATGCCGGATGTCCCAGACCGCCAGGTCGGCGCGCATCCCGGGCGTCAGCCGGCCGCGATCCTTGAGACCCAGCGCGCGGGCGGCGTGGCGCGTGACACCCGCCAGGCATTCCGAGGGCGTCATGCGAAACAGCGTCGCGCCCATGTTCATGGTCAAGAGCAGCGAGGTCAGCGGCGAGGTGCCGGGATTGCAATCCGTGGCCAGCGCGATCGGCACGCCGGCATCGCGCAGGGCGGCCATCGGCGGATATTGCGTCTCGCGCAGGGTATAGAAGGCGCCGGGCAGCAAGACGGCCACGGTGCCCGAAGCGGCCATGGCCTCGATGCCGTCCTGCCCCAGATATTCCAGATGGTCTGCCGACAGCGCACCGTGCCGCGCCGCCATGGCCGCGCCGCCCAGGTCGGAAAGCTGCTCTGCATGCAGCTTGACCGGCAGGCCCAGCTTGGCCGCGTGATCGAAGATGCCGGCCATTTCCTCGCGCGTGAACGCGATGCCCTCGCAGAACCCGTCCACCGCGTCGATCAACCCCTCGGCATGGCCGCGCTCCATGCCGGCGATCACCACTTCGCGGATATATCCCGCGCGGTCGTCCTTGTATTCCGGCGGCAGGGCATGGGCGGCCAGCCAGGTCGTGCGCACCGTCACCTTGCGCAACTGCCCGATACGGCGGGCCACGCGCAGCATCTTCAGTTCGCTGTCGATGTCGAGCCCATAGCCCGACTTGATCTCCAGCGTGGTCACGCCCTCGGCCAGCAGCGTATCGACGCGCGGCAGGGCGGCGGCCAGCAGCGCCTCCTCATCCGCCTCGCGCGTGGCGCGGACGCTCGACAGGATGCCGCCGCCGGCCCGGGCGATTTCCTCGTAGGAGGCGCCTTCCAGCCGCATCTCGAACTCGCGGGCACGGTCGCCGCCAAAGACGATATGGGTGTGGCAATCGATCAGCCCCGGCGTCACCAGCCGTCCGCCCAGATCGCGGCGCGTCGCATCGGCATATTGCGCAGGCAGATCCGATTCGGGACCGATCCAGCTGATTCGCCCCGCCTCGATCACCAGCGCGCCCTGCTCGATCAGGCCGTAACCACCTGATTCTTCGTCCATCGTGACAAGTTGCGCGTGGTGAAGAAGCTGCATCGGATCGCATCCCGGATTGATTTCTCGGTCGTTCTATGTCTAAACTTATTTCAACTCTATGTCTAAACTTATTTTGGCACAAAGAAGGGCGACGGGATGACGGTTATCTGGGCGGAACGGGCCTTGCTGCCCGATGGATGGGCAGAGAATGTCCGGGTGACGGTCGATCAGGGCCGAATCGCCGCGGTGGAAAAGGACGCGGCACCGCAAGGCCATCGCACCGGCCTGCTGCTGCCGGCCCTGGCGAACCTGCACAGCCACGCCTTTCAGCGCGCCATGGCCGGGCTTTCCGAGGCCAGGGGCCCCGAGCCGCGCGATACCTTCTGGACCTGGCGGCAGATCATGTATCGCTTCCTCGACCACCTGACGCCCGAGGATGTCGAATCCATCGCCGCGCTGGTGCAGATGGAGATGCTGGAGGCCGGTTATGCCACCAATGTCGAGTTCCATTATCTGCACCACCGCCCCGGCGGCGGGCATTACGACAACATCGCCGAAATGGCCGAGCGCATCACCGCCGCCGCCGGCCGCACCGGCATCGGCTTGACCCTGCTGCCGGTGCATTACCAGTTCGGCGGCGTGGACCGCCGGCCGCTCGCCCCCGGCCAGAACCGCTTCGGCACCACGCCCGAGGAATTCGTGCGGCTGGTCGAGGGGGCCGAGGCCGCGCTGCGCACCCTTCCCGCCGACGCCGGCATCGGCATTGCCCCGCACAGCCTGCGCGCCGTCAGCCCCGAGGCCCTGCAGGCCTGCGTGGCGCTGCGCCCCGGCCGGCCACTGCACATGCACCTGGCCGAGCAGGTGCCCGAGATCGAGGAAATCAGCGCCGCCTATGGCCGCCGTCCGGTCGAATGGCTTCTGGACAACCACCAGCCCGACCGGCGCTGGACGCTGATCCACCTGACCCACATGACCGAGGACGAGACGCGCCGGCTTGCCGCCACCGGCGCCGTGGCGGGGCTCTGCCCGATCACCGAATCGTCCCTGGGCGACGGCATCTTCAACGGCACGATCTGGGCCGAGGAAAACGGCCGCATCGGCTTCGGCTCGGACAGCAACATCCGCATCTCGCTGGTCGAGGAATTGCGGACGCTGGAATACAGCCAGCGCCTGCGCGACCGCGGCCGGGCGATCCTGGCCACGCCGGGACGCTCGACCGGCCGGGTGATCTACGAGGCGGGGCTGGACGGCGGCGCCACGGCGGCGGGGCGCGAGACCGGGGCGATCCGGCCGGGCCTCTGGGCCGATCTGGTCTCGGTGGGGCTGGACAATCCGGTCATGGCGGGACGCCAGGGCGACCAGATGCTCGACAGCCTGGTCTTTGCCGGCCATGACGGGCTGGTCCGCGACGTCTGGTCGGCGGGCCGCCATGTCGTGCAGGGCGGCAGGCATATGGACCGCGACCGCATCATCGCCGATTATCTGGCGACCATCGCCCGGCTTCAGGACCGCATGTGACCGAAAGAAACTCCTCCAAGGCGCAAGCCATCACCAGCGAGGTGCGCCGCCGCATCGTGGATCGCGAATGGCGGCAGGGCGACCGCATCCCGGACGAGGCGGAACTGGCCGTCGAATTCGGCGTCGCCCGCGCCACGGTGAACAAGGCGCTGCAAATGCTGGCCGAGGAAGGGCTTCTGGACCGCAAGCGCCGCGCCGGGACGCATGTGACGGTCAACCCGGCGCGCAAGGCCGTGTTGACCATCCCCATCGTGCGCGAACAGATCGAGCAGGCGGGGATGGAATACAGCCACCGCGTCGTCGCGCAACGCCGCAGCCCGCTGCCGGCCGAGATCGCCGCCCGCATGTCCCTGCCCGAAGGATGCGAACTGATCCACCTGCGCACCGTGCATTACGGCGACGACAAGCCCTTCCAGGCCGAGGACCGCTGGATCAACCCCGCCGCCGCGCCCGGCGCCGAGGCGGTGGATTTCCAGCGCATCACCGCCAACGAATGGCTGGTCAGGAATTTTCCCTGGCTGCATGCCGACATGGCGTTCTCGGCCGAGAACGCCAGCGCCCGCGACGCCCGGCTGCTGGAGACCCGGCAGGGCACCGCGCTCCTGATCCTCACACGCACCACCTTCAACGATCTGGGCGCCATCACCTCGGTCCGGGTGGCCTTTCATCCCGGCTATGCCATGATCGCAACGCACTAGGGCCCGCGCCGGCTTCACTTTATGCGGTCCTTCGCCTAATAGGCTGGCAATCCCAAAAAGGAACAGCCATGGCCAGCGCCAATCTCAACATCATGATCAAGGCCGCGCGCAAGGCGGGCCGCAGCCTCGTCAAGGACTTCCGCGAGGTCGAGAACCTTCAGGTCTCGGTCAAGGGCGCGGGCGACTTCGTCAGCCGCGCCGACCGCGAGGCCGAGCGCATCATCAAGGAAGAACTGCGCACCGCACGGCCCAACTATGGCTGGATCGGCGAGGAAACCGGCGAAGAGGCGGGCGAGGACCCGACCCGCCGCTGGATCGTCGACCCGCTGGACGGCACCACCAACTTCCTGCACGGCCTGCCGCATTGGGCGGTCAGCATCGCGCTGGAGCACAAGGGCGAGATCGTCGCCTCGGTGGTCTTCGACGCCGCCAAGGACGAGCTGTTCACCGCCGAGCGCGGCGACGGCGCCTTTCTGAACGACCGCCGCATCCGCGTCTCGGGCCGCCGGCAGATGATCGAATCGATCTTCGCCACCGGCGTGCCCTTTGCCGGGCGCGGCACCCTGCCTGCCACGCTGCGCGACCTCAGCCGGCTGATGCCGCTGACCGCGGGCGTCAGGCGCTGGGGCGCGGCCTCGCTGGACCTGGCCTATGTCGCGACCGGCCGCTACGAGGGCTATTGGGAACGCGGCATCAAATCCTGGGACGTGGCCGCCGGCATCCTGCTGGTGAAAGAGGCCGGCGGTTTCGTCGAATCGATCCGCCCCGACCAGAGCCCGGTCGAATCGGGCTCGATCGTCGCCGCCAATCCGCAGCTTTTCGACGAATTCGCGGGACTGGTGCGTCAACGCGACTGAGCCCGGCTTGACCTTTCCCGCCGGCAAGGGCATGGGCGAATCTCACGCCCGGGATTCGCACCATGCCCAATAATCGCCAGACGGGGCCGCTGATGGCCCCGGCAGCCCGCCCGCCTGCCGTGCCGCCGCCGCTTGCGGCGCCGCGCAACGACCGACAGGGCACGGCGATCCTGCTGATCTGCGCCTCGGCGCTGATCTTTGCGGCGCAGGACGGCATCTCGCGCTATCTGGGCGCGGCCTATTCTCCGATCTTCGTCATCATGCTGCGGTTCTGGTTCTTCGCGGCATTCGTCATCCTGCTGTGCGCCCGCGCACCGGGCGGGCTCGGCCGCGCCATGCGCTCGAAGCGGCCATGGACGCAGATCTTCCGCGGCGTGCTTCTGGTGGCAGAGGTCGTGGTCACGGTCGAGGCCTTCGTGCGGCTGGGCCTGATCAACACCCATGCGATCTTTGCCTGCTATCCGCTGCTGATCTCGGCGCTGTCGGGGCCGTTCCTGGGCGAAAAGGTCGGCTGGCGCCGCTGGGTTGCGGTCGCGGTGGGCTTTGCCGGCATCCTGATCGTGCTGAAACCGGGCAGCGGCGTCTTCAGCGCCGATGCGGTGCTGCCCTTCGTCGGCGCGGCCATGTTCGCGGTCTATGGCCTGCTGACCCGGCTGGTCGGGCGCGACGATCCGGCCATGGTCAGCTTTTTCTGGACCGGCATCGCCGGGGCCGTCGCCATCACCCTGGTCGGCGTCTGGCATTGGGAACCCATCGCCGGGCGCGACATTCCCTGGCTTCTGCTGCTGTGCCTGACGGCGGTGGTGGCGCATTTCATGCTGATCAAGGCCTATGAGCTGGCAGAAGCCTCGGCCTTGCAGCCGTTTTCCTATACCCAGCTGGTCTGGGTCAGCATCTTCGGCGTAGTGATCTTTGGCGAGACGCTGGCGCCGAACGTCGCCACAGGCGGGCTCATCGTCGTCGGCGCCGGCCTCTTCACCTGGTGGCGCGCACGCCAGCGCGAGCGGGCCGGACAGGGTTGAGCGGCACGGCGCTGGCCTCCTCGACCGGGGCCGGGCCCAAGACCTCGGCCAGCACCCCGCCCGCGGCATAGCCGGCCAGCGTGCGCACAGGCATCAGCGGCCGGGCGGAACGCGCCAGCCGGACCGGCGGCTGCGCAGGCGCAGGCTTCACGCCGCCGCCCGTCAGATCCCAGCTCGGCACCAGCGGCACCGGCGCCCCCTTGATGCGGGCGCGATAGATGGGCAGCGCCTCGGCCACCCGCATGACATAGTTGCGGGTCTCGTCGAAGGGGATCATCTCGACCCAATCGACCGGATCGACCTCGCCGCGCAGGTCGCCGAACTCGCCCAGCCAGCGGGCCGAGCGGCCCGGCCCGGCATTGTAGCCCGCCGCGACCAGCGCGATCGAGGGGCCGAAGCGTTCGCGCAGCCCTGCCAGATAGGCCGCGCCCAGCCGCGCGTTATAGGCGGCATCGCGGGTCAGCCGCGCCTGCTCGAAAGGCTCGCCGATACGCCGCGCCATGGAACGCGCGGTATCCGGCATGACCTGCATCAGCCCCAGCGCGCCGGCATGCGAAGAGACGGTATGGTTGAACTCGCTTTCGCGCCGGGCGATGGCCATGACCAGCTCGGGCGGCAGGCCCAGTTCGCTGTTCTCAAGGCCCGTCAGCGGAAAATAGGCGGCCGGATAGACCGCGCCCTTGGCGGCGGCGGCCTTGGCCAGCCGCAGCGCGTGCCAGGGCAGCCGCATCTCAAGCATCATCCGCGCCATGCGGCCGATATCCTCGGGCGCAGCGGTCTCGGCCAGGTGCAGGAAGAAGCGCGCGCCCTGATCGGGCTCGCCCGCCGCGACCAGCCAGGTACCGGCCTGCCAGACCGGGTTGGTGCGCAAGAGGCTGCCGCGCCAGTCGGGCAGGCTGGCCTCGCTGCGCCCGGCGACGGCCAGGTCGGGCAGCATCGGCAGGCCCAGCCTTTCCGCGGCAAGCTGCCCATACCAGGCCGATTGATAGCCGGCGGCGCGGGCATAGGCCGCGTCCGCGCCCGGCCCGTCGCCCTTGGCCTCCAGCGCGCGGCCCTGCCAGTAATGGGCGCGGGACAGCGAGATCGGGCTCGCCACCGCCCTTTCCAGCGTCTGGAAATGCCCAAGCGCCCGGTCGGCCGCACCGCCGCGCAGCGCGCCGTAGCCCGCGAGCCATTCCAGATCCGAATAGGCATCGCTGCCCGGCGGCAAGAAATGCCCCGCCGCCAACCTTTCGGCCAAGGCCCAGTCGCCCTGCCGCAACGCCAGCCGGGCGTAATCGGCGCGCTTGCCGGCCCAGGCGGCGGGGTCGCGCAACGCCTCGGCGCTGGTCGAGCGTTCCAGCATCAGTTCGCGCGCCAGTTCCGGCATCTTGGCCCAGACCCGCCAGCGGAAACGGTCCAGCGCAAGCCCCGCATCCCCCCGTTGCGCGCCCGGCAGGGCCAGGATCAGCGTATCCACCCCGGCCTGCCCCGATTGCAGCGCCAGCCGTGCGCGGCCCAGGGCCTGCGCGGGGGCCGAGGCCATGGGCAGCACCACCTGCGCCGCCTGCCATTCGCCCAGGTCCAGAAGCCGCATCAGCCGCGCGTCGTGCAACCCCGCGACCTCGGTGCCATGCGCGGCCAGAAAGGCGTCGGCCTCGGGCTTGGTCAGCGCCTGCTCGGTCCAGAAGCGCGCGATCTCGGCCTTGGCGGCCGGCGGATCGGTCGCCTGCAAGGCCGCGATCAGCGCCATGGCACCGTTCAGCGTGTCGGGGCGGCGGGGGCCGAACCATTCGATCACCTCGGCCGGCGGCAGGTCGGCGCGCAGCACCGCATCGCCGCGCTTCCAGAACAGCGCCATGCCGGGCCAGTCGCGGTTGCGGGCGGCAAAGTCGCGATATTCCGGCCAGCTGCCCTGCCCGGCCCGCAGCCGCTGCCACTGGATCAGGTCGCGGGCGATGGGACCCGAGGCGTCGGCCTCGGCCGTCGCGGTCGTCCAGTCGCGCATCGCCGCCGCGGCCAGCGCACGCGACAGGTGCCCGGCATCCTCGGCCCCGGTCGGTTGGGCAAGGCTTAGGGCAAGGGCCAGCAGCGGCGCCAGGAGCCTGTCACGGAAAGGATACATCATGCCCCCATTTCTGCGAGGTTCCGCCGGGCGGCGCAACTCACATCCTTGGCAATCCGCGCGCCCGGATGTAAGCCGCCATAAGAGGCAAATTCAGGATACCCACATGTTCAAAGGCTCGCTGCCCGCGCTGGTCACGCCCTTCACCCCGGATGGGGAGTTGGATCTCCCCGCGCTGGAAAAGCTTGTCGAGTGGCATGTCGAACAGGGCAGCCACGGGCTGGTGCCCGTCGGCACCACCGGCGAAAGCCCGACGCTGAGCCATGAGGAGCACCGCCAGGTCATCGAGGAAGTGGTGCGCATGGCCGCCGGCCGCATCCCGGTCATCGCCGGCGCCGGCTCGAACTCGACGCGCGAGGGCATCGGGCTGGTGCAGCACGCGCAGGCCGCGGGTGCCGACGCGGCGCTGGTGGTGACGCCTTATTACAACAAGCCGACCCAGGCCGGGCTGATCGCGCATTACACCGCGCTGCACGATGCCAGCGACCTGCCGATCATCATCTACAACATCCCCGGCCGCTCGGTCATCGACATGCTGCCCGAAACCATGGGCGAGCTGGCGAAGCTGCCGCGCATCATCGGCGTCAAGGACGCGACCGGCAAGCTGGAGCGCGTCTCGATGCAGCGCGCCGCCTGCGGCAAGGATTTCGTCCAGCTTTCGGGCGAGGACGCGACCGCGCTCGGCTTCAACGCCCATGGCGGAGTGGGCTGCATCTCGGTCACGGCGAATGTCGCGCCGAAGCTTTGCGCCGCGTTCCAGGAGGCGACGCTGGCCGGCGACTACGCCAAGGCGCTGGACTATCAGGACCGGCTGATGCCCCTGCATGTGGCGATTTTCCTGGAGCCGGGCGTTTCCGGCGCAAAATATGCGATGTCGCGGCTGGGTCTTTGCAGCGAACGGGTGCGCCTGCCGCTGGTCGGGCTGACCGACGCCACCAAGGTGCGCATCGACGAGGCGCTTGCCCATGCCGGGCTGATCTGAACGGCGATCAGAACGGATGAAGGGGCGGGTTTGCCGCCCCTTTTCCATATCAGGGTTCCGCCGCCAGCCGCGCGGCGATCACCCAGCCTTCGTTGTCCTGTCTGAGACGCCAGCTTTTGCGCACGATCCGGGTGCCGCGCGCGGTGCGATAGGCGGCGATGTCCAGCACCGGCCCGGACGTCTGGGTCACGGTAAGCCGCCCCGGCACCTCGATGCCGTCGGAAAAGCCCACGATCACGTCCCGGTCGCGGTCGGGCACGCCGTCCGGCAGCGCCAGCCGGCAGCCGCGATAGGCATGCGTATCCCGCAGCAGGACACGCATCGGTCCCTATTCGCCGGCGCGGCGATCGACCAGGCTTTCCTTGTCCGGGTCGCAGAAGGTCGCCCAGTCCTTGTCGGGCGCCGGGCGGGGCAGTTCGTCGCGGCTCCAGCCCAGATGCATATGCGCCTTGGCGATGAAATAGCCGGTGACCGGCGCGGTCAGGAACAGGAACAGCGTGATCAGCAGCTCGTGCCAGGTCAGCACCCCATGCCGCGCCGGGAACCAGATCAGCGAGGCGATCAGCACCGCCCCCACGCCCAGCGTCGCCGATTTCGTCGGCGCATGCAGCCGGGTCATCGGATCGGGCAGCTTGACCAGCCCATAGGAGCCGACGAGGCCGAAGAACCCGCCCACCACCACCAGCACCGAGACGACGATTTCCGCGATCATGCCCGCCCCCTATTCGATGATGTCGCCGCGCAGGACGAATTTCGCGTAAGCCACGGTCGAGATGAAGCCGACCATGGCGAACATCAGCGAGGCCTCGAAATACATCGTGGTCCCCTTGTCGATGCCGAACAGCGTCAGAAGAGCGATCACGTTGATCGCCATGGTGTCCAGCGCCAGCACCCGGTCCGACAGGCCCGGCGCGAAGACCACGCGGTAAAGGCAGAACAATAGCGCCAGCCCAAAGCAGCCATAGGCGAAGAAAAGCGCATAAGCGATCATTCGAAGATCTCCTTCAGCCGGGCCTCGTAGCGGGTCTTGATCTCATCCAGCACCGCATCCGGGTCGGGGGCGTGCATGGCGTGGACCAGCAGCGCGCGGCCGTCCTCGGACAAGTCGCAACTGACCGTGCCGGGGGTCAGGGTGATGGTCGCGGCCAGCGCGGTGATCGCCTCGGGGTGGCGCAGGTCCAGCGGCACGGCGATCCAGGCGGGCCGGAGCGCGCGGCGCGGCGTGAACAGCACGATCCGCGCGACGGCGAAATTCGCCTTGGCGATGTCCCACAGCACGATGGCCAGATAGGCCGGGATCTTGTGGGGCGCGCGATAGCCCTTTGCGCCGGGCCAATAGGGCGCGGTGATCAGCGGCACCACCACGCCGATGATCGCGGCAAAGACCAGCGAGCCCACGGCCCAGCGGTTGACCAGGGCCATCCAGACCAGGACCAGCGTGACCGACAGCCAGGGATGCGGGAACAGGCGGCGGATCATTTCGTGCCCTCCTGCCCTTCCAGCACCGCCGAGACATAGGCGTCGGGGTTGTGAAGCTGCGCCGCCGTCGCCTCGGCCAGCCGCATGGCGGGGCCGGCGAAAGCGGTCAGCGCGACGATGCCCGACAAGAGCAGCACCACCGAGGCGACCGCCAGCCAGTTCGCCGGCGCATCGCCAAGATCCTGGATCGGCTCGTCCGGCTCCAGCTTGGGACCGCCCGCGGTTGCGGGGGCGGGCACGGGGGCGGAGGCCATTGCGGGGGCTGGACCAAGCTGGAAGCTTTTCCAGAACAGGATCGAACCGGCGCGCGACAGGGCATAGATCGCGACCAGCGAGGTGATCAGGATGGTGGCCCAGATCCAGACCATCGCCGGCGCCGCCCCGGTCGCCTGCATCACCAGGAGCTTGCCGATGAAGCCGGAAAACGGCGGCATGCCGACCACGGCGATGGCCGCGGTGAAATACAGCGCGGCAACCAGCCCATTGCCCGGCATCACCCGATCCAGCCGCAGCCACAGATCGCCCCGGCGCGCTCCGACCATGTCCATGATCAGAAACAGCGCGCCTGCCGCCAGCGTCGAGTGGATCATGTAATAGACCGCCGCCGAGGTGCCCTGCAGCGTGAACTGCGCCACCGCGATCATCAGCGTCCCGATCGAGCCGATGGCGGCGAAACCGGCCAGCCGGCCCAGATGGCGGGTGCCGAGGATGCCGATCTGCCCGATGGCCAGCGTGAACAGCGCGGCGGGCAGAAGCAGATCGGCCACCACGCTTTCGATCACCCCATCCTGCGGAAAGACCAGCGTGAAGAAGCGGATGATGCCATAGACCCCCACCTTGGTCATGATGGCGAACAGCGCCGCCACCGGCCCCGGCGCATTGGCATAGGTCGAGGGCAGCCAGAAATGCAGCGGCACCAGCGCCGCCTTGACGGCAAAGACCAGCATCAGCAGCACCGCGCCCACGCGCAACAGCGCGGTGTCCTCGGCCGGCATCGCCGCCACGCGCAGCGCCATGTCGGCCATGTTCAGCGTGCCGGTAACCGAATAGAGCACCCCCAGCGCCGCCAGGAACAGGGTCGAGCCGGCAAGGTTGTAGGCGACGTATTGCACCCCGGCGCGCAGCCGCATCTCGCCCCCGCCATGGATCATCAACCCATAGCTGGCGATCAGCAGGATCTCGAAGAACACGAACAGGTTGAAGGCGTCGCCGGTCAGGAAGGCGCCGCAGACGCCCATCAGCTGGAATTGCCAGAGCGCATGGAAATGACGGCCCTTGCGGTCCCAGCCCGAGCCCATGGCGTAAAGCTGGACCGCCAGCGCCAGCACGGCCGTCAGCAGCAGCATCAGCGCTGCCAGCCGGTCCAGCATCAGGACGATGCCGAAGGGCGCGGCCCAGTTGCCCAGGCGATAGACCTGCACCTCGCCGCCCGCGGCGAGCACGTTCAGGTAAAGCGCCACCCCGGCCAGAAGCGCGGTCCCGACAATCGAGAACACCCGCTGCAACAGCAGGTCGTTGCGCATCCACAGGATGATCAGCGGCCCGATGACGGCGGGCAGGATGACGGGGGCGATGATAAGGTGGTTCATGCGTCGCCATCCCCCGGCAGGCGGTCGGCGCGCGGCATGTCGACGCGGTCGTCGCCCCCCTCGAGGAAAGCCCCCAGCGCCATCATCACCACCACCGCCGTCATCCCGAACGAGATCACGATGGCGGTCAGGACCAGCGCCTGCGGCAGCGGGTCGGTATAGACCTCCACCCCCTTTTGCAGGACCGGCGGCGCGTTGACCACCAGCCGCCCGGTCGAGAACAGGAACAGGTTGATGGCATAGCTGAGCATGGTCATGCCCAGCACCACGGCAAAGCTCCGCAGGCGCAGGATCAGATAGACCCCTGCGGCGGTCAGCATCCCGATCGCGCTCGACAGCAGAAGTTCCATCAGCGCCTCGCCTCCTTGCTGGGGTCGATGTCCATGGGGTCCAGGTTTACCGTCTCGCCCGCCTGCCGCGCGATCCGCGACAGCGAGTTCAGCGCCAGCATCACCGCCCCCACCACGCACAGGAACACGCCCAGGTCGAAGCCCATGGCCGAGGCCAGTTCGAATTCCTCGATCCCCGGCAGCTTCACATAGCCATAGGCCGAGCTCAGGAAGGGCAGCCCGGCGAACCAGGCGCCGATGCCGGTCAGACCGGCGGCGATGACGCCGGCGCCGATCAGGGCGTGATAGTTGATCTTTTGCCGCTCCTGCGTCCAGGCAAAGCCCGAGGCCATGTATTGCGACACCAGCGCCACCGAGACCACCAGCCCGGCGACGAAGCCGCCGCCCGGCATGTTGTGGCCGCGCAGGAAGATATACAGCCCGACCACCAGCGAGATGGGCAGGATCAGCCGCGTCACCACCACCAGCGTCAGCGGATGGCGGTCGCCGGCGCGGCGGCTGTCATGGACCCAGTTGCGCAGCCGTCGGCCGCTTGCGCCCGCCAGCAGCGTCTCGGTCAGGGCGAATATGGTCAGCGCGGCGATGCCCAGCACGGTGATCTCGCCGAAGGTGTCGTAGCCGCGGAAGTCCACCAGGATCACGTTCACCACGTTGTCGCCTCCGCCCAGCTTGTAGCTGTTCGCCAGCATGTATTCCGAGATCGACGGAAACGCGAAATCGCTGCGCATGATGACATAGGCCAGCGCCCCGAAGCCGAGCCCGGTTACCGTGGCGATAAAGGCGTCCATGCCGCGCTTGCGGTCGCGGCTGTCGATCACGGTGAACTTGGGCAGGAAATTCAGCGCCAGCAGCAGCAGGACCACCGTGACCACCTCGACCGAGATCTGCGTCAGCGCCAGGTCGGGGGCCGAAAGATAAATGAAGCTGACCGAGACCATCAGCCCGATGATCCCGACCAGCACCAGCGCCAGGATGCGCCGGCGGTGAAAGGCGACCATGCAGCAGGTCGCCACCATCAGGGCCGCCCAGCCGACCAGCGGCACCGGCTGGACCGGCAGCATCGGCCGGGTCGCGCCCTGCCAGCCTCCGGTCGAAAAGGCCCAGAGCCCGCAAAGCACGACGGTCAGCGCAAAGGCGGCAAGGGCGCGCGACATCGACCCGTTGGTCAGCCGGTCGGTAAAGAACCCCGCCGCACAGGTCGCGGCGCGGGTGATGGCGTCGAAGATCGCCTTGGCGTCGGGCCAGGCGATGGCGGCGCGGGCCGCCAGCATCGGACGATTCAGCGCCAGCAGCACCGCCCCGCCGGCCAGGGCGGCGGCTGACAGCGCCAGCGGCAGGTTCAGCCCGTGCCACAGCGCCAGATGCGGATGCTGGGCGGTGCCGGTGACGGCGCTGGCCGAAACCTCGACCAGCCAGCCGGCCATGCTGCCCGGAAACAGCCCGATCAGCACCACCAGCACCGCCAGAAGCGCCGGGGCGGACCACAGGCCGAAGCCCGGATCATGCGGCTTGTGCGGATAGTCGTCCCGCTCGGGTCCGAAGAACACCTGCCAGACGAAGCGCAGCGAATAGCAGACCGAGAACAGCGCCCCCAGCGTCGCCATCGCAGCCATCAGCCACGGATTGCCCTGCCAGACGGCATGGGTCGCCTGTTCCAGCATCAGTTCCTTGGACAGGAATCCGTTCAGCGGCGGAATGCCCGCCATGGACAGCGCGGCGATGGTGCCGATGGCGAAGGTCACCGGCATCAGCCGGCGCAAACCGCCCAGCCGGGCGATGGAACGCGTGCCCGTCTCGTGGTCGATGATGCCGGCGGTCATGAACAGCGCCGCCTTGAAGGTGGCATGGTTGACGATGTGAAAGACCGCCGCCACCGCCGCCGCCTCGGTGCCGAAGCCCAGCAGCATGGTGATCAGCCCCAGATGCGAGACGGTGGAAAAGGCCAGCAGCGATTTCAGGTCGTCGCGGAAGATGGCGATCCAGGCCGCCAGCACCATGGTCACAAGCCCGGTCGTGGCGACGATGTAGAACCATTCCGGCGTCCCCGACAGCACCGGCCACAGCCGCGCCATCAGGAACAGCCCGGCCTTCACCATGGTCGCGGAATGCAGATAGGCCGAAACCGGCGTCGGCGCCGCCATGGCGTGCGGCAGCCAGAAATGGAACGGGAACTGCGCCGATTTGGTGAATGCGCCCAGCAGGATCAGCAGCAGCGCCGGCAGGTAATACGGGCTGGCCTGGATCGCCTCGCGCGCCTGCAGGATGTCGCCGATGTCGAAGCTGCCGGCGATATTGCCCAGGATCAGCATGCCCGCGATCATGGCAAGCCCGCCCATGCCGGTCACGGTCAGCGCCATGCGGGCGCCCTGCCGCCCCTCGGGCAGATGCTTCCAATAGCCGATGAGCAGGAAGGACGACAGCGAGGTCAGCTCCCAGAACACCAGCAGCAGCAGGATGTTGTCCGACAGCACGATGCCCAGCATCGCGCCCTGGAACAGCATCAGATAGGCATAGAACACGCCCGCCGGATCGTTCCTCGACAGGTAATAGCGCGCATAGGCGATGATCAGCAGGCCGATCCCCAGGATCAGGATGCCGAACAGAAGGCCCAGCCCGTCGATGCGGAAATTCGCGTTCAGTCCCAGCGAGGGCAGCCATTCGAACCGCGCCGTGATCACTTCGCCCGCCATGATCGCCGGGATGTGCAGGCAAAGGCCCAGGAGCGCGATGAATGTCGCCGTCGCGCAGGAGACGGCCGCGACATCGCGTCCCGAGCGGATCAGCAATCCGGGCAACAGCGCCCCGATGAACGGAAGCGCGGCGATCAGTGCTGGCGACATTGTCCCTCGTCCCTTTTCATGCACCTCTGTTCGCGGCGGGGGGCTCCGATGTCAAGCCAATGACAAAGCAACTAGGCGATGTTCGCCTTTCGTGCTAACCCTTGGCCAAAACAAGGGAACAGGCATGAAGATCATCGGCATAGACCCCGGCCTGCGGAACATGGGCTGGGGGGTGATCGCGGTCGAGGGGCCGCGCCTGCGGCATCTGGACAATGGCATCGTCCATTCCGAGGCGGGCGATCTGGGACCGCGCCTTGCCGCGCTTTATCGCGGGCTTTGCGCGGTGATCGCCCGGCACGCCCCCGATGCCGCCGCGGTCGAGCAGACCTTCGTGAACAAGGACGCGCTCGGCACGCTCAAGCTGGGGCAGGCGCGCGGCATCGCCCTCCTGGCCCCGGCCGAGGCGGGGCTGGAGATCGGCGAATACGCCCCGAACGCGGTCAAGAAGGCCGTGGTCGGCGTCGGCCATGCCGCCAAGGAGCAGATCCAGCACATGGTCCGCTTCATGCTGCCCGGCGTCGAATTCGCCGGGCCGGACGCCGCCGATGCCCTGGCCGTGGCGATCTGTCACGCCCATCACCTGCAGGGCCGCGCCTTGCGAATCAAGGCAAGCGCATGAGGGCCGGGCAATGATCGGACGCATCGCCGGAGTGATCCTGCATCGCGCGCAGGACCATGTGCTGATCGACGTGCGCGGCGTGGGCTACATCGTCCATGTCAGCGAACGCACCGCCGCCAACCTGCCCCCTGCCGGGCAGGCGACCGCGCTTTACACCGAATTGCTGGTGCGCGAGGACCTGTTGCAGCTGTTCGGCTTTCCCACGCTTCTGGAAAAGGAATGGCACCGGCTGCTGACCTCGGTGCAGGGCGTCGGCGCCAAGGTGGCGCTGGCGATCCTGGGCACGCTGGGACCGGACGGGCTGTCGCGCGCGCTGGCGCTTGGCGACTGGTCGGCGCTGAGGAAAGCCCCCGGCGTCGGCCCGAAACTGGCGCAGCGCGTGGTGATGGAGCTCAAGGACAAGGCGCCGGCCGTCATGGCGCTTGGCGGGGCGCTGACTGTCGATCCCGGCCCGCTGCCCGAGGTCGAGCTGGTCGAGGCCGCCGTCCCCGCGCCAGTCCCGGCAAAAGCGGCGCCCTCTTCGGCGCAGACGACGGCGGATGCGCTCTCGGCCCTGGGGAATCTGGGTTATGCTCCGTCCGAGGCCGCATCGGCGGTGGCCGAGGCTGCGGCACGGGAACCCGCCGCGCCGACCGCGGCGTTGATCCGCGCAGCCCTGCGGCTGCTGGCGCCCAAGGAGTAAGGACGATGACCGGGAACCTGCGCACCTTCATCCTGATGGCCGCCCTGACCGCACTGGTCATGGGCATGGGCGGGCTGATCGGCGGCCGGGGCGGAGCGGTGATCGCACTGGTGATCGCCGGGGCGGGCAATCTCTTCGCCTGGTGGAACAGCGACAAGATGGTCCTGCGCCAGCAGGGCGCGCATCTGGTCACCCGCCAGCAGGCGCCGGAACTGGTCGACATGGTGGCGGCGCTGGCGCAGCGCGCGAACCTGCCGATGCCCAAGGTCTATGTGCTGGAAACCGAACAGCCCAACGCCTTCGCCACCGGCCGCAACCCGGAAAACGCCGCCGTCGCGGTGACGCAGGGCATCATGCGGGTGCTGAACCGCGACGAGCTGGCCGGCGTGATCGCGCATGAGCTGGCGCATATCAAGCATCGCGACACGCTGACCATGACCGTCACCGCCACCATGGCCGGCGCCATCGCCATGCTGGGCAACATGCTGATGTTTTCGTCCATGTTCGGCGGGCGCGACGACAATCGCGGCAGCGGGCTGGCGGCGATCCTCGCCATGATCTTCGCGCCCATGGCGGCGGGGCTGGTGCAGATGGCGATCTCGCGCACCCGCGAATACGAGGCCGACCGCATGGGCGCCGAGATCTGCGGCCGGCCGATGGCGCTGGCCGGCGCGCTGGCCAAGATCTCGCGCGCGGCAGGCCAGGTTGTGAACATCCCGGCCGAAAGGAACCCCGCCTCGGCCAGCATGTTCATCGTGAACCCGCTGCACGCGCTGCGCATGGACCGCCTTTTCGCCACCCACCCGCCGACCGAAGAGCGCATCGCCCGGCTGCAGGCCATGGCCTCGGGCGCCCCGGCCTCGGGCCCCTGGGGCACGCGATGAGCCAGCCCGACCCGATGCTGCGCCCCGAACCGCTGGAAAGCGACGGCGAGGACCGCGCGCTGCGCCCGCAACGGCTGGAAGATTTCGTCGGCCAGGCCGAGGCGCGGGCGAACCTGCGCGTCTTCATCGAAAGCGCCCGGATGCGGGGCAAGGCCATGGATCACACGCTGTTCCACGGCCCGCCCGGCCTTGGCAAGACCACGCTGGCGCAGATCATGGCGCGCGAGCTGGGCGTCAACTTCAAGATGACCTCCGGCCCGGTGCTGGCGCGCGCGGGCGATCTCGCCGCGATCCTGACCAATCTGGAAGCTCGCGACGTGCTATTCATCGACGAGATCCACCGCATGAACCCGGCGGTCGAAGAGATCCTCTATCCGGCGATGGAGGATTTCGAGCTGGACCTGGTGATCGGCGAGGGGCCGGCGGCGCGAACCGTACGGATCGAGCTGCAACCCTTTACCCTGGTCGGCGCCACCACCCGCCTTGGCCTGCTGACCACGCCGCTGCGCGACCGCTTCGGCATCCCGACGCGGCTGCAATTCTATACCATCGAGGAGCTCGACCTGATCGTGACCCGCGGCGCCCGGCTGATGGGCATCCCCTCGGAACCCGAGGGCACGCGCGAGATCGCCCGCCGCGCCCGCGGCACGCCGCGCATCGCCGGCCGCCTGCTGCGCCGGGTGGTCGACTTCGCGCTGGTCGAGGGCGACGGCCGACTGACCCGCAAGATCGCCGATTCGGCCCTGACCCGGCTTGGTGTCGATCACCTGGGGCTCGACACCGCCGACCGCCGCTATCTGACGCTGATGGCCGAGCATTACGGCGGCGGCCCGGTCGGGGTCGAGACGCTTTCGGCCGCGCTGTCGGAAAGCCGCGATTCCATCGAGGAAGTGATCGAGCCCTATCTGATGCAACAGGGGCTGGTCAGCCGCACCCCACGCGGCCGGATGCTGGCGCGGCTCGGCTGGCGGCATCTGGGCCTCGACGCCCCCCGCACGCAGGAGAGCCTGTTCGATGAATGACCTGGAAAGCCGCATCCGCACCAGTTTCGACCGCCAGAGCATGATGCGCACGCTGGGCGCGCGGCTTGCCCTGATCGAACCCGGGCGAATCGCCATCACCGCGCCGATCCTGCCCACATCGCTGCAACAACATGGCGCGGGCCATGCCGGCCTGACCTTCAGCATCGGCGATTCGGCCGCGGGCTACGCCGCGCTGACCCTGATGCCCGAGGCAGCCGAGGTCATGACGGTCGAGATGAAGATCAACCTGATGTCCCCCGCGACCGGCGACCAGCTGGTGGCCGAGGGCCGGGTGATCCGCCCCGGCCGCCGCATCATGGTCGTCACCGCCGATGTCTGGGCCGAAACCGGCAAGACGCGCAAGCATGTCGCCATGCTGCAGGGCACGATGATCCCGGTCTGACGCTTGTCGGGGCCTGATCTGCGGCAGGCTTGCCGCCTAGCCTTGCTTCGGGACGGAAAGCACCCGGTCCTCCTGGGCGATGAAATGCTCCATCATCACGCGCCAGAGTTGCTCGGCCAGGTCTGGGTCCAGCCCATGCTCGGCCGCCAGGGTGCGGGCATTGGCGGCAACCTCCTCGACGCGGCTGTCGATGCGGGCCGGCAGATTCTCGCGGGCCTTGATCCGCGCCGCTTCGTCGATCAGGGCCGAACGCTCGGCCAGAAGCGCCACCAGCCGCGCATCCAGCGCGTCGATGCGCGTGCGCAATTCATGCATGGCAGAGTTCGGCGGCAGTTCAGGTTCGGATCGGCTCATGCCCGTCCCATGCCCCGCCCCGCCGTCCTACGCAAGCCCCGGCTGTAGCCAAATTACCGCAGTCGATCGGCGGATTTCCGCTCAAGACGGAACGGCATGGCGAGAATCGGCGTTCTGGTTTCAACTGACAAAAGGGGATCTTCCCCGTTTCTTGCGAGGTCACCGGATGAAGGTTGCCAGCTTCGTGATCAATGTGGGTTTC
The DNA here is from genome assembly GCF_030234105.1 of Paracoccus sp. SSJ. Taxonomy (NCBI): domain Bacteria; kingdom Pseudomonadati; phylum Pseudomonadota; class Alphaproteobacteria; order Rhodobacterales; family Paracoccaceae; genus Paracoccus; species Paracoccus sp. SSJ. The sequence goes on along the minus strand of NZ_JASSPE010000004.1, from coordinate 233,228 downwards.
GGCCTGGGCGTGGCCCTGGGTGCCGTGGCGCTTCTGCTGCTCTGACCAGTCGCAGCCCCGTTCAGCTTTCGCCAATGCAAAGCCCCCGGACCTGCGCCCGGGGGTTTCCCTGTTTCCAATACGCGTTCAGCCTTGGGGCTGGGGCGCCGCATCAGGCGCTGGCTTGGCCGCCCCTGCCCGCGGAATCGCGCTGACCGACGGAATCGTGGAGCCGGGCGCATCGTCGTCGCCGCCCAGCGGCTCGCCCCGGATCACCCGGCCGATATCCTCGCCGGTCAGGGTCTCGTATTCGAGGAGCCCCTTGGCGAGGCGCTCGAACTCTTCCTCCTTCTCGATCAGGATGCGGTAGGCTTCGCGATAACCCTCTTCGATGAGGTCATGGACCTCTTTCTCGATCAGCTCCTTGGTCGCCGCCGAAACCGAGAAGCCGCCGGTATTGCCGGAATAGCCCTCATGCGCCTCGGCATAGTCGATGTTGCCGACCTTGTCGGACATGCCCCAGCGCATCACCATGGCGCGAGCTAGCTGGCTGGCCTGCTGGATGTCGCCGGCCGGGCCGTTCGAGACGCCCTCCTCGCCGTATTTGATGATCTCGGCCGCCTTGCCGGCCATGGTCATGGCCAGCTTCTGCTTGGCCTCGTCCTTGTGATAGTTCAGCCGGTCCATTTCGGGCAGGCTGACCACCATGCCAAGCGCGCCGCCGCGCGGAATGATCGTCGCCTTGTAGACCGGGTCGCATTTCGGCAGCGACAGGCCGACGATGGCATGGCCGGCCTCGTGATAGGCGGTCTTTTCCTTCTGCTCGGGGGTCAGGACCATGCTGCGGCGCTCGACACCCAGCATCACCTTGTCCTTGGCGTTCTCGAAATCCTCCATGGTGACGAAGCGGCGGCCGATGCGCGCGGCCATCAGGGCGGCCTCGTTCACCAGGTTCATCAGGTCGGCGCCGGAAAAGCCCGGCGTGCCGCGCGCGATGATGCGCAGGTCCACGTCGGGACCGACAGGCACCTTGCGCGAATGCACGCCAAGGATCTTTTCGCGGCCCTTGATGTCGGGGTTCGGGACATAGATCTGGCGGTCGAAGCGGCCGGGACGAAGCAAGGCCGGGTCCAGCACGTCCTTGCGGTTGGTGGCGGCGATGATGATGACGCCCTCGTTGGCGTCGAAGCCGTCCATCTCGACCAGCAGCTGGTTCAGCGTCTGCTCGCGCTCGTCGTTGCCGCCGCCGATGCCGACGCCGCGGGCACGGCCCACCGCGTCGATCTCGTCGATGAAGACGATGCAGGGGGCGGATTTCTTGGCCTGTTCGAACATGTCGCGCACGCGCGAGGCACCGACGCCGACGAACATCTCCACGAAATCAGAACCCGAGATGGTAAAGAACGGCACCCCCGCCTCGCCGGCGATGGCGCGGGCGAGCAGCGTCTTGCCGGTGCCGGGCGGGCCGACCAGCAGCGCGCCTTTCGGGATCTTGCCGCCCAGGCGGCTGAATTTCTGCGGGTTGCGCAGGAATTCGACGATCTCCTCCAGTTCCTCCTTGGCCTCGTCGATGCCGGCCACGTCGTCGAAGGTCACGCGGCCATGCTTTTCCGTCAAGAGCTTGGCACGCGACTTGCCAAAGCCCATGGCCCCGCCCTTGCCGCCGCCCTGCATCCGATTCATGAAGAAGATCCACACGCCGATCAGCAGGATGAAGGGCAGCCAGACGCCCAGAAGCGACATGAAGCCCGATTGCTGCTGGCGCTCGACCTTGACGTCGACGCCCCGGTCGATCAGGCGGTTCGCGAGCTCCTCGCCCTGCGGCCGGACGGTGGCGAACAGCTTGCCGTCCTTGTCGGTGATGCCGACATTCTCGCCATCTATGGTGACGGCGGAGATCTCATCCTTTTCCACCCGCTGGATGAAATCGGAATAGCTGATCTGGCGGCTGTTCATCTGGGCCGATCCGTCGCTGAACAGATTGAACAGCGCCAGGATCATCAGAAACAGCACGACCCAGAAGGCGATATTGCGCGCGTTGCCCAAAGGCATGTCCTCCGCGGGTAAACAGGCTTTCGCTTGAAAATAGGGATTCCGGCGTCAGGTTCAATGCGTATAGAGCAGGGCGCGGAATTCCTTCACCCCGCGCAGCGGCTTTGCGCCATATCCCGGGGCGGGACGCAGCACCGGCGCCGCGATCAGCCGGTCCCCCGCCCAGATGCCGGGGCTGGCCGCGGCCTCGTCCCGCATCAGCCCGGCGCCGCGCCAGTCGAATCCCGGCAGCGGCTCATGACCAAGCGCGCGCACCTGATCGCCGGGCCGCAGGCAAGCGACCTGCCAGCGCCGGTCCCAGATCACCTCGGCGCCCTCGGCGGCGGGACTGCGCAGGGCGGCGGCGGGTTCGCGGACCAGCCACAGAAAACCGTCGCGCGGCTCGGCGATCACGCCCTCCAGCGTCAGCCGCCCGCCGTCCTCCAGCACCGCCAGCGCATGCAGCAGCGGCCCGCGCCGGGGCGGGTAATCGGAACCGCCGACAAAGCGCAGCCCTGCGACAAGAAGCCGCCGCCGGATCTCCAGCGGCGCTGCGCGAAAGGCGTCCAGCGGCAGCGCCAGCGATCCGGCGCGGCTTTGCGCGCCCTCGGCCACCCGCGAAGCAAAGTCGCACAATGCATCCCGCGCCATGGCCAGATTCGCCGCCGATTGCGCCAGCTGCCGCATCGGCAGGTCCAGCGCTGCGATAGCCTTGCGGACCCGCACCCGCTCGAAATCCTCGTTCTCGTTCGAGGGGTCGTCGGCCCAACCCAGCCCGCGCGCGGCCAGCCAGTGCCGCAGATCGGCGCGGCCGATCTCCAGCATGGGGCGCAGCCAGGTCACGCCGAACGCCTCGCGCATAGGGGCCATGGCCGACAGTCCATCCATCCCGGCGCCCCGGTTCAGGCGCATCAGCAGCGTCTCGGCCTGATCGTCCAGCGTATGGCCCAGAAGCACGGCGGACAGCCCGTGCCGCCCGGCCCAACCGGCCAGCAATTGCAGCCGCGCCTCGCGCGCCGCCGCCATCAGGTTGCCGCCGCCCTGGCGCGTCCAGCGCAGCGTTTCATGGGGGATGCCCAGGGCGGCAGCAGCCAGCCCGGCCTGCCGCGCCTCGTCGGCCGAGCCGGGACGCAACCCGTGATCGACCGTCGCCGCCAGCAGGCGCGCACGGCCCCAGCCATGGGCCAGATGCATCAGGGCGGTGGAATCGCCGCCGCCCGACAGGGCAATGCCAAGCGTGGGGCGATGGCCGGCCAGACGGTCCAGCGCGGCGTGAACCCGCGCCGCGACCGGCTTAGCCGTCATCCGCCAGATCCGCCGCAGCCTCGGGGTCCAACTCCCCGGCAGGGTCCTCATCGACCGGCGCGTCGCAGCCGGTATCGGCGATGCGCCGCTCGGCCTCGGCAGCCTGCGGAGCGCTGGGGAAGCGGGCGATGATTTCCTGAAGATAGAAGCAGCCTTCCTGCGGGCCGGCCTTGGCCGACATGGCCCGCGACAGGCCCAGCAGCGCATCCGCCGCCTGCGGCCCGTTCGGGTTGGCGGCAAAGCTTTCCAGCCAGGCCACGCCCGCCCCTTCCAGATCGCCTGCGGAATCAAGCGCCGTCCCGCGCAGGAACAGCGCCTCGGCGGTCAGCGGGCCGCCAACATGGGTTTCGGCAATGGCCGCAAAGAGCTCTGCAGCACGACGAAAGTCACCTTGACCGAGCACCTCCCGGGCCCGGTCGAAATCGGCCTTTTCCGCCGCGGTCGCGGCAGCCCCGGCCGAAGGGGGTTTGGACTGTGTCAGCGCACCCTGCTGGTCCGAAGACGGCAAGGGTGCCGACCCGCCGCCCTGCGCGCCCAGCGTCGGCGTGGTCAGGCTGCCAAGGTCGCAGCCCTCCTCCATCTCGCAAAGGCGGAACTCGATGTCGCCGATGCGGGTGGTGCCGTCCCTGACGATGCGGTCGATGCGGTTCTGGAGCTGCTCGGTCTGGCCGGTCAATTGCGCCAGCCGCGCCTCCATGGCGTTCATGCGGTCGATGGCGCTGTCGCCGCCCGCCGCCGCAAAGCCCGCCGGCCCCGAGGCGACGAGCTGCGCGCGCAGACTTTGCAGGTCCGCCGAAAGCTGGTTCAGCTCGGTCCGGATGTCGGCCAGGGTCTGTGCGTCCTGCGCCGCCACGGGCCAGGCCGCCAGCGCGAGCCCCGCCGCGAGAAGCAACCCCCTGAAACCCCGGGCAGCCATCACATGCCCGCCCCGGGGCTGACCACCGTCACGGCACGGCGGTTCTTGGTAAAGCATTCCTCGGTCGAGCAGATCGCCAGCGGGCGCTCCTTGCCATAGCTGACGGTGCGCAGCCGACCCGGCGCGATGCCTTGCGAAATCAGGTATTCCTGCACCGAATTCGCCCGGCGCGCACCCAGGGCGAGGTTGTATTCGCGGGTGCCCTGCTCATCGGCATGGCCCTCGATCACCGCGGCGAAACCGGCATTCTGGTTCAGCCAACCGGCCTGATTGGCCAGGATCACCCGCGCCTCGGGGGTCAGGGTGGACTGGTCCAGCGGGAACAGGACCGTGTCGCCGACGCTGGCCTTGAAATACTCGGCGCTGCCCGGCAGCACCGAGGCGCCGACGCCCGAGGCGCCGCCCGCACCGGCATAGGGGTCCTGGATCTGCATGTCCTGCGCGGGCCGGGCGCAGGCCGCCAGCGCGAGAATGGCGCCAACCGCGGCAATTTTCATGAAAGTTTTCATTATCCTGTCCATCTCACGCAATTCAGGGCAGCAGCGGCCCCCAATCGGGGTCCGAAGCTGCGCCGTTGATCTTGACCGGACGCATGTTGCGCCCCGTGATATCCACCGAATGCAGGCGCGGCTGGCCGTCGCCGCCCGGAGTCACCCGCGTGAACATCACGACGCGCCCATTGGGGGCCCAAGTCGGTCCCTCGTCAAGGAACGATTCCGTCAGCATTTTTTCTTCCGAACCGTCGGTGCGCATCACGCCGATGTGGAACTTGCCGCCGACCTGCCGGGTAAAGGCGATCATGTCGCCGCGCGGCGACCAGACCGGGGTGCCATAGCGCCCCTCGCCAAAGCTGATCCGCCGCGGTTCGCCCCCGTTCGCGCCCATGACGTAAAGCTGCGGCGTGCCCGAGCGGTCGCTCTCGAACACGATCTGCTTGCCGTCGGGGCTGTAGCTGGGCGAGGTCTCGATCGACGGGGCGTTGGTCAGCGCCCGCTGCGCGCCGGTGGCGGCGTCCATCTGGTAGATGTCGGTATTGCCGTTCTGTTCCAGCGAATAGACGATCCAGCGCCCGTCCGGCGAAAAGCGGGGCGAAAAGCTCATCGTGCCCTGCTGGCCCGCGCCAAGCTGGCGGGCGGCGAGCGAGTTCACGTCCATCATCATCGCCTGCGGGAAGCCCGTGGCATAGCTGGTGTAAAGCAGCCGCGAACCGTCCGGCGAAAAACGCGGCTTCAGGACCAGCGTCGAATCGTCGGTCAGCCATTTCACGTTGGCGCCGTCGTAATCCATGATGCCGATGCGCTTGCGGCGCGCGTCCTTGGGGCCGGTCTCCTGCACGAAGGCGACGCGGCTGTCGAAATAGGGGCCCTCGCCCGTCAGCCGCGAATAGACCTGGTCGGCGGCCTTGTGCGCGGCGCGGCGCCAGTTGCCGGTCGAGGCATCGAACTGCATGCCGTCGCCCAGCGGCTGGCCGGCAAAGACGTCGAACAGGCGGAACTTGACGACGACCTTGCCGCCCTGGACCTTGACCGAGCCGGTGATCAGCGCCTGCGCGTTGATCGCCTTCCAGTCCTCGTAGGACACGGGCGCCTCGAAGCTTTCGGGACGCGCGATATGGGCGCTGGCCGGGATCTCGCGGAAAAGGCCGGTGCCGGTCAGGTCGGCGGCAATCAGGTTCTGCACCTGCGCCAGGTATTCGCCCGCCCCGCCCTCGTCGTGAAAGCGGGCGATGGCAAAGGGCATCGGCTCGATCACGCCATCGGTGATCTCGATCCGCAACGGCCCGTCCTGCGCCAGCACGGGCGCGGCAAGACCAAAGCCGGCAAGGGCCATGACGGAAGTCAGCAGGAATTTACGCAACATGTTTCGCCCTCTGGAGGTCTTGGCTGCAGGATAGAGCGTTGCACGGAGAGATGCCATGTCACTTCACCCGCGCACCGCCGCTGGCGTTGAAGTCGATGATGACATCCTTCCAGCGGTTGTATTTCTCGGGCGGCAGCTTGTAGCCGCCCTTTTCGCACATCAGGATCGCCCGGCGCGCGGCCTCATAGGCCTGTTTCGCCGCCGCATCCGAACCGCCGTCATGGCCGATCATGCGCAGCGAGCCCTTTTCGACCGTGCCGTCCGGGGCCATCGAGAACTGCACCGAAACCGTGGTCCGGCTGGCCTCGGTCGAGAGCGAGCCGCGGTTCCAGCATTGCTCGACCGCGACGCGGAAGCCATCCTTCTCGCCCTGGCTCAGCGGGGGGCCGCTGGCCGCCGCCCCGCCGCCGCCCGACCCGGCCGAGCCCTGGTCCTGCATCGCCTCTTTCAGTGCGGCCTGCTTGGCGGCCTCGGCGGCCTTGCGCTCGGCCTCGGCCTGTTCGCGGGCCTTGGCCTCGGCGGCAGCCTTCTCGGCCGCCTTCTTCTCGGCGGCGGCTTTTTCGGCCGCGGCCTTTTCCTCGGCTTCCTTGCGGGCCTTGGCCTCGGCGGCCTTCCGTTCCGCCTCGGCCTTTTCAGCAGCGGCCTTTTCGGCGGCAGCCTTCTCCGCAGCCGCTTTCTCCGCAGCCGCTTTCTCCGCAGCGGCGCGGCGTTCGGCCTCGGCCTTGCGCTCGGCAGCGCGTTTTTCCGCCGCGGCCTCCTCGGCGGCGGTCTTCTCGGCTGCCTGGGCAGCAGCCTGACGGCGCGCGCGCGCCTCGGCCTCTTCGGCCTTGCGGGCGGCTTCCGCGTCGGCGCGGCTGCGCTCGGCCTCGCGGCGTTCCTCGCGGGCGCGTTCTTCGGCGGCACGACGGGCGGCGGCCTCATCGGCCTTGGCGGCCGCGGCGCGTTCGGCGGCAGCCTCGGCCTCTTGCCGGGCCAGCAGTTGCTCGCGCTGGCGCGCAGCATCGGCGGCGGCGCGGCGGGCCTGGACGGCCTCGGCCAGCCCTTCGGGGCGACCGCGGGGGCGCGAGGATTCGACCGGCGCCAGCGCGGAACGCTGCGGAATCGGCGCCGGGGATTGCGGCTGCGCCGGGTTGCGCGCCGGATCGGGCCGGTCGCTGCTCTGCGGCAACGCCGCCAGTTCGACCGTATTCTCGGGCTCGGCAGGACGCGGCGCATCTGTCGCCACGGCGACGGGCCGGTTCGGGGTCTGGAAATCCGACAGGTCGGGTCGCGCCTCGGGCCGGTCCGAAGGCGTGGACAGTTCCGCCGCCTGCGCATCGGGGGCCGGGGGACTGACCGCCTCGACCTCGCCCAGCCGGTTCTCGTCGGCGGGCGGGCGCGGCTGCGCCGGCGTGGTCGCGGCGGCATCGGATACCGGCCCGCGTCCGGCGGCAGCGGCGGCCAGCGACTGGAACTCGGCCTCGGACATGGTGGCGACCTCGGCCATGCGCACCGCCTCCAGCGGCTGCGGCCGGAACAGCGCGCCGCCGACCAGCGCCGCGCCCAAAAGCCCGGCATGGGCAAAGCCCGAAACCCAGAAGCCGATGCGTTCCGCGCGGTCCATGGCTCAGCCGTCCGTGCCCGCGTCCATCCGCGGCCCGCCGGCCTCGGTCACCAGGACGATATTGTTGAAGCCCGCCGCGTTCAGCGCCCCCATCACCTGCATGATCCGCGCATAGGGGATCGAGCCGTCGGCGCGCAGATAGATCTTGTCGCTCTGCCGCTCGGCGGCGACGGCGCGCAGCCGGGTGACCAGCTCATCCTCGGGGACCTCGGTGGTCATGACCAAGATCGGCCCCTCGGGCGTGACCGAGACGCTCAGCGGCTCCTCGGGCTCGGCCGGCACGGCCTGCGCCGCGGTCTTGGGCAGTTCCAGCGGCACGCCCACGGTCAAGAGCGGCGCCGCCACCATGAAGATGATCAGCAGCACCAGCATCACGTCCACGAAGGGCGTGACGTTGATTTCCGCCATCGGCTGACTGCGGGCGCGGCCCTTGCCGTTGCGGCTGCGTTTGACGACCCCGGCACCCATCTTATTCGTCGTCCAGCTGGCGCGAGAGGATGGTCGAGAATTCGTCGGCGAAGGTCTCGTATCCCCCGGTGATGCGGTCGGCGTCCGAGCTGAGCTTGTTGTAGAAGATCACCGCCGGAATCGCCGCAAGCAGGCCAAGCGCCGTCGCCACCAGCGCCTCGGCGATGCCCGGCGCCACCACGGCAAGCGAGGTGTTCTGCGAGATGGCGATTTCCTCGAAGGCGGTCTTGATGCCCCAGACCGTGCCGAACAGCCCGATGAAGGGCGCGGTCGAGCCCACCGTGGCCAGGAAAGGCAGGCCGCGCGTCAATCGGTCGTTCTCGCGGTTGATGGTGACGTTCATGGCGCGGTCGATGCGCGCGGTCACGCCGGCGATCAGGTTGCCGTCGTCGCGATGGCTGCGGCGCCATTCGGCCATGCCCGCGGAAAAGATGCGCTCGGCCGGGCCCGAGGGCGTCTCGCCGATGCGGTCGTAGAGATCGTCCAGCGGCTGGCCCGACCAGAAGGCGCGGTCGAAGCGGTCCGCCTCGCGCCGGGCGGCGTTGAAGCTGATGAATTTCTGGATGATGATCGCCCAGGCCCAGAACGAGGCCAGGATCAGGATCACCATGACGATCTGGACCGTCAGCGAGGCGCGCGCGAACAGCGCGATAAGCGAGAAATCGACCGGCTGCCCGGCTCCGGCGAGTTGTTCCATGGAATTCGGCCTGTCCTTTGGGCCGCTGAGATGCGGCTTCTGCTAGAGCGCAGTTAGCAGAACCGCCCAGCGGAGCAACCCCGGGACGCGTCAATTCTGCGTCAATTGCCCGCGAGATCGGCCGCCGCAAGCCGCGCCGCCACCTCGGCCGGGATGCGCGCGGGCCGGCCGGCAGCCGTCAAGCAGGCCAGGGTAACGCGGGCCTGGAACAGCGTCCGGCCGTCGCGGACGATCGCCTGGTCCAGCACGATCCGCGCCGGGCTCAGCGCATGAAGCCGCGATTCGACGGCCAACAGGTCATCGAAACGGGCGGGCGACAGGTAGTCGGCCTCGACCCGGCGCACGGCAAAGACCAGCCCGGCACGCTGCAAGGCCGCCTGGTCGATGCCAAGTTCGCGCAGCCATTCCGACCGCGCGCGCTCGATGAACTTCAGGTAATTCGCATAATAGACGATCCCGGCAAGGTCGGTGTCCTCGTAATAGATGCGGATCGCGAAACAGTGCATGGCGGCCCCGGCTGGCAAGGGAAAGGTCAAGGCTGCAAGTCCCGGCAAGAATATTGAGTGGGGACCGGCATGCAAACGGTCATTGCCGCAGGCGCGCGGCAAGCCGCAGCGCATGCGAGGGATCGGTCGCCACGGCCGGCATCACCGGGTCATAGGCGGCGCGGATCAGCGCCGCCAGCTCCTGCGTCGGCGTGACGTCGCGGGCAAAGCTCAGCATGGCGCGCACGGCGACGGTCTCGGCCAGCTGGCCCGGATGCGCCTCGGCCAGCCGCCCGCCCATGTTCACGAAGCCGATGCAGGCCCGGATGGCACCGTCGGCGTCAAAGCGGAACAGCCGATACTGGTCGGCATCGCTGCCCTGCAGCCGCTCGGCCAGGCCGGGCTGGCCGGTCAGCCGGTCGAGATCGGGCAGGTCGCGCAATTCCTGCCAGCCGCGCAGGAAAAAGGTCATCATGTTCGCGCCCATCTCGGGATCGGTCTCGGCGATCGGATGGCGGGCATGGGCCAGCACCGCACGAAGAGCGTCGCGAAACACCGCCAGGCTGTCGTCGGCCAGGCCGAAGATGACCGGCGCCACCGGCCGCCCCCAGCGTGCGCAAAGATAGCGCCCGTCGCGGGTGAACAGGCCGGCAATGGCTTCAGGAGTCAGGGTGGTCTGCGTCATGCCGCGACCTTAGCCCGGCCCAGCAGCGGAAGAAAGCGCCGCCGTCCGATCCTTTATGCGGGCGAGCCGAGAAGCTGGTCCTTCAGGCTGACCGAGGACACGGGCGGAAGATCGAAATTCAGCTCCGCCTCCAGATGGCGCAGGTGCTCATCGGTCAGGCGCAGCAGCAATTCCTCGTCGCGGGCCATCAGGGCATCGACGATTCCGACATGGTCGTCGCAGTTCGAGCAAGCATGTTTCGCACTGGGATACATACCCAGGATCAGGGTGCTGCGCATGGTCAGCTCGGCCAGGAAGCGTTCCAGCACGCGGTTGCCGGAAAGCCGCGCAAGATACATGTGGAACTGCTGCGACAGCCGCAACTCGGCCGGCTTGTCCCGGCGCGCCCGCGCCTCGGTCTCGGCGGCGATATTGGCACGCAGATAGGCGACATCCTCGTCACGCACCCGGGCGACGGCCTGACGGGCAATGGTCCGCTCGATCGCGCGGCGGGCCTGGAATATCTCGCGCGCCTCCTGCGCCGAAGGGGTGACGACGAAGGCGCCGCGATTGGGACGCAGCTCGACGACCTGCTTGGCAGCCAGAGAGGCCAGCGCGCGCCGGACATTCGCACGGTTGCAATTGAACAGCTCGCTCAGCGCCTGCTCGCCCAGCTTTGCCCCGGCGGGAAGGCGCTGCTCGGAAATCGCGTTCAGGACCGCATCGACAATCTGGCTTTCGGGCTGGGCGTCCATCTGCGTTCTGTTTTTCTTTCTTATCGACCCCCGGAAATTACCGGCAAATCCCGGGGCAGGCAACCGCCGCCACGAAATCCGTTGACTTGATGACAATCTTTGTTAACAATCTTTGTTAACATAAATGGAGGTAGTGGTGGAAATCCTGGTCGTCAATCCGAACTCGACCCAGTCAATGACCGACAAGATCGTCGAGGCCGCCCGCGCGGTCGCCAGCCCCGGGACGGTGATCCATGGCGCCACCGCCGCCGGTGCGCCCGCCAGCATCGAAGGGCATTACGACGAGGCGATGTCCCTGCCCGGCCTGATGGCGCGGGTCCGCGAAGCCGAGGCGAAGGGAATCGACGGCATCGTCGTCGCCTGCTTCGACGATCCGGGCATCGCCGCCTGCCGCGAACTGGCCAGCGGCCCGGTGCTGGGCATCTGCGAGGCCGCGGTAAAGGCGGCCAGCATGCTGGCGACCTCGTTTTCCGTCGTGACCACGCTGCCGCGCTCGGTCCCGGTGATCGAGCACCTGATCCACGGCTACGGCATGTCGCATCAATGCCGCCGCGTGCGTTCGGCGGCGATCCCGGTGCTGGCGCTGGAGGAGCCCGGCTCGAACGCACGCATCAAGGTGCGCGACGAAATCCTGTGCGCCATCCGCGAGGACCGCTGCGAAGCCGTGGTTCTGGGCTGCGCCGGCATGGCCGACCTGACGGCCTGGCTCAGCGAGGAAACCGGCATTCCCGTCATCGACGGCGTCAGCGTCGCGACCCGCATGATCGAGGCGCTGGTGGGCGCGGGACTGAAGACCAGCAAGATCAACGCCTACGCTTTCCCCAACGAAAAATAGGGAAGCACGAAAGGGAGGAGGACTGACGATGACAACTCACGAGATGGCGCCCGACAGCGCCGTGATCGAACACAAGGCGGTCGGCGAGGAAAGCCTGGCCCCGCAGGAAGCCCGCATCATGGACCCCTGGTCCTACCTGTTCGCCTGGCTGGGCGGATGCGTCTCGATCGGGACCTTCACCGTCGGCTCGGGGCTGGTGGGAACGCTGAACCTGCTTCAGACCTTCGTGGCCATCACCATCGGCTGCACCGTGATCGGCGTGGCGCTGATGATCAACGGGCAGGCGGGCCACAAGTACGGCATCCCCTTCATGGTGCAGGCCAGATCCTCTTTCGGCTTTACCGGGACGCGAATCCCGGCGCTGGTGCGCTCGGTCCCGGCAATCGTCTGGTTCGGCTTTCAAAGCTGGATCGGCGCAGGGGCGCTGAACCTCGTGTCCGAAACCATGTTCGGCTATTCCAATATCTGGGCGTTCTTCATCGGCTTCCAGCTTTTGCAGATCGGCCTGTCGGTGCTGGGTTTCCATGGCATCAAATGGCTGGAAAACATCGGCGCGGTCTTCATCATCGGCTCGCTGATCTACATGTTCTTCAGCGTCATCAATCGCTATGGCGCCGAGATCAGCGCCAATCTGATCAATGCCGAAGGCACCTGGGGCGCACCCTTCTGGGGCGGCACGATGCTGTTTCTTGGCGTGTATTCGACGATGATGCTGAACGTATCGGACTATTCGCGCGAATTGCAGCATCGCGTAGGGCGGATGCGGCAGGTGGTGATCTATGCCAACTCGATCCTGCCTGCGACGCTGTTCATGGGCCTGATCGGGCTGATGGTGTCCAGCGCGACCGGCGAGGTCGATCCGATCAAGGTCTTTTCCAGCGCCGTGGACAACAAGGTGCTGCTGGTCGTGACGCTGCTGTTCATCGCCTTCGCGCAGGTGACGACGAACATCCTCAACAACGTCGTCCCGCCCGCCTATGCGCTGATGGACGTGTTCAAGATCAACTTCAAGACCTCGGCGGTGATCGTCGGCCTGCTGGCCTTCGTCACCTTCCCGTGGGAACTGGTCAAGGACGAATCGGCGGCGGGCCTGAGCCTGTTCATCCGCACCTATTCCGCCTTCCTCGGCCCGATCTTCGCGATCCTGGTGGTGGATTACTTCGTACTGCGCAAGCAGCAACTGAACCTCGAAAAGCTCTATGATCCCGAAGGCCCCTACAAGGGCGTCAACATGGCCGCCGTCATCGCCATGGGCGTCGGGATCGTCTTCGCGCTGATCTTCTCGGGCATCTCGTGGTATGCGAGCCTGCTGCCCTCGGGGATCCTCTATTATCTGCTGATGCAGCACCTGCCCTCGGCGCAGCGTTTCCGGGAGAATTGAGCCATGACCGACATCACCGGACGCGCCCGGCGCTGGGCGCTGGCAGCCGGCTGCGCCATGGGCCTGCTGTCGGGCCAGGCCCCGGCCCAGGACGCAGGCAGGATCATCGTGCTGATCAACCCGAACTCGAACGAGGGCGCGACGCAATCCATGGCAGAACTGGCGCAAGCCGAGGTCGGGGACGCCGCCACGGTCGAGGGGCGCAGCAATGCCGGCGCCCCGGCCCTGCTGACCACGCCCGAGGACATGGCCAATGCCGTCCCCGGCGTGGTCGCCGTCGGCACCGAGGCGGCATCGGACCCGCGCGTGGCGGCGCTGATCGTCTCGGCCTTCAGCGATCCCGGCCTGCCAGAACTGCGCGAGGCGGTCGACATCCCGGTCTTCGGCATCGGAGAGGAGGTCTTTCACGAGGCCGCCCGCGATGGCCGGCCCTTCGGCATCGTGACGGTGACGCCGGACGAGGATCTGATCGAGTCCTTCCGCCAGAAGGCGGCCTCGCTCGGCTACGAGGCGCAATATCGCGGCGTCCGGGTCACGCCGGGCGATCCGGCAGAACTGGTGCAGGATCCCGACCGACTGGACGCCGCGCTGGCCGAGGCGGTCAGGCAATCGGTTGCCGAGGACGGCGCCGAGGCGGTCATCATGGGCGGCGGTCCGCTTTCGGCCTCCGCCATCCGGCTGCAGCCGCAATTCGAGCAGCCGCTGGTGGTCGCGGTCAACGCCGCCGCCCGCGCCGCGGCGCAAAGGATCGCTGCCCCGGACTGAACCGCCGTCACGAATGCGGCAGTCCGCCACGCACCCAGCCCGGTGCGTGGCGGACGCTTTTCTCATCCGGCAAATCGTGCGGAAGCTCCGGCACCCCGCCGGGCCGCAAGGGAAAAGCGCGGCCCGATCACCCCTTCACCACCAGCGCCGCCCCGCTGACGATCGAGAAGATCAGCACCGCCAGTCGCAATGCCGGACCGTTGATGCGGGAATGCACGCGGCGCGACAGCCCGCTGCCGATCAGGACCGCCGGTATCAGCAGCAGCGCCGCAAGCGCCTGATCCTGCCCGATCCGCCCCGCAATCAGCAGGATGACCAGCGAGATCACCTCGCCGACCAGAAAGCAGGCCGCGACGGTCGAGCGCAGCACCGGGCCGGAGGAATGCTGATACAGCAACGCCAGCGGCGGGCCGCCGATGCCGGTCGCGGTTTCCGTCACGCCGGTGAACAGCCCGACGCCCAGCGACGCTTGCGGGCGCGGCGAAAAGGGCGGCGAAAGCAGCGCAACCACCGCGGCCAGCACGGTCAGCAGGCCCACCGCGATCTCGAGCTGCCGCACCGACAGCGCGACCAGCACCGCCATGCCCAGGAAGGTGCCGAAGAAGCGCCCCACCGTGATCCAGCTCGCCCCGCGCCGGTCGATCGAGGCCCGCTCGCGCCAGGCGACCAGGAAATTCAGCGGCAGCATCAGGATCAGCAGCGTCACGGGCAGGTAGCTTGCATCGATAAGGCCGAAGATCGGCGCCATGATCAGGGCAAAGCCGATGCCGACCGCGCCCTGGACGAAGGCAGAGGCGCCGACCAGCAGCGACAGGGCCAGAAAGACGGAAAGTGTCACGCATGCCTCGTTGCGATCAGGCTGTCGGCCGTGGGATGGATACGCTGGATCGGCGCGGCGGCGGTGGCCGGGGCGGCAAGTTCCCGAATCTCGGCCATCAGGGCGCGCGCGTCCCAGTCGACCGGCCAGCCCTGTACCATCCGCAACCGGCCATTCGTGAACACCGCGTCGATCTGGTCGCGGTTGCCATAACGCACCAGTTCCCAGGACAGGTCGTGCGAGGGGGTGAATTCGGGGCGGTCCAGATCGACCAGCAGGAAATCGGCGGCCAATCCTTCGGCGATGCGCCCGGTCACGGCGGAAAGCCCGCTGGCATCGGCCGCCATCCGCGTCGCTGCATCCAGCCACAGCCAGCCCCCGCCGCAGGAACTGTCGCCCGAGGCGAGGCCGTAGCCCACGCGCTGCATGGTCTCGGCCGCATCCATCAGCCGGAAGCCGTCGGCGCGGGTGCCGTCGGTGCCCAGCCCGAAGCGGATGCCAAGCGCCTGCATCTGCAACGCGGGCGCAACCGCATTGCCCTTCCAGACCGAGGCGACGGGGTTGTAGGCAACGGCAGTGCCGGTATCGCGCAGCAGGTTCAGCTCGGACGGCGTGACCAGCGTGGAATGCGCGATCAGCGTCTGCGGGCCCAGCGCGCCGACATGGGCCAGATGCTCCAGCGGGCGGCGGCCGTTCGCGACCAGCGAGCGTTCGACCGCCACCAGATGCTCGTTCACATGGGTCTGGAAGGTAACGCCCGCCCCCGCCGCCATCTGCGATATGTCGCGCAGCATCGCGTCGCTGGCCACCTCGGGGATCGAGATCGCCAGCGAGGCATGGATCAGCGGATCGCCCTGGTAGGTGGCCAGATGCGCCTCGGCCCGGCGCAGGATCTCGGCACGCTCGGGCACCTGCGCCGCGCCGCCCAGGTCGTTGCAGATCTGCGCGACGACCAGCCGCAGCCCGGCCTCGCGCGAGGCCTGGACCAGCTTGCCGATATGCCCGGCCGAGCGGGTGCCGGCGTCGACCGCCGTCGTGAAGCCGCCGCGCAGGCATTCCAGCGCCGCCAGCTTCGAGGACAGATAGACCATATGCTCGTCCAGGCTGCCCTCCAGCGGCACCCAGATGCGGCGAAAGATCTCGGAGGGCTCGCCAAAGACCAGCGACTTGCCCAGCGATTGCGTCAGGTGGGTGTGGGTGTCGATGAAGCCCGGCATCATCAGGTGGCCGGGCATCTCGGCCAGCCGCGCCGCCGGATGGCGCGCGCGCAATGCGGCGCGCTCGCCGATCTCGGCAAAGCGGCCGTCACGCAGCAGCACGGCCATGTCGGATTGCGGCCCATGGCCCAGCAGCAGGCGGCCCGGCGCGACGATCAGGTCATCGGTCGCGGCGAAGGTCCGGCGCAGGTCGGTCATCAGGCATGCTCCTTGTGGTCGAGAGAGTTCGGCGCCTTGAACTGGAAGAGCGCGTTGACCACCGCCGCCGTGATCGTGCCCATGGCCAGCCCGTTGCCCAGGATCATCTGCGACCATTGCGGGAACTGGCTGTAGATGCCGGGCACCAGGATCGGCATCAGCCCCATCGCCAGCCCCGAGGCCAGGGTGAACATCGCCCCGTGCTCGCGCAGATCGACGCGGCTGAGGACATGGATGCCGATCACCCCGATGATCGAGAAGACGATGACCGCCGTGCCGCCGACGACCGGCCCGGGCAGCACGCTTGCCAGCCGCGAGATCGGCGCGATCAACGCGATCAGGACGAGGATCACCCCCGCCATGGCCGTGACATAGCGCGAGCGCACGCCCGTCGCGCGGACGATGCCCACGTTCTCGCCCGAGGTGATGATCAGCGAGGTGCCGAACATGCCCCCCAGGAGCGACATCGCCGCATCGCCCCGGATGGTGCGCGGCACGATGGCATGGGCGTCGCCCTTACGGTCCACGATCTCGGCGGTGGCGATGGTCTGGCCGGTCGCCTCGGCCATCGAGATGATGGAAAAGATGATCAGCGGCAGCGCGGCGATGACGTCGAATTTCGGCATCCCGAACGGAAACGGCTGCGGCACCGCGATGAACGAGCCCTGCATCACGCCCGTCATGTCCAACCGGCCCAGGGCCGCGGCCAGCAGCGTGCCCGCGATCAGCCCCAGCATCACCGAGATGCGCTGCAGGGTGCCGGTGAAGATGCGCGAGAAGATCACCGTCAGCGCGATGGTCGCCAGCGCCAGCCCGACATTGACCGGATCGGCAAAATCCGCGCTGCCCGAGCGGCCGGTGATCGTGCCGCCATAGATCTTGACCAGGTTCACCGCCACCAGCAGCAGCATGGTGCCGACCACGATGGGCGGGAAAAAGCGCAGCAGCCGGCGAAAGACCGGCAAGGCCAGGAAATAGAACGCCCCCGTCATCAGCACCGAACCGACGGCGGTCTGCACGTCGGTCTGGTTGGCGATGGCCAGAAAGATCGCGATGGGGGCGCCGCCGGGCACCATGATGAAGGGCAGGCGCGCGCCGAAACCGGCCGTCCCGAAGCTTTGCAGGATCGAGCCGATGCCGCAGACAAGAAACGTCGCGCTGATGATCGAGACGGTCAGCGCCGAATCGAAGCCCAGCGTCTGCGCGACCAGGAATACCGCCGTGATCGGCGATGCGGCCATCACCAGCACATGCTGAAAGCCATAGAGAATCAGGTCCTTGAGCGGCAGGACCTCATCGACCGGATCGGTTGGGGTTCTTTGCGATGTCATGTGTCTTCCCTGTTGCTGGGTGGGTGTTTGCATTCATGCAAATCGTTTTGCTTCCCCACGATTAGCACGTCTTTCGATTCGTGCAAATCGTTTTGTCATGCTAGACTGCCCACAAACGGGGAATGAGGACGGTTTGAGCAAGCCCACCATCTCGGATCTGGCCAGGGCGGCGGGGGTGTCGGTCACCACCGTTTCGCATGCCTTCAGCGGCCGGCGGCGCGTGGACCCCGAAACCAGCAAGCGCATCCACGCGCTGGCGGAACAGATGGGTTATCATCCCAGCAGCATGGCGCGCGCCCTGCGCAGCGGGCGGACCGGGACCATCGCACTGGCCTCGTCCATGCCCTTCGCCGTCGCGGCCGGACCGTCGCGGCTGGGCTTTCTGATGGAGATCGCGGCCTCTGCGGCCATCTCGGCCCTGACCCGCGACCTGGCGCTGTGCCTGATCCCCCCGCATCCCGCCGGGAAAGGCTATGCTTCGGTCGGGTTCGACGGCGTGATCCTGGTCGAGCCGATGCGCGACGACCCGCTGGTCGCCCATTTCGAGCAGCGCAAGACCCCCATCGTCTCGGTCGGGACGGTGCCCGGCCGGCCCGACATTCCCGCCGTGGACATGCGCTCGGGCGAGACGGCCTCGATGCTGCTGGACCACCTGGCCCGGCAGGGGTGCCGCCACATCGCCGCGCTGATCGGCTCGGCCCCGCGGACCAGCCAGATCGAGGCCGAGGCAGCCTTTCGCACCCTGGCCGCGTCCTCGGACAGGCTGCTGAAGCTGAGCGAAGAGGAAGGCGAGGAGATCGGCTATCGCGAGACGCTGCGGCTGTTGCGCGACGATCCCTCGATCGACGGGATATTCGCCGCCGTCGACGCCTTTGCCAGCGGCGCGGTCCGGGCGGCGCATGAACTGGGACGGGTGATTCCCGATCAATTGCGCATCGTGACCCGCTATGACGGGCTCAGGGCCAAGCTGTCCCAGCCCCCCCTGACGGCTGTCGACCTGCACCTGCCAGCAGTCGCCGAGGCGGCGGTCCATCTGCTGTTTGACCGCATCGAGGGCACCAGCAGGACGGTCGCGGCGGAACTGCCGGAGCTGGTCGTCCGGCAATCTACGGCCGTCTGCTAGGCTTTCGACCCCGCCAGCTGGCGCAGGCGCCGGGATCGGCCGATGGTTCCGCCGGATTCCCTGCGCCACCGACGGCGGCAGCAGGCTGCCCGGGCACCCCGATCAGCGCCGCCATCACCGTGGGGCGGGGGTGTCCGGCTCGACCCGGATCCGGCGGCGCTTGGCGTCGGATTCCGGCGGCAGGCCGCGATGAAAGGCAAGCTCCGGCAATTGGCAGCCCATCTGCCGTGCCAGCCCCGCCAGGCTGGCCCCCAGCGCCGTATCGGCCCCCGATGCGGCATCATCCAGCCAGATATGCAGCCCCCTGCCGCGCTGGATCACCCGATAGTCGCGCAAAGGCTGGGGCAGGCAGGCAATGGCGGTTCGGATCGCCTCGGACGTGACCATGCGCGGCCCCGCGGCCGAGGCCCACCACAGGATATCGTCCTCGCGCCCCTCGATGCGGGCGATGCGCTGGCTGGCGCAGCCGCAAGGGCAAGGGTCGGGATCGGGGATCAGCACGTCATCCAGACGATGGTTCAGGATCGGCAGGCTTTCACGCGTAAAGTCGTGGATGACCGGGCAGAAGGCGCCCGTCGCCCGATCGATCACGTCGCGGTCGATGCGCAGCCAGCGCTCGTTCAGATGCAGGTTGCCCGCCCGGCAGGTCATCGCCAGAACGCCCTCGGTCGCCTGATAGACCTGATCGACGCGGATGCGGAAGGCTTGCCCGATCAGCGCCGCGTCGTCGGGCGACAGCGTCTCGGCCACCGAGATCACCCGCCGCGGCGACAGGGAAATCCGGCCGGCCACCTGCCGCTCGGCCAACATTGCCAGAATCCGTGCAGGCGCGATCAGCACGCTGGGATTTAGCCCGGCCAGCGCTGAAAGGTGTTCCTCGAACGGCAACAGCAGGTCGAAGAACTCGAAGCGGACCAGCGCATTCGACAGGCTGCGATAAAGCGTGTTGTCGGCACGCATGAAGAACGCCACGCGCTGGCGGCGCCACAGCTCCGGCCAATAGCGCCCCAGCATGATCGCGGCCCACAGCCGCCTTTCGCGCGGCGTCGCCAGAAACAGGCCGCGCTGTCCCGAGGTGCCGGTCGACAGCCCGACCGAGACCTCGCCGATCAGCGGGCGGAAGTCGCGGCCGGTCTCGGCGCGGATGGCGGTCCGCATCGCCGTGTCATGGTCGATGCCGCAGGTGTTGATGGCCGAGAAATTCGCCATCAACCGGGCCTTGTCCATGCGCGGCAGATCTTCCAGCGGCAGTTCGGCCATGCCGCGATAGAAGGGCGAGCGCGGCATGACCTGCGCGCGGAACCGGCGAAAGGCGGCGGCGTGATGCGCCTCGATTTCGGCGCGAGAGGCGAAGCCGCGCCCATAGCGGCTGTGCAGGAATGCGGTCAGGCTCATCTGGCGGTCTCGGGGCAATGCGACGGGTCGATGGTGATGTCGGGGCGGCGCTGCATCAGCGCGCGCAGCCGGGCGAAGGTCCGGCGATAGGCGGCGGCATCGCCCAGGCGCGCCAGCACCGGGCCGGGCGGCAGGCGATCCTGGCGCAGCATGGCGCGGCCATAGGCGGCATCGGCGACCAGAAAGCGCGCGGCCTCGGGCAGCCACAGCCCCATCTGCCCGGTGCCGTGGCCCGGCAAGGGCACCGCGATCAGGCGACCGTCGCCCAAAAGATCACGGCCTTGCGGAAATTCGGGCAGGCCCGTCGGGATCGCCGGGCGCGCCTCGACCGGCTGCGGATCGTGCGCCAGGATCGCGTCGCGCAAAAGCGGCGGGCAGGCGGCGCGAATACTCGCCAGATCGCCAAGCGCATGCAGCTCGGCGATCGCCTCGGCCGAGGCCATGACCGGAATGCCGGCGGGCAGGTCGATCAGCCCGGCGCTGTGATCGGCATGCATATGCGTCAGGAACACCAGATCCGGCAGGCGCGGCAATCGGCGCAGCAACTGTTCCTGCGCCGGCAGCCGGACCGGGGTCAGCCAGCGATACAGCCGGGCCGGAAAGCGGCGCGTCGCCGTGAAAAACGCGGGGCCATAGCCGGTATCGACCAGGACGCAGGCGCTTTCGGTTTCGATCAGCGTCGCCAGCGCCGGGAAAGTGGCGCCACCCAAGCCGGGCAGCCCCGCGCCCCAGGCGGGGGCGCGGCACTCGCCGATCTTCAGCGTGGTCAGGCGAAGCATTCGGCCACCCCCTCCTCGAAACCGACCTGCGGCCGATAGCCCAGATCCCGGCGCGCGGCCGAGATATCCAGCGTCAGGCTGCTGCCCAGCGACGCCACGGCCTGCAAGGTCAGCCGCGGCTCGGCTCCGCCCCGCATCCTTGCCAGCCCCTCCGACGCCCCGGCCAGCCAGCGCGCCAGACCATGCGGCAGCGGCAGGCTGCGCACCGGCAGCCCGCTGCGGCGCGCAATGATCTCGACCAGGTCGCGGAACCGGAAAGCCTCGCCCGAGGTGATGTTCCACACGCCCCCGCGCGGCCCCGATGCGGCAAGGATCATCCCCCGAGCCGCATCGTGCCGATGCGTCAGGTCGATCAGCGCCCGCCCGCCCCGGATCATCGGCAAGCGGCCGTGCCGCATGGCGTCGATCACACGCGGCAGCAGTGCGCGGTCGTGGCGGCCGTAGATGGCGCGGGGGCGGATCGCCGTGCAGATCATGGCGCCGGCATGGCCCAGCACCATCCGCTCGGCGGCCCGCTTGCTTTCGGCATAAAGCGACAGCGGGCGCACCGGCAGCGGCGCATCCTCGGCCACGTCCAGCCTGTCAGTGCCGTCGGCATAGATGCTGGGCGAGGATGCAAGGACAAAGCGCTTGACCCCTGCCCCCTCGGCCGCATCCAGCAATCGCCGCGTCGCCAGCACGTTGGCGGCATGGAACTCGTCCCTCGTGCCCCAGGCCGAGCTGCGCGCGGCACAGTGAAAGACCACGTCGATGCCATCCAGCAGCGGTGCCAGGCCGGCGCTGGCCAGATCCGCGGCGCGAAAGCCGGGCAGCGCCACGGGCTGGCGCGCGGTGGTGCCGACATCCCAGCCATGGGCCGACAACTGCTCGACCAATGCGCGGCCCAGGCAGCCGCTGGCCCCTGTCACCAGCGCCCGCATCAGAACCGCACCATCATGCCGCCGACCGAAATCCCGGCCGAGGTGCCCATCAGCAGCGCGACATCCCCGCGCACCAGCCGCCCCGAGCGCACCGCATGATCCAGCGCCGTCGGGATCGAGGCGGCGATCTGATTGCCGGTGCGGGCAAAGATGTCGATCACGCGGCCGGGCGGCAGCCACAGGTTGCGGGCCGCGTGCTGCAGGGCCTGCGCACTGGCCTGATGCGGAATGATGCAGCCGATGCCCGCCAGCCCCACCCCGGCCTTTTGCAGCAGTCTTTGCAGAAAGCGCGGCAGATAGCGCGAGGCAAGCTTGAACGCCTTGCCGCCGTCCATGCGAAAGCGGTCCTCGCCCGGGGCGATGCCGCGCGCCGGATTGACGCGCGTTCCGCCAGCCGCCAGCACGCAGGCGTCATGGCCATGGGCATAGGTCTGGAAATCATGCGCCAGCACCGCGCCCTTGCCCCCCGCCTCGACGACCACCGCCGCAGCGCCGTCGCCAAAGATCGCGGCGGCCTCGGGCCGGTTCCAGTCCAGCCCGACCGAGGCGATGTCCGACGAAAACACCAGCGCCCGCCGCACCCGGCCGCATTGGACATGCAGCGCCGCAAGGTCCAGCGCCTGAAGGAAGCTGAGGCAGGTCGCATTCACGTCGAACGCCGCGATCCCCGAACGACCCAGCCCCAGGCGGTCCTGCACCAGCGTCGCGGTCGAGGGGATCGGCTGCTCCATCACCCCGCATGCGCCAAGGATCAGGTCCAGGTCCTGCGGCCCGCAGCCCGCCATCTCCATCGCGCGGCGCGCCGCCTCGGCCCCCATGAACGAGTTGGTCTCCTCGGGCATGGCGACATGGCGGCGGGCGATGCCGAAACGCGCTTCGCATTCGCCCCGCGCCCAGCCCATGCGGTCGTCGATATCGGTCGAGTTCAGCACCGTGGCAGGCAGGTAGCTGCCGGTCCCGGTAATCGTGAGGTTGATCGAAGGCATCTTGGGGCACCATTATTGAACAATGTTCACTAACGTTGACAACCACGCCGTTTCCTGTCAAGCATATTTTTGAACACAGTTCAGGAACACCATGGCCAGACCCAGACAATACGACCACGACGCCCTGCGGACCCGCACCATCGAGGCCGCCAAGCTGCTTCTGGAAGAAGGCGGGCCGGCGGCGCTGACCGCCCGCGCGCTGGCGAAATCGGTCAAGACGACGCCCGGCACGATCTACAATCTGTTCGACAGCATGAGCGCCGTGCTGCAAGAGGTGAACCGGCAGGCGCTGGTCGATCTGGCGATCCTCGTCGACGGGGTCGGCCAGACCGACCCGCGCGAGCGCCTGCTGGCGCTGGCCGAGGTCTATGTGACCTTCATGCTGGATCGCCGCGCGGTCTGGCGGGCTTTGTTCGAGGGGCCGCGCATCTCAAGCACCTTCCCCGACTGGTATCTGGCGCAGATCGACGGGCTGATCGGCCGCATCACCCAGCCGGTCGCGGCGCTGAAACCCAAGGGCGATCCGCGCCTGCTGGCGGAACAACTGCTGCTGTCGGTGCATGGCATCGTGGCGCTGGCGGCCATCGACCGGCTGGACCTGATCACGATGCAAAAGCCCATGGACCTGGCGCATGCCGCGGTCGAGCGCATGATCGCCGCCATCCGTGCCGGGGCCGAATGATGCCCTGCGGCGACCATGCGGCGCCGGCCCTGCGCGGCGGGCTGATCCTGGGCTCGGCCCGCTGCGGCTCGACGCTGGTGTCGCAGATCCTGAACGCGCATCCGGCTGTCCTGTCGGTGTCCGAGCTTTTCGCGGCCGTCGGACACAACGCCTTTCGCCCGGGGCATCTGGACGGCGCGCGGTTCTGGGCACATATGGCCACGCCCTCACGCGCCATGTCGCAGGTGGCGAACCCCGATGCCGCGTCGTCGGAATTCCTTTACGGCCGTGTTCCGCAACCCGCGCATGATCCCTGGAACTGTCCGCCGATCCTGGCCGTCGCGCTGCCGCATCTGAGCGAAAACCCCGACGCCATGTTCGACATGCTGGCCGAACACATGCGCCGGCGGCCGGCGGCACCCCTGGCCGCGCATTACGATGCACTTTTCCAGGCTATGGCCCGGCAGGTCGGCGGGCGCGAGATCTGGGTCGAGCGTTCGGGCGGGTCTCTGGTCGCCTCGGCGACGCTGCGCGAGATGTTTCCCGATGCGGCGCTGGTGCTGCTGACCCGCAACGGGCCGGATACGGCACTGTCGATGCGCGACTATCCCGCCGCACGGCTGGCCATCTGGTGCTGGCGCCGGCTTGGGCCGATGGGCCTCGACCTGCTGCATCCCCGCCGGCATTTCGGGCGTGGCGCCGCCTGGCCGCTGATTGCCGCGATCAGCGGGCGATCCGGCGTCCGGCGCATCGTCGCCCGCCGCCCCGGCCTTGCGGAAACCGGCGCTTTCTGGTCGGCATTGACGATCCGCGGCCTTCAGGGGCTGGGCAATGCCCGACCGATGATCCTGCGCTACGAGGATCTATGCCGGGACCCCCGCATCTGGATCGAAAGGCTGGGCGCGCATCTGCAAGCCGGCGCCCCCGCCGCATGGCTCGACCGGACGGTCGGCTTGCCGCAGCCGCGCCCGTCGCGCCTAGCCGCACTCTCTTCCGCCGAGCGCGATGAAATCGAGCACGCCTGCGCCCCCGGCGAAGCCGCCCTTGCCGCCTATGCCGCCGGCGTAGATGCCGAAGCGACCCGTCCGTAAGGTTATCGGCCGCAATCCGCCCCGCGCGGCCAGTCACAAAGACAAGTTGCCGCGCCTGTGCAGAAGGCCCAAAGGGGCGCGATCGCCGGAAAGGCCCCGCCGGTCGCGGGCGGGGCCCCTGTCATTGGCCGGGGATGCTTACGACCGCTCGCTCGCCTTCCATTCCGCCCAGCTCGGCTGGCCCTTCATGAAATCCTCGATCTGCTGGCGGTTGGCCTCCAGCCGGGGATCGTGGCGAAGGTAGAAGCGGGTCTCGCGCGCGATCAGGCCCGACAGGATCAGCAGCCCGATCAGGTTCGGAATGGCCATCAGCCCGTTCATCACGTCCGAAAAGCTCCAGACGACGCCCAGCTGGACCGTGCAGCCCAGCAGCACCACCAGCGAAAACAGGATGCGGAAGGGCATGACGCCGCGATGGCCGACCAGACGTTCAAGGTTGCGTTCGCCGTAATAGGCCCAGCCCAGAATGGTCGAATAGGCGAAAAGAACCAGGCCGACGGTCACGACCCAATGCCCCCACTGCCCCGGCAAGCCGTGGCTGAAAGCCTGTCCCGTCATGATCGAGGGCGAGATCTGCAATCCGGTCTGCGGATCGATCTCGTTCCAGACGCCGGTGGTGATGATCACCAGCCCGGTGCAGGACACGACGATGATCGTGTCGATGAAGGTCTGGGTCATCGACACCAGCCCCTGCCGCACCGGATGCGTGGTCTGCGCCGAAGCCGCGGCGATCGCGGCCGAGCCCATGCCGGATTCGTTCGAGAAGATGCCGCGCGCCACGCCGAACTGCACCGCGATCATGATCGTGGAGCCCAGGAAGCCCCCCGTCGCCGCCGTCCCGGTAAAGGCCTGCGAAAAGATCTCGCCCAAGGCAGCCGGCACCGACTGGATGTTGACCAGCAGGATATAGAGCGCGCCCAGGACGTAGAACAGGATCATCACCGGCACCAGCCCGGCGGTCACCCGGCCGATGGACTTGATGCCGCCGACCAGAACCACCAGCGTCAGGACCGCCAGGACCGCGCCCGTAAGCCAGGTCGGGATCATGAAGCTGCGTTCCAGGTTCGAGGCGATCGAGTTGCCCTGCGTCATGTTGCCGATGCCGAAGCAGGCGCAGACGGCGAAAACCGCAAAGCACAGCGCCAGAACCTTGCCAAAGCCGTTCGGGATGCCGCGTTCAAGGTAATATTGCGGGCCGCCGTTCTTCTCGCCCACCTCGTCGGTGGTGCGGAAGCGGACGCCCAGGAACGCCTCGGCATATTTCGAGGCCATGCCGAGGATCGCGGTGACCCACATCCAGAACAGCGCACCGGGGCCGCCGGCCGCGATGGCCGTCGCCACGCCGACGATATTGCCGGTGCCGACGGTTGCCGCCATGGCTGTGGTCAGCGCCTGGAATTGCGAAATGTCGCCTTCGGCATCGTCATCCTTGCGTTTCAGCAGCCCCAGGCGCAGGGCCGCGCCCAGGCGGACAAGCTGGATGCCCTGCAGCCGGATCGTCAGGTAAAGCCCGGTGCCCAGCAGCAGCGGGACAAGAAGGTAAGGCCCCCAGACGATCCCGCCGATTTTTCCCAAGACTGCTTCTATCTGGTCGAGTTCCATCGATACCGTCCCTCGTCATTGCAATGGCAGCAAACGGAGGTGTCCGGTCCCGAATGTCAAGTTCGGCCATGCGCGGGGCCTTGCCGATGCGGATGCGAACCGCTTGCGACGATCCCGCGCCGGGGATCGTGGCAGGCACCGTGACTTGATCCGGGTCACCTGTCCGCAAGCCGCAGTCCCGCGCGGCCGGCCTTGTCCGCCAGGGAACGAATCAGGCCGGGATCTGCCGCAGGATCAGGAACAACAGCGCCGACAGAAGCGCCGCGGCGGGAACGGTGACGACCCATGCCGCCCCGATGGTCAGCACATGCAGCCTGCGGACCAGCTTGCGGCGGCGACGCTCATCCGCCGGGATGTATTCCGGCCGGGGAACGGCCACGCGGGCCTGCTTCAGGCGCCGCTCGGCATCCCATTCGCGGAAAAAGCCCACGCCGAAGATCGCGCCCACCGCGATATGGGTCGAGCTGACCGGCAATCCCAGCCAGCTTGCCAGGATGACCGTGATCGCCGCCGACAGCGCGACGCAATAGGCGCGCATCGGATTGAGCTTGGTGATCTCGCTGCCGACCATGCGGATCAGCTTGGGACCGAACAGGCTGAGCCCGAAGGAGATCCCGAAGGCACCGATCAGCATGACCCACAAGGGAATCGTCACGTCGCCGTTGAAATCGCCGGTCTGCACCGTCTGCACGATGGCCGCCAGCGGGCCGACGGCATTCGCGACGTCGTTCGCCCCATGGGCGAAGCTGAGCAGCGCGGCCGATGCGACCAGCGGGATGCCGAACAGCACCTTCAGCGACTTGTTGCGGTTCTCCAGCCCCCGGGACTGGCGGCGCGTGACCGGGATCATCAGCAGCCAGCAGCCCAGACCGACCCCCAGCCCCAGCAGCAGCGCAACGCCCATCGAGACCTCGACCAGCTGCTTCAGCCCCTTCATCACCAGATAGGCCGCGAAAGTGCCCGCCATGATGCCGACCAGAACCGGCACCCAGACGCGGGCCGCCGCGATCTTGTCCTCGCGATAGACGATGCGGCTCTTGATGAGCCACAGAAAGCCCGCCGCCACGACGCCGCCCATCACCGGAGAGATGACCCAGCTGGCCGCGATGGCGAACATCTGGTCCCAGTTGACCGCACCGAAGCCGGCCCCCGCGATGCCGGCGCCCACGACCCCGCCGACCACGGCATGCGTGGTCGAGACCGGCGCCCCGATCCATGTCGCAAGGTTCACCCACAGCGCCGAAGCCAGCAGCGCCGCCATCATCGCCCAGATGAAGGTCGCGGGCGTATCCAGCGCCTCGGGCGCGACGATGCCCTTGGCGATGGTCGAGACCACGTCGGCGCCGGCGATCAGCGCCCCCGCGCTTTCGAAGACCGCCGCGATGATGATGGCGCCGCCCATGCTGAGCGCATTGGCCCCCACCGCCGGGCCCATGTTGTTGGCCACGTCGTTGGCGCCGATATTCAGCGCCATGTAGGCGCCGAACACGGCGGCGGTGACGACGATAAGCATCTCGC
The DNA here is from genome assembly GCF_030234105.1 of Paracoccus sp. SSJ. Taxonomy (NCBI): domain Bacteria; kingdom Pseudomonadati; phylum Pseudomonadota; class Alphaproteobacteria; order Rhodobacterales; family Paracoccaceae; genus Paracoccus; species Paracoccus sp. SSJ. The sequence continues at coordinate 205,846 of NZ_JASSPE010000004.1, read as the reverse complement.
CGCTCTGCCCCAGCAGCATGGCGGCGGCGAGCCCGGCCAGGATGATGAAGACGAAGCCGATCCCCGGCGCCACCAGGGGCCGGGACACATAGGCGGCAGCCGCCTCCAGGTTGGCAAAGCGGCCGAGATCGCGGTCCAGCGTTTCGAGGTGTCGGGGCTCGAGATCCTTGTCAGACATGTTTCGCCTTTCTGTTCCCGCGGGTGCTAGGAGGGAATCGACAACATATCAAGCCGCATCCGACTGCGGAAAGCCGCGCAGGCCCGCCCGCCCGCCGGGCCTGGTCCCCGCTTCGCTGGACAAGGCAAGCCGCGCGCCCCGGCACGGCTGCAAGGGAAGGCCCGGCGCGCACAGCGCCGTCGGCAAGGCGCAAGACCCGGGACGGGACGGCGCGTCACGACGGCATGCCGGCGGGCCTGGACGGTTGTCGTCGGCGTCGGCTCTGGGCTAGTCTCGGCCCAGACGATCAGGGAAACAGGGACAAACACATGAAACTCAGGACATTGTTCGCGGCCTTTGCCATCGCCGCCTCTTTCGGCCAGGCCGCGGCGGCGCAGGAGATGTCGTTCTTCCGCATCGGCACCGGCGGCACCGCCGGCACCTATTACCCGATCGGCGGGCTGATCGCGAATGCGATCTCGAACCCGCCCGGCTCGCGGGCCTGCGAGGACGGCGGCTCTTGCGGCGTGCCGGGACTGGTGGCGACGGCGGTAGCCTCGAACGGCTCTGTCGGCAACGTGAACGCCATCAACGGGGGCGCCATGGAGGCAGGCTTCAGCCAGTCCGACGTGGCCTTTTGGGCACAGACCGGCACCGGGCTGTGGGAAGGCCAGCCGGCGGTCGAGAAGCTGCGCCTGATCGCCAACCTCTATCCGGAAAGCATCCACCTGGTGGCGCGCAAGGACGCGGGCATCGCCTCGGTCGCCGATCTCAAGGGCAAGCGGGTCTCGCTGGACGAGCCGGGCTCGGGCACGCTGGTCGATGCCAAGATCATCCTCGAAGCCTTCGGCCTGTCCGAATCCGACGTCACGCCGGAATATCTCAAGCCCGACCAGGCGGCGGACCGGATGCGCGACGGGGCGATGGACGCCTTCTTCTTCGTCGGCGGCTATCCTGCGGGCGCCATCGCCGAGCTGTCCAGCCAGCATGACGTGGTGCTGGTGCCGATCACCGGCCCCGAGGTCGACAAGCTGCGCGAAACCTACAGCTTCTTCGCCACCGACACCGTTCCCGCCGGAACCTATGAAGGGCAGGATGCCGACGTCGCCACGATCTCGGTCGGGGCGCAGCTGGTGACCAGTGCCGACCAGCCCGAGGAACTGATCCACGGCATCACCCAGGCACTCTACAACGAGAACACGCAAAAGCTGTTCGCCGCCGGCCATGCCAAGGGCAAGCTGATCACGCTGGAAAGCGCGACCGAGGGCGCGGGCATCCCCTTCCATCCGGGCGCCGAGCGTTTCTACAAGGAAGCCGGCAAGCTCGAATGAGCATGGCCAGAAGCTGACGAAAGGACGCGGCCGGACCCCGGTCCGCGTCCTTTGGCCCTGAACCGAACGGCAGGAAAACCGCATGACCGAGACCCCACCCCCGCTTTCCGACGACGAGCTTCGCGCACTGGAAGAGGAATACGATCCCGAGGCGCGTTTCCGCACCGTGACGCGCCCGATCGCCATCCTGTCCGGGGTCGTCCTGTTCCTGCTCTCGGTCTATCACTTCTACACGGCCGGCTTCGGCATCCCGCGCGCCACCACGCATCGCGGGCTGCATATGGGCGTGTCGCTGTTCATCGTCTATCTCAGCTTTTCCTCGCTGGCGCGCAACCGCCACAAGACGGACGGCTTCGCCGTCCTGGGCGTGCCGGTAACTGACTGGATGCTCGCCATCGGCGGCGCTGTCAGCGCCTTCTATGTGCCGTGGATCTATAGCCAGCTGGCCTTCCGCGTCGGCAATCCGCTGCCCATCGACATCGTCATGGGCACCGTGCTGCTGGTGGCGCTGATGGAGGCGGTGCGCCGCTCGATGGGCTGGCCGCTGCCGGTCATCGCAGCGCTGTTCATCGCCTATGCCTATTTCGGCAAGTCGATGCCGGGCATCCTGGTGCATCCCGGCGCGGACTGGGCCAATATCGTCAACCACCTCTACCTGACCTCGCAGGGCATCTACGGCACCGCGCTCGGCGTGATCGCGACCTATGTGTTCCACTTCGTGCTGTTCGGGGTGATGGCGCAGAAGATCGGGCTGGGGCAGCTGTTCATCGACCTGGCCACCGCACTGGCCGGCCGTTTCGCCGGCGGCCCGGCCAAGGTCTCGGTGGTTTCCTCGGCCATGCTTGGCACGATCTCGGGCTCGTCCATCGCCAATACCGTGACCACCGGCGCCCTGACCATCCCGGCCATGATCAAGATCGGCTTCAAGCGCCACTTCGCCGCCGCGGTCGAGGCAGCCTCCTCGACCGGCGGGCAGATCACGCCGCCGGTGATGGGCGCGGTCGCCTTCCTGATGGTCGAGTATCTGGGCATCCCGCTGCGCACCATCCTGATCGCGGCCGTCGTCCCGGCCTTCATGCATTTCTTCGGCGTGCTGGTCCAGGTGCACCTGGAGGCCAAGCGCCTGGGCATCCGCGGGCTGCGCCAGGAAGAGCTGCCGAAAGCCGCCAAAGTCCTGCGCGAGGGCTGGCTGTCGGTCTTTCCGCTGATCCTGCTGGTCTGGATGCTGATGTCGGGCCGCACGCCCTTCCTGTCGGCCTTCTGGGCCATCGCCGCCTGCATGGTCGTCTACCTGATCCAGCGGGTCATGGCGGCCGGTGCCATCGAGGGCATCAAGGAAACCGCCGCCGGCATCTATGAAGGCTTCGTCGCGGGCGCCCGGCAATCGCTGGCCGTGACCGCGGCCGCGGCGCTTGTCGGCGTGGTGATCGGCGTCGTCACCCTGACCGGTGTCGGCTTCAAGATCGCCTTCATGGTCACCAGCGTGGCGCAGGACTGGGCCACCTCCTTCCATGGGCTGCTGGCGGTGCTGCCGTTCGAACTGTTCACCATCCAGACGCTGACGCTGCTCTTCACGCTGCTGATGACCGCGGTCGTCTGCGTGCTGATGGGATGCGGCGTGCCGACGACAGCGAATTACATCATCATGGTGGCCGTGGCCGCGCCGGTCCTGGGCATGATGAACGTCGAGCCGCTGGTGGCGCATTTCTTCGTGTTCTATTTCGGCGTGCTGGCCGACGTGACCCCGCCGGTCGCCCTGGCGGCCTATGCGGGCGCCGGGATCGCGGGGGCCAACGGTTTCAAGGCCGGGAACACGGCCTTCCGGCTGTCGATGGGCAAGGCGCTGGTGCCTTTCGTCTTCGTCTTCTCGCCCTCGCTCCTGCTGGTCACGCAGTCCTTCACCCTGCCCGACTTCCTGCTGGCCTTTGCAGGCGCGGTGCTGGGCATCGTGGCGCTGTCGGCGGCGATCACCAACTGGCTGCTGGGGCCGCTGCTGCTGGTCGAACGGATGCTGCTGCCCGCCGCGGCGCTGATGATGATCGCGCCGGAGCTCGTCTCGACCCTGATCGGCGCGACGATCCTTGGCGTGGTGCTGCTGCGGCAATATCTCGCGGGGCGCTCCGGCCCCACCCCTGAGCCGGCCACATAAGCCGGGGCCTGTCCCGCCGTCCCGGGCGGCCGGCGCGCGGATCGCGCCCGGCCGCCCGTCATTGATCCCGGCAATGCCGAAGGGCCGGCGTCCCGAAAGACCATGGGAATTGCCCCGTCACCGAACGCAGGCTAGGCTTCCCAGGCAGGCGTCAACCATATCCATCCCGCCCGAACCGGAGAACCCAAGGTGACGACAGTTATCGGCTTTCTGAACACGATCTTCTGGGGATATGTCCTGATCTACGGCCTTCTTGCCGTCGGGGTCTATTTCACCATCCGGCTGCGCTTCCAGCAGATCCTGCATTTCCGAGAGATGATCCGCTCGATCACCGCCGCCCCTGCGGCAGACCGACAAGGGATTTCCCCGTTCCAGGCGCTTTGCACAAGCCTGGCGTCGCGGGTGGGAACCGGCAACATTGCCGGGGTCGCGGTAGCGCTGGTCCTTGGCGGGCCGGGGGCGATCTTCTGGATGTGGATGGTCGCCCTGGTCGGCATGGCGACCGCCTATGCGGAATCGACGCTGGCCCAGCTCTACAAGGTCAAGGACAGCCGCGAGCCCGACGGCGTCTATCGCGGCGGTCCCGCCTTCTACATCGCGCGCGGCCTTGGTCTGCCCTGGCTTGGCGGCGTGTTCTCGGTCTGCCTGATCCTGTCCTTCGGGCTGGTGTTCAACGCGGTGCAGGCGAACTCGATCGCGGATGCGATGGAGGGGGCCTTCGGCATGCCCAAGCTGGCCACCGGGCTTGCCATCGCCGCGCTGACCGGCGTGGTGATCTTCGGCGGCATCCGGCAGATCGCCACCGTGGCGGAATATGTCGTGCCCTTCATGGCCGGCATCTATCTGCTGGTCGCGATCATCGTCGTGCTGATGAACCTGGGCGCGGTTCCGGGAATGCTCGGCCATATCGTGTCCAACGCCTTCGGCCTGACCGAGGCGGCCGGCGGCATCACGGGCGGCATCGCCGCCGCCATGCTGAACGGGGTGAAGCGCGGGCTGTTCTCGAACGAGGCCGGGATGGGCTCGGCGCCGAACATCGCGGCGACGGCGACGCCCAACCCGCACCATCCCTCGAGCCAGGGCTTCGTGCAGGCTTTCGGCGTCTTCATCGACACCATCCTGATCTGCACCTGCACCGCGCTGATGATCCTGCTCTCGGGCGTCTATGTGCCGGGAGGCGAGCTGACCGGCACGCAACTGACCCAATCCGCCCTGGCGGACCATATCGGAACCGCCGGCCCGTTGTTTGTCGCGGTGGCGATCTTCTTCTTCGCCTTCACCTCGATCATCGGCAATTACGCCTATTCGGAAATGGCGATGACCTTTCTTGGCATCGGCAACAGGGCCGGGCTTACCGCCCTGCGGTGCCTGGTGCTGGTCATGGTGCTGTGGGGGGCGTTGCAGGCTGTCACGACGGTGTTCGATCTTGCCGATGCCTCGATGGGGCTGATGGCGACGATCAACCTGATCGCCATCGTCGCCCTGTCGGGAACGGTGGTGGCGCTGACGCGGAACTATTTCGCGCAGCGCGAGGAAGGACGCATCCCGAGGTTCAGCATTCGCGAGCATCCCGAAATGGCAAAGGGCGTCGATAGCGATATCTGGTCCTGATCTGGACGCTCGATGAGACCGGCCCGTCGGTTCCGATTGCTGGAACCGTCGAAGGCTGGTCCGACCGTGGTCCGGCGGCAGGGTCGGGAAGGATGGAACCACCTCGACGCCATTCCCGTCCGCGCCCTGCATGGGCGCTGGATCGGCCTTAAGCCGCCTGCGCCGCAATCACGAGATCGCAGCGAATCCCTGTCGGATTGGCCGGCGCTGCCCCGTGCGGCATATCGTGCCATCCCGGTCATGCGGTTTGGTGGATCAGCCGGATAGGCCGCCCCTGCGCCCCTCGCGACCATGCCGGTCCCGAAAACGGGACGGACATGGAACCTGACCGCCCGCCCGGGAATTTCCTTGCGAAAGAGGCTTCGCCATGACCGACATCTCTCTTCGCCGCGCCTATGATCCACCCCTGCCGCAAGAGGGCCGCAGGGTGCTGGTGGACCGGCTCTGGCCGCGCGGGATCAGCCGCGAGACGCTGGGGGCGGATCTCTGGCTGAAAGAGATCGCGCCCTCGGACGAGTTGCGGCACTGGTTCGGCCACGACCCCGAGAAATGGCCCGAGTTCCGCCGCCGCTACGGCGCGGAACTGGACGCCAATCCCGGCCCCCTGCACGAGTTGCGGGCGCTGATCCGCAAGGGTCCGGTCACGTTGCTTTATGGCGCGAGGGACACCCAGCACAACAATGCCGTCGCCCTGCGCGACTACCTGGCTCAGTAGCCCAGCGTCGCCGCATCCGGCCGGCGCGGGTCCGAGGCGCCGTAAAGCGTCCCCGTCGCCGGGTCGCGCATGATCGACTGGGTCGAGCCCATCGCCTCCTTGACCGCGACGCCGTGCCCCTTGGCCTGAAGGATGCGGATGGTGTCCAGGCTGATGCCCTCTTCCACGCGCAATTCGTCGGGCAGCCACTGGTGATGGATGCGTGGCGCGGTCGAGGCTTCGGCCACATTCATGCCGTGGTCGATCATGTTCATGATCACCTGCAACACCGTGGTGATGATGCGCGCACCCCCGGGAGAGCCGGTGACCAGCCAGACCTTGCCGTCCTTCAGCACCATGGTCGGCGTCATCGACGAAAGCGGCCGCTTGCCCGGCTCGACCGCATTGGCATCGCCGCCGACCAGGCCGAAGGCATTGGGCACGCCGGGCTTGGCCGAGAAATCGTCCATCTCGTTGTTCATCAGGACGCCCGTGCCCTCGGCCACCAGCCCCGAGCCATAGTTCAGGTTGATGGTATAGGTGTTCGAGACCGCGTTGCCGTCCTTGTCCACCACCGAGAAATGCGTGGTCTGGTCGGATTCGTAAGGCGCAAGGTCCGCCGGCTTGATCATCACCGAGGGCGTGGCGAAATCGGCGCTGATCTTGCGGCGCATCTCGACCGCGTAATCCTTGCCGGTCAGCGCAGCGACAGGCACATCGACGAAATCCGGGTCGCCCAGATATTCCGAGCGGTCGGCATAGGCCAGCTTCATCGCCTCGGCCATCAGGTGGATGGTCTCGCCCGAGTTCTGCCCCAGCGCACCGATCGGATAGCCCTCCAGCGCATTCAGGATCTGGATCAGGTGCACCCCTCCCGATGAGGGCGGCGGCATCGAGACCACCTCATGGCCGCGATAGGTGCCGCGCACCGGCTCGCGCAGGATGGGCTGGTAGGCCGCCATGTCCTCGACGGTGATCAGCCCGCCCGCTTCCTGCACCGAACGCGCGATGGCCTCGGCCACCTCGCCCTTGTAGAAGCCGTCCGGCCCCTCGGCGGCAATCTTCTTCAGCGTCGCCGCCAGATCGGCCTGCACCAGCCTGTCGCCGGGCCGATAGGCTGCCCCGCCCTCCTTGAAGAAGATCTTCGCACTCGACGGGAATTTCTCCAGATGCTCGCGCTCGGCCTCGATGCTGTCGGCCAGTTCCGGGGTGACGGTGATGCCCTCCTCGGCCAGCCGGATCGCCGGGGCGATGACCTCGGCCCAGTCCATGCTGCCATATCTGTCCAGCGCCAGCTTCATCCCCGCCACGGTCCCCGGCACTCCCGAGGCCGCGCCGCTGTAAAGCGACTTCTCGCTGTCGGCCTCGCCCTCGGCATCCAGGAACATGTCGCGCGAGGCGCCCCGAGGCGCCATTTCGCGATAGTCGATGGCGTGGGTCTGGCCGGTTTCGGCATCATGCACCAGCATGAAGCCGCCGCCGCCGATATTGCCGGCGCGCGGCAGGGTGACGGCCAGCGCAAAGGCCACCGCCACGCCGGCATCGACCGCGTTGCCGCCCCTGGCCATGATGTCGCGGCCGATCTCGGCGGCCAGGCGCTCCTGTGCCGAGACCATGCCGCTTTCCGCCCAGACCGGATGAATCCGGTCCATCACATCGAAGATCGCGGCGTCCTGCGCCGCGGCTGGAACCCCGATGCAGCCTGCCGCCAACACGATGGCCGCCGCACGGCCCATCCCGACGATTCGATCCTTCATGGCGCCCTCCGCTCAACCCTTGCAGGTCGAGCCTATCAGCAGAACGGCCCGGATCAAAAAGCCAAAACCGCGGCGTTGCCCCAGCGTCCTGGCCGCGTCATGAGTATTTAGGGAACGAAGAAGCCCGCACTTGCCTTGAAAATCAGGCTCCGCACGAGGTCTTCTTCGTTCCTCAAATACTCAAAATGCAACCGCGAAGCCCGGCGCCCTACCCGGCCTTCTTCGCCTTGGCCGCAGCCGGCTTCTTCGCAGCGGGTTTCTTTGCGGCCGGTTTCTTCGCGGCAGCCTTCTTCGCCGGCTTCTTGCCCGATTTCGCGGCTTTCTCGGCGATCAACTCCAGCGCACGCTCAAGCGTGACCGCGCCGGGCTCCAGGTCACGGGGCAGCGTCGCATTGACCTTGCCCCATTTGACGTAAGGGCCATAGCGGCCGCTCATCACCTGCACCGGACCGCCTTCGGGATGCTCGCCCAGTTCCGCCAGCGGCGCGGCCACCGCAGCCCTGCCCCGCACCTGTTTCGAGGCCAGGACCTCGACCGCGCGGTTCATGCCGATGGTAAAGACCTCGTCCACATCCGGCAGGTTGGCGTATTTCGCGCCATGCTTCACATAGGGGCCGTAGCGGCCGATGCCGGCCTCGACCGGAACGCCGTCCTCGGGATGCGAGCCGATCTCGCGCGGCAGCGACAAGAGCGCCAGCGCCCGCTCCAGATCGACCGAGGCCAGGTCCCAGCCCTTGGGGATCGAGGCGCGCGGTGGCTTCGGATTCTCCGCCGTGGCCTCGCCGCGCTGCACATAGGGTCCGAAGCGGCCGTTCTTCAGGCTGATCTCATCGCCATTGTCCACGCCCAGCACGGCATCGCCCACCACCTCGGCATCGGGCGAGCTGATCGGCCGGGTAAAGCGGCAATCGGGATAGTTCGAGCAGCCGATGAAGGCCCCGCCCGAGCGCGCCGTCTTCAGGTGCAGCCGCCCCTTGTGGCAAAGTGGGCATTCGCGCGGGTCCGAACCATCGGGCCGCGGCGGGTAGAGATGCGGCGCCAGCGCCTCGTCGATGGCGTCGAGCACCTCGGTGATGCGCAACTCGGACGTGCCCTCCAGCGCGGCGGTGAAGTCCCGCCAGAAGCGGCGCAGCACTTCGCGATAGGCGCGCTCGCCCGAGGAGATGTCGTCGAGCTCCCCCTCCAGGTTGGCGGTGAAATCGTAGCTGACATAGCGCGGGAAATATTTCAGCAGGAAGATGGTGACCAGCCGGCCCTTGTCCTCGGGGATCAGGCGGTTCTGCTCCTTGCGGACATAGTCGCGGTCCTGAATGGTGGTCACGATGCTGGCATAGGTCGAGGGCCGGCCGATCCCCAGTTCTTCCATGCGCTTGACCAGCGTCGCCTCGGTATAGCGCGGCGGGGCCTGGGTGAAATGCTGCTCGGGCGTGACGGAGCGCTTCTCGGCACGCTCGCCCTCCTCGATCGAGGGCAGGCGGCGGCTGTCCTCGTCCTCCTCGTCGTCTCGACCCTGGTCGTAGACCCGCAGGAACCCGTCGAACAGCATCACCTGCCCGTTTGCGCGCAGGCCCACCTGCCCGTCCGCCGAGCCGATCTCGACCGTGGTGCGCTCCATCCGCGCCGATTCCATCTGGCTGGCGATGGTGCGCTTCCAGATCAGGTCGTAGAGCGCCTTCTGATCCTTGTCCGAAACCGGCAGCCGGTCGGGCGACAGCATCATGTCGGTCGGCCGAATGCATTCATGCGCCTCTTGCGCGTTCTTGGCCTTGTTCTTGTACATGCGCGGCGATTTCGGCAGGTATTCCGCCCCGAAGCGCGCCTTGATCGCGTCGCGTGCCGCCATCACCGCCTCGGGCGCCATGTCGATGCCGTCGGTCCGCATATAGGTGATATGGCCCGCCTCGTAGAGCCGCTGCGCCGCCGACATGCAGGCCCGCGCGCCCAGGCCCAGCTTGCGGCTGGCCTCTTGCTGCAAGGTCGAGGTCATGAAGGGCGGCCAGGGATTGCGGCTCGCGGGCTTGGCAGCAACGCTGGCGACCCTGAGGTCGCGCGAGGTGATCGCGGCCACGGCCAGCTTTGCCTGCTCCTCGCTGGCAATGTCGAAGCGTTCCAGCTTCTTGCCACCGAAGACGGTCATGGTTGCGTCGTATTCGTCGCCGCGCGGTGTCGCCAGCCGGGCATGGACCGACCAGTATTCGCGGGCCTTGAAGGCCTCGATCTCCATCTCGCGATCGACGATTACGCGCAGGGCGACCGATTGCACCCGGCCGGCAGACTTGGCGCCGGGCAGCTTGCGCCACAAGACCGGCGACAGGTTGAAGCCGACCAGATAGTCCAGCGCCCGGCGGGCCAGATAGGCATCGACCAGCGGCTGGTCGATCTGGCGCGGATTGGCCATCGCCTCGGTCACCGCCGCCTTGGTGATGGCGTTGAAGGTGACGCGGCTGACCTCGGCGCCCTTCTTCAGCGCCGGCGCCAGGGTTTCCAGCAGGTGCCAGGAAATCGCCTCGCCCTCGCGGTCGGGGTCGGTGGCCAGGATCAGGTTCGGATCCGCGGCCAGCGCGTCCCGGATCGCCTTGACGTGCTTTTTCGATTCCGATGCGACTTCCCATTTCATGGCGAAATCCGCCTCGGGATCGACGCTGCCATCCTTGGGCGGCAGGTCGCGCACATGCCCGAACGAGGCCAGAACCGTATAGTCGTCGCCCAGGTATTTGTTGATCGTTTTGGCCTTGGCCGGGGACTCAACGACGACGACGGGCATGAAGATTCCTTCGCTTGATTCGGCGCCGGAACATGGGCATCGCCCGACGAACTGTCAACGCCGGGCTTTTTCCGTTTCGCAAAATACCCCGGGGGGGCCGGGGGTGCGAACCCCCGGAGCGACCTCAGATCCCGTCGCCGACAAAGGCCTTTTCGACCACGAATTCCTTGGGATCGCTGTTGGCGCCCTCGCGCAGGCCGAACCCTTCCAGAACCGTCTTCACATCCGTGTTGAAGGCCAGGCTGCCGCAGATCATGGCGCGGTCATTTGCCGCATCCATGGGCGGCAGGTTCAGGTCGGCGAACACCTTGCCCGAGGTCAGGTTGTCGGTGATCCGGCCCATGTATGGCGTCTCTTCCCGCGTCGTCGTGGGATAATACAGCAGCCGGCTGGCGAATTCCTCGCCGTAAAGCTCGCCCAGAAGCGGGTCGTGCTTCAGGTTCTCGACCAGTTCGCGGCCATAGGCCAGCTCGTCGGCGGTGCGGCAGGTGTGCATCATGACGACCTGCTCGTAACGCTCATAGGTCTCGGGGTCGCGCATCAGGCTGGCGAAGGGCGCAATGCCGGTGCCGGTGGCCAGGAACCACATGCGCTTGCCGGGCAGCAACGCGTCCAGCACCAGCGTGCCGACGGGCTTGGGGCGCAGGATGATCTGATCGCCCGGCTGGATGTTCTGCAAGCGCGAGGTCAGCGGCCCGTCCGGCACCTTGATCGAGTAGAATTCCAGTTCCTCGTCCCAGTTGGGCGAGGCGATGGAATAGGCGCGCAGGATCGGCTTGCCGTTGTCGTCCGGCAGCCCGATCATCACGAACTCGCCCGAGCGGAAGCGCAGGCTGGCGGGCCGCGTCACGCGGAACGAGAACAGCCGGTCGGTCCAATGCCTGACCGAGGTCACGGTCTGCGCATCGGGCAGCGTCTTGGCGGGTTTGGCGGCAATGTCCACAGAGAGATCCAGCGTCATTTCGGAGTCCCGGTTTATCTAATGCATGGGGAGGCGGGGCGAAACCCCGGGTTTCAGCCGGCGAGCCGCGACCGATGGTCCCAGTCCTGCCAGTCGGCGCGATAGAGCCATTGCTCCTGCGGCTGGCGAGCGGCAAGCGCGGCGGGGATGCGCACCTCGTCGAAGCCGACCCGGCGGGCCATGGCATACTGGTCCGAGATCAGCCCGCCCACGGCGCGCAGCCGGCCCTTGTAGCCCTTTTCGCGCAGGATGCGGGCCAGCGAAAAGCCGCGCCCGTCCGTCATCGCCGGAAACTCGATGGCGATCAGCTCATGGTCCAGATAGTCGCCCAGCGTGGCCGGATCGGTATCCGGCGCCAGGCTGACCGGCTCGGCCCCGTCATCGGGGTGGAAGCCGTCATCGCGGACAAGGAAGAAATCGCTCATGCCTTCGCTCCTGCGCGGACCATGCGCCCGCCGATGAAATGAATGCCGCATTCGGTCTTCTGGCTGCCCCGCCAGCGGCCGGCGCGCGGATCCTCGCCCGGTTTGATCGGCGAGGTGCAGGGCGCGCAGCCGATCGAGGCGTAGCCCTTGGCCACCAGGGGATGGCGCGGCAGGTTGTTCTCGGCCATGTAGTCCTGGACGTCCTGAGGACGCCAGTGGGCCAGCGGGTTGATGCGCAACCGCGAGGGCGGCTCGGATTCGAAGAACTCCAGCTGCTGGCGCTCGCCGCCCTGGAACCGCTTGCGGCCGGTGATCCAGGCATCGAATTTCGACAGTTCGCGCTCCAGCGGAACGGTCTTGCGGAAATCGCAGCAGGCGTCGGTGTTGAACTGGTGCAGCGTGCCGTCCGGGTCGTTCAGCGCCACTTCGCGCTCGGAGGCGCGGATCACCCGAACGTCGGTCAGCCCCAGCTTCTGGGTCACGTCCAGCTGGTAGTCCAGCGTCTCCTGGAACAGCATCATCGTGTCGATGAACAGCACCGGCGTCCCCGGCGCCACCACCGAGACCATGTGCAGAAGCACCACCGATTCCGCCCCGAAGGACGACACCAGCGTGGTCGAGCCCAGGTCGGGGTCGCGCAATGCACGCCGCAGCACCTCGGTCGCGGCGTGGTGGCGATAGCGGTCGTTCAGCCGCGCCGCGCGGGCATCCAGCGTCTGGTCAAGCATCGGCCGGATACAGCGCCGCCTTGAACGGAGCCACTCCCAGACGGCGATAGGCGTCGATGAAGCGCTCCTCGGGCGATTCGCGCAGTTCCAGATAGGCGTCGATCAGCCGGTCGATGGCCGGCACGACCTCTTCGGCCGGGAAGCCCGCACCGGCGCGCTGGCCGATGGCCGGGATGTCGTAGCCGTCGCCGCCCAGCGTGATCTGGTAGTTCTCGACCCCCGCACGGTCCAGGCCCAGGATGCCGATATGGCCCAGGTGGTGGTGGCCGCAGGCGTTGATGCAGCCCGAGATGCGGATGTTGAACTGGCCGATCTCTTCTTCGAGGCCGCGGGCGCGGAAATGCGCCGCGATGTCCTGGGCGATCGGGATCGAGCGGGCGGTGGCCAGCGTGCAATAGTCCATGCCCGGGCAAGCGACGATATCGCTGATCAGGCCCGCATTCGCGGTGGCGAGGCCGGCGGCCTTCAGCTCCTGATAGACCGCGAACAGGTCGGACTTGTGGACATGCGGCAGCACCACGTTCTGCTCGTGGCTGATGCGCAGGTCGTGATGGCCGAAACGCTCGGCCAGTTCGGCCAGCAGGCGCATCTGTTCCGCCGAGGCATCGCCCGGCGTCTGGCCCGGCGCCTTGAAGGTCACGGTGACGCTGGCATAGCCCTCTTGCTTGTGGGCCGACAGGTTGGTGTCGGTCCAGCTGCGGAAGACCGGGTCGGCGGCGCGGCGCTGTTCGTAGTCGCCCTCGGGCTCGTTGCGGAAGGCGGGCGGGGCATAGAGGCTTTTCAGCGCCGCCAGCAGGTCCTGGTCGACGCCGGTAAAGGCTTCGCGGCGACGCAGGAACTCGGCCTCGATCTCCTCGCGCATCACGTCGAGGCCGCGCTCGGCCACGGTGATCTTGATGCGGGCCTTGTACTTGTTGTCGCGGCGGCCCGAGAGGTTGTAGGCCGCGATGATCGCCTCGACATAGGGCAGCAGGTCGGCCTCGGGCAGGAACTCGCGCACCACCTGGCCCAGAAGCGGCGTGCGGCCCAACCCGCCGCCGATCCAGACCTGATAGCCCAGCTCGCCCTTGTCGTTCCCAACCAGCCGCAGGCCGATGTCATGGGCGGCGATGACGGCGCGGTCCTTCTTGCCGCCCGAGACGGCGATCTTGAACTTGCGCGGCAGGAACTGGAATTCGCCGTGGTCGGTGGACCATTGCCGCAGCAATTCGGCATAGGGACGCGGATCGGCGACCTCGTCGGCGGCGGCGCCGGCAAAGGCGTCCGTCGTCACGTTGCGGATCGTGTTGCCCGAGGTCTGGATGGCGTGCAGGCCGACATCGGCCAGCGCATCCAGCATGTCGGGGATATCGACCAGCTTCGGCCAGTTGTACTGGATGTTCTGCCGCGTGGTCCAATGGCCGTAGCCCTTGTCCCATTTCTCGGCCAGAAGCGCCAGGGTGCGCATCTGGTCGGGGCTGATGGTGCCATAGGGAATGGCCACCCGCAGCATATAGGCATGCAGTTGCAGATAGACGCCGTTCATCAGGCGCAGCGGACGGAACTCGTCCTCGGTCAGGCTGCCGTCCAGCCGGCGCTCGACCTGCTGGCGGAACTGCTGGGCGCGGTGGCGCAGATATTCGTTGTGCTGGGGACGCGCGTCAAACATTGCTGGCCTCGAATTCGGCTTGCTTGCCATGGAAGTAGTTGGAGGGCCCCCGGCGGCGGAACGCCTCGCGGAAATGCGTCGGCTGGGGGCGGCCGTCGGGGCCGCGCCTGGCCTCGGCCAGATAGGGACCGACGACGATATTGGCCTGCGCGATGGCGTCGAGCAGGGCCAGTTCGGCGATGGCCTCGTCCTCGAACAGCTCGGCCTCTCGCGGGTCAGCCGTCCAGGCACCGTCGCGCATCCACACGCAATGGCCCATGCGCAGGTCATTCGCGGTGATGACGGCGGGGGTCGCGGGGGATGGGGTGAAGCCTTTGGACATGGCCTTTGCCTTTCGTTTCCTGTGGTATCTATATAGAAAAAAATCCCCCATATTGACGAGTAGGGCGGAAAAATAAGAAACATCTTCGCATGTCAGCGCGACAGCAAGGACCAGGTTTCACGATGAGCGACAACAGACAAACACCCATCCGGCTGGACGATACCGACCGCAAAATCCTGTCCCTGCTGCAAGAGGACGCCACCCTGTCGCTGGACGACATCGCAGCCCGAGTCGGCGCCTCCAAGACCCCGGTCTGGAACCGGATTCGCAAGCTGCGCGAGGCGGGGGTGATCCGTGGGCAGGTGGCCTTGCTGGATCCCGATGCGCTGGGGCTCGACGCCTGTTTCTTCGTGCTGATCCGCACCAGCGAGCACGACCCGGAATGGGCGCGGCGCTTCCTGGCCGCCGTGCGCGCCCGGCCCGAGGTGATCGAGGCGCATCGGCTGGCCGGCGACATCGACTATATCCTCAAGGTGAGGGTGCGCAACGCGCGCGCCTATGACCGCTTCTACCAGGCGCTGATCTCGGAGGTGAAGATCCACAACGTCACTGCGCTGCTCTCGATGGAGGAGCTGAAGGCGACCACGGCGCTTCCCCTGGATTGACCTGCCCCGGCGGCGCGGTCCTTTGAGTATTTTCAGAACGAAGAAGCCGTCAGGCCAGTGCCCCGATCACCTTGGGCAGCGCCTCGGCAAAGGCGGCGAGTTCCTGCGCGGGACCGCAGGAGACGCGGATGCAGCGGTTCATCGGGGCCGCGCCCGGCATGCGGACGAAAACGCCCTCTTGCGCCAACCCGTCCAGCAGGGCCTGGGCAAAGGCGCCATCGCGGCCGCAATCGACGGCGACGAAATTCGTGGCCGAGGGCAAGGCGGCCAGCCCGTTCATGCGGGCGATGTCGCCGATACGGTCGCGAGCGGCAGCGACCTCGGCCCGGATATGCGTCAGCCAGTCCCGATCCCCGAGCGCCGCCAGCGCGCCGACCTGGCCGATGCGGTTGATGCCGAAATGGTTGCGGATGCGGTCGAAGCCGGCGATCAGTTCGGCCGGGCCGATGGCATAGCCGATCCGCGCGCCCGCCATGGCATGGGCCTTGGAAAAGGTGCGGAAACGGATGACGCGCGCATCCTCGGCATCGATGCGCGGGATGGCGTCTTCCGGGGCGAATTCGGCATAGGCCTCGTCCAGCACCAGCAGGCTGCCCTGCGGCAGATCGTCCAGCATGGCCTCGATCCGCGCGCCGGAATGCCAGCTGCCCATCGGGTTGTCGGGATTGGCCAGATAGACCAGCCGCGCCCCGGTCTCGCACGCCGCGGCGACCAGTGCATCGGGATCCTCGGCATCCTCGCGATAAGGCACCTTCACCAGCCGGCCGCCGAAGCCCGCGACATGATAGTTGAAGGTCGGATAGGCCCCGTCCGAGGTCACCACCACCTCGCCCGGCGCGACCATCAGCCGGACCAGCAGGCCAAGGAGCCCGTCGATCCCCTCACCGACCATGACGTTCTGCGGCGCGACGCCGTGATGCGCAGCCAGCGCATGGCGCAGGTCATGGCTGTCGGGATCGGCGTATTTCCATGCCTCGGCCGCCGCCCGCTCCATGGCCTCGACCGCACGGGGCGAGGGGCCGAAGCCGTTCTCGTTGGCCCCCAGCCGCGCACGGAACGGCGCGCCGCGGCGACGCTCCAGCGTCTCGGGGCCGGTGAAGGGAACCGTGGCGGGCAGCGCGGCGGCGATCGGGGCGAAGCGAAAGCGGGTCATGCCGCCACAGAAACCGCAAAGCCGGCCCGCGCGCAAGGGCATCCGCTGCCCGCACCGCTTTCGTCACCCATGCCGCTGAACGTCTAGAACGCCTTGAAGGTCATCGTGGTCAGCGTCCGCACGATATGCGGGATGTCGAACAGCTTTTCAGAGAGGTAATGCCCGACATCCTGGTCCTCGGGCACATAGATCTTGGCCAGCAGGTCGTAGTCGCCCGAGGTCGAGTAAAGTTCGCTGACGATCTCTCGGTCGTAGATGGCGTCGGCGACCTCGTAGGTCTTGCCGGGCGAACAACGGAACTGGACGAAAACCGGGCGCATGACGGGCCTCCTGACTTCTGCGCGGCCAAACTAGACCGCCGGCGCCTCGCCGGTCCAGTCCCCGCGCGCAAGCCCGCGCCAGAAGCGGTGCATCAGCAGCGCAGCAGCGCAGGTCAGCCCCGCGACCAGGCCCAGCCACAGGCCGGCCGGGCCGATCCCCGCCACGAAGGCCAGGCCGTAGGCCACCGGGATGCCGACCAGCCAGTAGCTTACCGCCGCGATCACCATGGGCACCCGGGTATCCTGCACCCCGCGCAGCAGCCCCAGCCCGATCACCTGCATCGCATCCGTCAGCTGGAACAACCCGGCATAGAACAGCAGGCCCGCCGCGATCCCGATGATGGCCGGGGTCTCGGGGTGGGCGGCGTCCAGATAGAGGCCGACGAGTTGGCGCGGGAACAGCTCGAACGCCGCCATCGCCAGCGCGGCGATGACCGCCGAGACCGCCGTGACCGTCACGCCGGCATCGCGCATCCAGCGGCCGTCGCCCCGGCCCCTCGCCTGCCCGATGCGCACGGTGGCGGCATTCGACATGCCCAGATGCAGCATGAAGGTGATCGAGGCGAGTTGCAGCGCGATGCCATGCGCCGCCAGCTCGCGCGTGCCGATCCAGCCCATCATCACGTTCGAGCCGACGAACAGCCCGCCCTCGGCCACCATGGTCAGGCCGATGGGCAGGCCCAGCATGAAGACCGCCCGCATCCCGGGCCAGTCCGGGCGCCAGAAGCGCTGGAACAGCCGGTATTTGCGCGCCGAGGGCAGCCAGGCCGCATAGGCGGCGATGGCCAGAAGCTGGCTGAACTGCACCGCGATGGCGGCGATGGCGGCACCGCGCACCCCCAGCGCCGGAGCGCCCAGGTTGCCGAAGATCAGCACCCAGTTCAGGAAGATCACCAGCGGCAGCCCGGCCAGCGTGATCCACAGCACCACCTGCGGCCGCTCCATCGCGGCCAGATAGCTGTTGAGCGTCAACTGGCACAGCATCGCGATCAGGCCGAAGCCGGCGATGCGCAGGTAGTCCTGCGCCAGCCGCGCCACCGCCGGTTCCTGTCCGATGGCCAGCAGGATCGGCTCGGAATGCCACATGGCGGGGACGACCGCCACGGCAAAGGCAAGCGACAGCCACAGCGCCATGCGGGCCGAACGGCGCACCTCGACCTCGTCGCCGCGGGCGATGGCGGTCGCGATCAGCCCCATGACGCCGATGCCGAAGCCCATGCCCAGGAAGAACAGGATGTTGAAGAACGACACCGCGATGACCAGCGCCGCCAGTTCCGTGACGCCATACCAGCCAACCATGATGGTATCGGCGACGTGAATGGCCATTCGTGCCAGATGGCTGCCCACGAGCGGCAGTCCAAGCGCGAGAGTCGCGCGCAGATGGGGGGCATAGCGGTTGAACGTCATGGCCCTGCCTTATCCTTGGGCACAGGCCGCGGCAAGTGTGGCCGAAAGGCCGCGATTCAGGGCAGAATCTCGACCTCGGTGCCGATGCGGGCATGGGCGAAGATCTCTTCGATCTCGGCATTGTCGACGGCGATGCAGCCGGCGGTCCAGTCGCCCTTGACGCGATAGCCGTCGGGCACCTGGTTCGGCTGGCCGTGGATCATGATGTCGCCGCCGGGGCTGAGGCCCAGCCGGCGCGCCGCCTCGCGGTGGTGCTTCTGCGGATAGTCTATGCCCAGCGACAGGTGATAGGCGCTCTGCCGGTTCAGGCGGTCGATGCGGAAGATGCCCTCGGGCGTGCGGCCGTCGCCCTCGCGGCTCTTGTCGCCCTCGGGCGAAAAGCCCAGTGCGATGCGAAAGGTCCGGGGCGGGCCGCTTTCCTGATAGACGGTCATGCGGCGGGCGGATTTCTCGACCAGGATGCGCCGGACGGGCGAGGCGATGGGCGCTTCCGGCTGCACCGGCGGCCGCTGGAAGATCGGCGGCAGGGTGATGCGCGGCAGCCGGAACTCGGGCAGACCCGGCCAGTGCCAGCCCGCCGCCGGCGGCTGCGGCAGCGGCGCGGGCTGCGGCGCCCAGAGCAGCCACAGCCCCCAGAGCACCGCCGCGAGGCAAAGCGCCGAGAAGATCCCGCCCAGCCGCTTCATTGCAGGTCGCGGAACGCCTCTTGCAACCGCGCAACCGCCTCGGCCACGCGGGCGCGGGGCGTGGCGATGTTGAAGCGCAGGAAGTCCTCGCCCCCGGTGCCGAAGGTGCCGCCGTGGTTCGCGGCAATGCGGGCGCCCTGCTCGACGCGGCGGGTGAACTCGGCCCGCTCCATCCCGGTGCCCGAGAAGTCGACCCAGGCGAGGTAGGTCGCCTGCAAGGGCATCGAACGAATGCCGGGAATCGCGTTCACCCCCTGGTCGAACAGCCGCCGGTTGCCGTCCAGATAGCCGGTCAGCGCATCGACCCACGTCGCGCCCTCGGGCGAATAGGCGGCGGCGACCATGCCCGGCCCGAACAGCCCGGGCGAGATGCCCAGAGCCATCAGCCGGGTCTGCAGGCGCTTGCGCAGCCCTTCGTCGGCCACGATCAGGTTGCCGATATGGGCGCCGGCGATGTTGAAGGTCTTGGTTGCGGCGGTCAGCGTCACCAGGCGCGGCGCGGCCTCGGGCACGGCGACCGCCAGCACGGAATGGCGCGGGCTGCCGGGCATGACCAGGTCGTGATGGATCTCGTCCGAGACCAGGATCAGGTCATGGGCGGCGCAGAAATCGGCGACCTGCCGCAATTCCTCGGCGGTCCAGACCCTTCCGCCGGGGTTGTGGGGCGAACACAGGATCAGCATCCGCTCGCGCCCGGTCAGCAGCTGCTGCCAGCCCTCCCAGTCCATGCGATACTGCCCGTCATGGATGGCCAGCGGGAACTCGGCCACCTCGCGGCCGGACGCGCGGATGACGCGGGCGAAGGCATGATAGACCGGGGTCATGACGATCACCCGGTCGCCCGGCTGGGTGAAGGCATCGACGCAGATCGCCGTGCCGTTGACCAGCCCGTGCGCCGAGAGGATCCATTCCGGCTGGACCTCCCAGCCATGACGGTTCGCCATCCACCAGCGGATCGCCTCGACATAGGCCGGATTGGCGCCGGGATAGCCATAGACGCCATGCGCCGCGATCCGCTCGACCGCGCGCTGGACCGGGGCCGGTGGGCGAAAGTCCATGTCCGCGACCCACATCGCGATCCCGTCCCCGGGCGAGACGCCATAGACCGCCTGCATGTCGTCCCATTTGTTGCAGCCGGTGCCGGTGCGGTCGATGATCTCGTCGAAATCGGGCTGGGCCATGTTTCCCTCGTTTTCCGTTCGGGCGCTTTCTGTTCGCAGGCAGCATAGCGGCTTGTTGCGCAAGGCCAAGGCTTGCCCTAGATCACGGTCATGACATTGCGCAGCATCATCCTCCACCCCGATCCGCGGCTGAAGAAGATTTGCGAGCCCGTGGCCCGCATCACCCCCGAGATCGAGACGCTGGCCGCCGACATGCTGGCCACCATGTATGACGCGCCGGGCGTGGGCCTGGCCGCGCCGCAGGTGGGCGTGCTGTCGCGGCTTTATGTCATGGACTGCGAAAAGGACCCCGAGGCGCCGCGCAATCCGATCGTCATGGTCAACCCCGAGGTGACATGGACCTCGGAAGCGCTGAACACCTATGAGGAAGGCTGCCTGTCGATCCCCGAGCAATATGCCGACGTGACGCGCCCCGCCGAGGTCAGGGTGCGCTGGCTGGGCCTTGACGGCAAGACGCATGAGCGCGAATTCGAGGGGCTCTGGGCCACCTGCGCCCAGCACGAGATCGACCATCTCGACGGCAGGCTGTTCATCGACCATCTCGGCCCGATCAAGCGGCAGATGATCACCCGCAAGATGGTCAAGCTGAAGCGCGAGCGCGGCCGTGCCTGAGCCCCTGTCGGGCGAGGACGCCGCGCAGGCGCCCAAAGGGCCGGACCCCGCCGGGCTTGCCGCACAGGGGCGCGTCCGCCCGATCCTGATCCATCCCGACCCGGCGCTGCGCGTCATCTGCGAGCCGGTCGGACGGCTGGGCTGGGACGAGATCGCCCGGCTTGCCGCCGATCTGCTGGCGACAATGTATGACGCAGGCGGCCGCGGCCTTGCCGCGCCGCAGATCGGCGAGGGCTGGCGCATCTTCGTCATGGACCACGGCTGGAAGGAAGGCACCCCCCTGCCCCGCGTGGTCATGGACCCCCAGATCGCCCCCTTGGGCGGCGAGGTCGGGACCATGGAGGAAGCCTGCCTTTCGATCCCCGGCCAGCCGGTTTCGGTGACGCGGCCGGTCACCATTTCGATGCGCTGCTTCGATCTGACCGGCACGCTGCAACTCCTGACCCTGACTGGGATCGAGGCCCGCATCGCCCAGCACGAAACGGATCATCTCGACGGCCGGCTGATCCTCGATGCACCGAAGGGCCCGGAAGATTCCGACGCGCGTTAAGCCTGTCTTAGACTTTTCGCGCTAAGCCGGGGCAAATGCCCCTGCGAGGAGTTGTCGCTTGTCCGTCCTGTCTGCAATCCTGTGCTTTCTTGTCGGCCTTGGGCTGGGAAGGCTGCTGGCCCCTGTCCGCGCGCGGCGAAGGGATGATCCTTGCAATCCCGGGCCAGGCCAAGGCCCGGCCATCCATATGCGGCGCGATGGCAGGCGGGCGGAAAGCCCGGGCCGGATTTACCTTCATTCGCCACCGTGATAGCCGGGCGGGCATTCCTGACAAGGCCGCCCGATGACCGTCCGCCCCTTCCTGCCCTATGCCGACCGCCGGCTGCACCTGCCGGCCGAGCCGGTCCCCGCGATCACCGAGACCGTGCGGATGATCTGGGACGACATGATCGACACGATGGAGGCGATGCCGGGCGTCGGCCTGGCCGCTCCGCAGATCGGCATCATGCAGCGGCTGGCGGTGGTGGACGCCTCGGAAAAGCGCGGCCAGGCGGTGCGCATGGCCAATCCCGAGGTGCTGCATGCCAGCGTGCAATTGCGCGCCCATGAGGAGGCGAGCCCGAACCTGCCCGGCGTCTCGGCCCGGATCGAACGGCCGCGCGCCGTCACCGTGCGCTTCCTGAACGCCGATGGCGAGATCGAGGAACGGGATTTCGTCGGCCTCTGGGCGACCTCGGTGCAGCATCAGATCGACCACCTGAACGGCCGGCTCTATATCGATCGCCTCTCGCCCCTGCGCCGCAAGATGCTGGTGGCGAAATCGGCCAAGTTCGCGCGGCGCTGAACCGGCTTCACTCGCGGGATGCGGACCGCGCGAACGGCCCGCCCGAGGGCCGGATCGGTGGGTATGCCGGGGGCGGATACCCCCATGCCCGCGGCGGATGGGCTCCACGTATCGCTGACCGTGGTGATCGGCCTGATCCGAAGCCTTTTCTTTGCCGCGGCGGCCCCTTAACCTCGGCCGCGAACGGGGTGGAAGCGGGCCTTGCGGGTGGCCCATGGCCTTCCGCATCCCGCAGCCGATGCCCCGTTCCCGCTGAAACCCGCCCGCCGCTCGCGCGGGCATAGCCTCGGACGATAGGCCACAGATGTTCTCCGTGCTGCCCCTTCTTGCCGGCCTGTTGTTCCTTGCGGCCTCGCTCACCCCCTCGCTGATCCCGCGCGACTGGCTGATGCAGGGCGTGCTGGCCGGGGTCTCGATGGCGGCGGGCTATGTGATGACCCAGTTCCTGCTGGCGCTGTGGCGCGCGCTGGAGCTGCCGGTGATGAAGGGCCGGCCCGCGCGCATCGCCCATGCCGTTCTGGCCGTTCCTGTGCTGGTGCTGCTGGGTCGCGGGGTGATCCTGTCGGGCACCTGGCAGAACAGCATCCGCGCCCGCATGGGCATGCCGGACCTGGAGGTCAACAACACCGCCAAGATGCTGGCCCTGGCGCTGGCGGTGTTCCTGGTGCTGTTCGTGATCGGCAAGGCGATCCAGGCGCTGTTCGACCTGCTGCGGCTGCGGCTGGCGCGCTATATCCCGGTGCGCAGCGCCAATGTGCTGGGCCTGCTGCTGGCGGCACTGATCGTGATCACGCTGACCCGCGACGGGGTGGTGAACTGGGCGATGCGCATCGCCGACAGTTCCTATGCCGCGGCCCAGCACCTGACCGACCCGAATGTCGCCCCGCCCGGCGAGCCGTGGCAATCGGGCTCGGTCGCGTCGGGCATCGACTGGGAGCTGATGGGCAAGCCGGGGCGCGACTTCATGCTGGGCGGGCCGCGCGCCCGCGCCATCTCGGGCTTCACCGGCCGACCCGCCAGGGAGCCGCTGCGCATCTATGTCGGCCTGGCGCAGGACAAGGATCCCGACACCCGCGCCAAGGTGGCGCTGGACGAGATGCTGCGTGTGGGCGCCTTCGACCGCAAGGTGCTGGTGCTGGCAAGCCCGACCGGCACCGGCTGGATGGACCCGGCCAGCTACGATGCGCTGGAATACATGCATGGCGGCGACGTGGCGACGGTCGCGGTGCAATATTCCTATCTGCAAAGCCCGCTGGCCCTGATCTTCGAGACCGAAGCCGGCCTGGACCAGACCACGGCGCTGATGCGCGCGGTCTATGACCATTGGCGCCACCTGCCCCCGGATCGGCGGCCCCGGCTTTATCTGCACGGCATATCCCTGGGCGCCTGGTCGTCGATGTATGCCTTCAACCCGTTCCAGATGATGAACGAGCCGGTCGCCGGCGCCTTCTGGGTCGGGCCTCCCTTCCCCTCGACGCTGTGGCGGCAGGCCAATGACGCGCGCCAGCCCGGCAGCCGCTTCGTCCTGCCCGAGCTGGATGAGGACGAGGTGATCCGCTATGCCAGCCAATACGCGCCGCCCGACCGCTCGGGCCGGGAATGGGGGCGGCTGCGCATCCTGTTCCTGCAATATGGCAGCGATCCCATCGTGTTCTACGACCCGGCCTCGCTGTGGCGGGCACCGGAATGGATGCGCGAGGCGCCGGCGCCCGATGTCTCGCCCCGGCTGCGCTTCACCCCGGTGGTGACGCAGCTGCAACTGGCGGTGGACATGCTGGTCTCGACCTCGGCTCCGCCGGGCTTCGGCCACACCTATCACGCCCGCGACTATATCGACGGCTGGGTCGCGGTCACCGCGCCCGAAGGCTGGACGGCGGCCGACACCGAACGGCTCAAGGCGATCTGCGGCCAGGACGGAAAGCTCGGATGCGCAAACGGCTGATCCTTGTGCTGGCGATGCTAGGGCTGGTGGCCCTGGCGCTGGGGCTGAACACGGCGCGCAACTACGCCGGCTGGCAGCCCGCGACCGACACCCCGGCCGAACGGCTGGCCCGGCTGGAGCCGCATTGGCGCCTCCTGCAACCCGACGGCCCCGGCCCGCACCCCGCCGCGGTGCTGCTGTCGGGCTGCGACGGGGTGCATGACAACATGGACTATTGGGCCCGGCAATTCGTGGCCATGGGCCGGGCGGCGCTGATCCTCGACAGCCACGCACCCCGGCTGCTGGACAAGGCGCAGGCCTGGCGCGCGCTCTGCGCCGGCCAGGTGCTGCCGGGGGCCGAGCGTGCCGGCGACCTGGCCGTGGCGCTGGCCGCGCTGCGCGGGATGCCGGGCATCGACGCCTCGGATATCGCGCTGCTCGGCGCCTCGCATGGCGGCTGGACGGTGATGGAACTTCTGCGCCAACTCGGCGAGGACGAGCCGCCGCCGGGCCTGACCGCATGGCCCGCCCCGCCCGACAGCCTGGCCGCGCCGCTTGGTCCGGTCGTGCTGCTCTATCCCTATTGCGGCCTCTTGAACGGCGCGGCCAAGGGACCGTGGCCCGGCCATGTGCAGGGGCTGATGCTGCTGGCCGAGCTGGATTCGATCACCGATTCCGCCGATTGCCGCCAGATGGGCGAGGATCTGATTGCGCAGGGCGCCCGCCTGACCGTCACCACCTATCCCGGCATCAACCACGGCTTCGACCAGCGCGAGCGCTCGTCGCTCTCACCACTGGAATTCGACGCAAAGGCGCGGGCGCGGGCCACCCGCGACATCCGCTCCTTCATGCAGGGTTTTGCCGCGCCCGCGGCCGGGATATGAGGCCGCAAGGACAACGGAGGCAGCGATGCGCGTCATCTTCATGGGCACACCCGATTTCTCGGTTCCCGCGCTGCGGGCCATCGCCGCGCGCCATCAGGTCGTCGCGGTCTATTCCCAGCCGCCGCGCGCGGCAGGGCGCGGGCAGAAGCCCCGCCCCTCGCCCGTCCATCGCGCCGCCGAGGAACTGGGCCTGCCCGTCCGCACGCCCGAGCGGCTGAAATCGCCGCAGGACCAAGGGGATTTCGCCGCGCTGCAAGCCGATGTGGCAGTGGTGGTGGCTTACGGCCTGATCCTGCCGCAGCCGGTGCTGGAGGCGCCGCGGCTGGGCTGCCTGAACATCCACGCCTCGCTTCTGCCGCGCTGGCGCGGCGCGGCGCCGATCCATCGGGCGATCATGGCCGGCGATGCGGAAACCGGCGTCGCCATCATGCAGATGGAGGCGGGGCTGGATACCGGCCCGGTCCTGGCCGAGGCGCGCACCACCATCGGCGCCGAGGACACCACCGCCGACCTGCACGACCGGCTGGCCGAGATGGGCGCGGCGCTGATCGTCGAGACGTTGCACCGCCTGCCCCTGCCCGCCGAACCGCAACCGGCCGAGGGCGTGACCTATGCGCAAAAGATCGACAAGGCCGAGGCGCGGATCGACTGGGGCCGACCGGCGGCGCAGGTGGACCGGCAGATCCGCGGCCTCTCGCCCTTTCCCGGCGCCTGGTGCCTGATCGGGGGCGAGCGGGTGAAACTGCTGCGCTCGCGCCTCGCCGCCGGTTCGGGTGCGCCGGGCCGGGTGCTGTCGGGCTTTACCATCGCCTGCGGCGAGGGCGCCGTCGAGGTGCTGGAGGCCCAGCGCGAGGGCAAGCGCCCGATGCCGGCGGCCGAGATCCTGCGCGGCATGGCCCTGCCCGATCGGCTCGATTGACGGCATTGTAGCAAATTCGCCACAAGTTTCGGTCGAGGGCAGGGGCGCAGGCCGTTCCGCTCAACCCCATGTTAACCTTTCCCTGCCAGACCGGATCCGAAGGCTTTTCGATCCGGCGATCCTGAAATGGGCCTGAAAAGGGAAACGACTATCATGGAAAACCTGATCCGTGTGATGGCCGATCATTGGTGGGTGCCGCTGCTCCGCGGCATCGCGGCGATCCTGTTCGGCCTGATGGCGCTGATCTGGCCGGGGCTGACCGTCTATGCCCTGCTGCTGGTCTTTGGCGTCTATGCGATCTTCGACGGGGTAATGTCGACCGTCGTGGCCTTCCGGCGCAAATCCTCGGACGACCGCTGGTGGGCCTGGGCGCTGGACGGCGCGCTGTCGATCCTCATCGGCCTGATGGCGCTGTTCTGGCCCGAGGCGACGGCGCTGGCCTTCATCATCTGGATGGCCGCCTGGGGCGTGGTCGCGGGCGTCTTTCGCATCATCGCCGCGATCCGGCTGCGGCACGAGATCGAGGGCGAATGGGCACTGGGGCTCAGCGGGCTGTTGCTGGTGGCCTGGGGCGTGCTGCTGGCTCTGGTGCCGGCGGCCGGTCTGCTCAGCATCGCCTGGCTCATCGGGCTGTTCGCCCTGCTGATCGGCGTGGTGATGATCGTGCTGGCCTTCCGGCTGAAAGGCTTGCGGACCGCCTAAGCCGTGCGGCCGCATGAGTATTTGGAAACGGTGAAAGGGTCAGGTTCCGCGCGGCTTGGCCCTTGTGGTCGGGTCGGCCTCCAGCGGGTTTTCCGGCCAGGGATGGCGCGGATAGCGGCCGCGCATGTCCTTGCGGACCTCGCCATAGCCGCCCGCCCAGAAGCCCGGCAGGTCGGTCGTCACCGCGATGGGCTTGCCGCCGGGCGACAGCATGGTGATGCGCAGCGGCCGGCCGCCGACGACCGGATGCCGCGCCAGGCCGAAAAGCTCTTGCAGCTTCAGTTCGACCGAAGGCGTCTCGTGGTCGTAGTCGATAGGCACCTTGCGGCCCAGGGGCGTGACGAAATGCGCTGGCGTCGCCTGGTCCAGCCGGCGCTGGCCGTCCCAGCCGATGCGCGCCTTCAGCGCCTCGGTCAGATCCAGCGCACGCAGGTCGGCCAAGGTCCGCACCTTGCCAAGATAAGGCAGCAGCCAGTCCGGATCGGCAAGCAGGCTCGCGTCATCGACCGGACCCAATTCCGGGATCAGCGCCATCCGCGCCCGCAACCGTGCGGCGCCGGGGGTCCAGGTCAGCCCGTTGGTCCGCAGCCCTTCGAAGGCGGCGCGGGCCAGCGCCTGCGGGTCGGGATCGTTCAGCGCCCGGTCGGCCAGCGCCAGCGCGCCAAGGCGTTCCTGCCGGCGGGCAAGGATGCGGTTGTCGCGGCGGGACCATTCCACCACCTCGACGGTCTCGATACGGTCGGGGAACAGGGCGCGGATCTCGTCCTCATCGACGGCCACCGCCATGCGGATGCGGGCCTCTCGCGCATCGCCGTCAAGATCGGTCGCGACGATCAGCCGCTGCGCGGCCAAGGCGTCGCCTTCGGGCAGCACCGCGCCCTTGCCGCCCGACAGAACGTGGCGCGGCTGGTCGCCCTTGCGGCGCAGCCCGATGCGGTCGGGATAGGCCAGCGCCGCCATGGCGCCAGGCGACAGGCCGACGCCCTCGCCCGCCATGCGGCGCAGGCGTTTTGCCTCGTCGCGGATGCGGTGCAGGACGCCGGGATTGACCGGCCAGGGGTGGCGGTCCTGATAGGCGCGCAGGTCGCGGATCGCCGCCAGCCGCAGGGCCAGGTCGGCGGGGGCGCCGGTCAGCGGGTCGCGCTCGGCCATCAGCGCCGCCAGATCGGCGGCGTCGCGCCCCGCCGTGACCAGCATATGCGCCAGCCGCGGATGCAGCGGCAGCGGCGCCAGCCGCCGGCCATGCGGGGTGATGCGGTTCTCCGCGTCCAGCGCGCCCAGATCGCGCAAAAGCGCCCGCGCCTCGGCCAGCGCGGCCTCGGGCGGCGGGGTCAGGAAGGCAAGGTCGCGCCCATCCGAACCCCAGATCGCCAGTTCCAGCGCCAGCCCGGCAAGGTCGGCCACCGCGATCTCGGGCGGGGCGAAGGCCGGCAGCGCGCCTTCTTCGGCCCGCGCCCACATGCGATAGCAGATGCCCGGCGCGACGCGGCCCGCGCGACCCCGGCGCTGCTCGGCCTCGGCGCGGCTGACGCGTTCGGTCACCAGCCGCGACATGCCCGAGCCGGGATCGAAGCGCGCCCGCCGCGCACGGCCGGCATCGACCACCACCCGCACCTCGGGAATGGTCAGCGAGGTCTCGGCGATCGAGGTCGCGAGCACGATCCGCCGTCGCCCGCCCGGGGGTTGCAGGGCCGCGCGCTGCGCCTTGAAATCCATGGCGCCGTAAAGCGGCAGCACCTCGGCATCCAGGTCCAGCATGGCCAGGACGCGGCGGATCTCGCCCTCGCCCGGCAGGAAGGCCAGGATGGTGCCGCCCGTCCCGCGCGTCGCCGCCTCGGCATCGGCGATCAGCCGCGCCGCCTCGGGGACCAGCCGGGCGCCCGCAGGAAGGGGTCGGTCCAGCCAGCGCGTCTCGACCGGAAAGGCGCGGCCTTCCGAGCGGATCACCGGGGCGCCGTCCATCAGCGCCGCGACCGGCTCGGCATCCAGCGTCGCCGACATCACCAGCAGCGCGAGGTCGGGGCGCAGCGCCGAGCGCGCTTCCCATGTCAGGGCCAGGCCCAGGTCGGCGTTCAGGCTGCGCTCGTGGAATTCGTCGAAGATCACGCAGCCGATGCCCGAAAGCTCGGGGTCGGACTGGATCATGCGGGTCAGGATGCCCTCGGTCACCACCTCGATGCGGGTGCCCGCCACCGCCTCGCCGCGGATGCGATAGCCGACGGTCCGGCCCAGGGGCTCGCCCAGCGTCTCGGCCATGCGCTCGGCCGCGGCGCGGGCGGCAAGGCGGCGCGGCTCCAGCATGAGGATGCGGCCGGGGACCGCGGGCAGCAGCGCCAAGGGCACGCGGGTCGTCTTGCCCGCCCCCGGCGGCGCCATCAGCACGGCCCGGCCATGCGCGGCCAGCGCGGCGGTCAGTTCGGGCAATACGGCGTCGATGGGCAGCTGCATTCCCGCCTTATGGCAAAGCGTCGTCGGGGCGAAAAGGGCTGCCTCTACACATCCGCCGCCGGCCTGCCTATCTTGACCCGGCCAAAGCGAGGGACGGAATGGGTATCGCCGACGATCTGATGCAGGGCCTGGGAATGTCCGACCCGGTGATCCGGCTTGGGGTGACGGGGCTGTCGCGGGCCGGCAAGACCGTGTTCATCACCTCGCTGGTGGCGAATCTGCTGGATCGCGGGCGCATGGCGGCGCTGCGGGCCGCCGCCGACGGCTCGCTCAAGGCGGCGTGGTTGCAGCCGCAGCCCGACGACACCGTGCCGCGCTTCGATTACGAACGGCATCTGGCGGCGATGACCGGCCCCGACCCGCATTGGCCCGAGGGCACGCGCCATGTCAGCCAGCTGCGCCTGTCGCTGCGCATCCAGCCGCGCGGGCTGATCGCCGGCTGGCGCGGCCAGCAGGTGCTGCACCTGGACATCGTGGACTATCCGGGCGAGTGGCTCCTGGACCTGCGGCTGATGGACAAGGATTTCGACCAATGGTCGCAAGAGGTGCTGGACCGCATGGCCGGCCGCCCCGGCGCCGAGGATTTCCGCATCGCGCTGGCCGCGACCGATCCCGCGCGCTTTGACGAAACCGCCGCGCAGGCGCTGGCCGCGGCCTATACCCGGCACCTGCATATGGCGCGCGAGGCGGGCTGGTCGGACTGCACCCCCGGCCGCTTCCTGATGCCGGGCGAACTCGACGGCTCGCCGGCGCTGACCTTCACGCCGCTGCCGCACGAGATGCGGGCGACGCCCTTGGGGCGCGAATTCGCGCGCCGCTTCGGAGCCTACAAGGCGCGGGTGGTGAAGCCGTTCTTTCGCGACCATTTCGCCCGCATCGACCGGCAGGTGGTGCTGATGGACGTGCTGGGCGCGATCCATGCCGGCCCGCCGGCGGTCGAGGACATGCGCCGCGCCATGGCCGACATCCTGACCGCCTTTCGCCCCGGCCGGGCCGGCTGGCTTGCGCAGTTGCTGGGTTCGCGCCGGGTGGGGCGCATCCTGTTCGCCGCGACCAAGGCCGACCACCTGCACCACATCCAGCATCCGCGCCTGACCGCGATCACCGCCGCCATGCTGCGCGAGGCCCGCGACCGCGCCGACTTCTCGGGCGCGCGGACCGAGGCCATGTCCATCGCCTCGCTGCGCACCACCACCGAAGAGATGATCCGGCAGGACGGCGAGGAACTGCCCGCCGTGCGCGGCACGCTGATGGACGGGCGGCAGGCGGCCTTCTATCCGGGCGAGCTGCCGGCCAATCCGGCCGAGCTGCTGGTCCCGGCAAGCCAGGGCGCGACGCGCTGGCTGGATGGCGATTATGCGATCATGGATTTCGCCCCGGCGCCCGGCACGCTGCGGCCGGGCGACGGGCCGCCGCATATCCGCCTGGACCGCGCGGCCGAGTTCCTGATCGGCGACAGGCTATAGGAGAGCGCCATGGCTGAACCTCCGAAACGGCGCGGGCCGGTGCTGATGGAAATGGGCGCGGAACCCCAGGCGCCGCGCTCCGAGCCCATGCCGGAGCCCCGCACCGACCAGCGCGACCGCAAGGCGCCGCGGGCCGAGTGGCGAGAGGGCGAACCCGCGCCCTCGCCCGCCGATGCGCCGATGATCGACGACGGGCTGGCCCCGCCGCTGCCGCAGCCGCGCACCATGCAGCTTGTCGCGCGGCTGGTCGGGCGCGGGCCGTCGCGGCTGACGCGCTTCTTCATCAATACCGGCGTGGCGCTGTTCACCTTCCTTTTGTCGGTGGCGGCGCTGCGATATCTGACGGATCTGCTGAACAGCTATCCGCTGCTCGGCTGGATCGGCATCGCGCTGATGGTGCTGTTCTGCATCGCGGCGCTGGGGATGGCCTGGCGCGAATACCGCGCCTGGTCGCGCTTTGCCGCCATCGACGGCATCAACCGCGATGCCGGGGCGGCGCTGGCATCGGGCGACCTGAAGGCGGCGCAGCATGTGGTCGGGCGGATGGAGAGCCTTTACCGCGCCCGGCCGGAGCTGGAATGGGGCCTGACCCGGCTGCGCGAGCGCAAGGGCGACGCCTATGATGCCCAGACGCTGATCGCGCTGGCCGAGACCGAGTTGCTGGCGGCCCTGGACCAGCAGGCCCGGCGCGAGATCGAGGCCGCCGCCCGCACCGTCGCCGCCGCCACCGCACTGATCCCGCTGGCGCTGGCCGATGTGATCGCGGCCCTGGCGGCGAACCTGCGGATGATCCGCCGCATGGCCGAGATCTATGGCGGCCGCGCCGGCGCCGTGGGCGGCTGGCGGCTGGCGCGCACGGTGATGACGCATCTGATCGCCACCGGCGCGGTCGCGGCCGGGGACGACCTGATCCACACCGTCGCCGGGGGCGGGCTGCTGGCCAAGGTCTCGAAGCGCTTCGGCGAGGGGGTGGTGAACGGCGCGCTAACCGCCCGGGTTGGCATTGCGGCGATGGAGGTCTGCCGGCCCCTGCCCTTCATCCACCAGCCCCGGCCCAAGGTCGGCAACCTGATCGCCCGCGGGTTGAAGGGGCTGTTCGGCGAGGACGAGGCGAAGTAGGCGCGGATCGCGCGGTCGCATGAGTATTTGGGGAACGAAGAAGGTGAGGTTCTTTCCCGGCCGCATCTGGCGTATTGATCGGGCATGAGATCGCGCCGCTTCGCCCTGTCGCTGATGGCTGCCGTTCTGGTCCTGGGCATCGGGGCCGGGGCGCGGGATCGGTTCGACGATTGGGTCGATGCGACGGCGCTGCCGCGGCTGGAGGTGCCGGTGGGGACCGAGGTCGTCGCGCGGGACGGCACCCTCTTGCGGGCGTTCCAGGTCGCGGACGGGCGCTGGCGGCTGGATGCGGGGCCGGTCGATCCGCTGTTTCTCGACATGCTCCTGCTGTGGGAGGACCGGCGGTTTCCGGGCCATTCCGGCATCGATGCACAGGCGCTGCTGCGCGCGGGCGTGCAGGCGCTGCGGCATGGCCGCGTGGTCTCGGGCGGCTCGACCCTGACCATGCAGGCCGCCCGGCTGATCGAGGACGGGCCGACCGGGCAATGGGCCGGCAAGGGGCGGCAGATGCGGTTGGCCCTGGCGCTGGAGCGGCGGCTGGGCAAGCGCGAGATCATGGAGCTTTACCTGCGCCTCGCCCCCTATGGCGCCAATGTCGAGGGCATCCGCGCCGCCAGCCTGCAATGGTTCGGCAAGGAGCCGCGGCGGCTGACGCCGGCGCAGGCCGCGCTGCTGGTCGCGCTGCCGCAATCGCCCGAGACGCGGCGGCCGGATCGTTTCCCCGAGAGGGCCACGGCCGCGCGCGACCGGGTGCTGGCGCGGGCGGCGCGGGCCGGGCTGATTTCGGATGCCGATGCGCGGGCGGCGATGGCCGAGCCGGTGCCGCGCGTTCGCCGGGCCTTTCCGGCGCTGGCGCCGCTGCTGACCGCGCGGCTGGTGCGCGAGCATCCGGGTGCCTTGCGGATCGAGACCACCATCGATGCGCGCCTGCAGCGCCGGGCCGAGGAACTGGCCTCGCGCGCCGTGCGCGGCGCCGGGCGGCGGCTGTCGGCGGCGGTGGTGCTGGCAGATCACCGCAACGGCGAGATCCTGGCCGAGGTCGGCGCGGCGGACTGGACCGATGGCGCATCCGCCGGCTTCGTCGACATGGCGCGGGCCTGGCGCAGCCCCGGATCGACGCTGAAGCCCTTTGTCTACGGGCTGGCCTTCGACGACGGGCTGGCCCATCCCGAGACGCTGATCGAGGACCGGCCGACCGTCTTCGGCCGCTGGCAGCCGCAGAACTTCGACCATCATTTCCGCGGCACCGTCAGCCTGAAGAACGCGCTGATCTGGTCGCTGAACATCCCGGTGGTGAAGCTGGCCGATGCCGTGGGGCCGAACCGCGTCACGCAGGCGCTGCGCCGGGGCGGGATCGAGCTGCGCCTGCCCGGCGAGGTGCCGGGGCTGGCCGTCGTGCTGGGCGGTGCGGGCGTGACGCTGGAGGGGCTGGCCGAGGGCTATGCGGCGCTGGCCCGCGGCGGGCGGGGCATCACGCTGTCGGCCCTGCCGGGCGCGGGCGAGGAGCGGTCGGCGCCGATGTTCGGGCCGGTCGCCGCCTGGCAGGTCGGCAACATCCTCGGCCAGAACCCCGCCCCGCAGGGCGTCCGGCAACGCGTTCTGGCCTACAAGACCGGCACCTCCTACGGGCATCGCGACGCGCTGGCGGTGGGGTTCGACGGCGCGCGGGTGGGCGCGGTCTGGCTGGGGCGGCCGGACGGGACGCCTGTGCCCGGCGCCTTTGGCGGCGATCTGGCGGCGCCGGTGCTGTTCGACCTGTTCGACGCGCTGCCCTCGGTCGCGCTGCCGCCGCCTCCGCCGCAGACGCTCACGCTGCCCAACAGCGCCCTGCCCCTGCCCTTGCGCCGCTTTGCCCCGGCGGGCACGGCCAGCGCCATGGCGGCCCGCCCCGCCGGCCCGGACGCGCTGCGCCTGACCTATCCGCCCGACGGCGCCGAGATCGACGCACGGGGACCGCTGACCGCCAAGGCGCGGGGCGGGCGCGGGCCATGGACCTTTCTTCTGAACGGCGCGCCCGCCGCCATCGCCCAGCCGCAGCCCCTGGCCAGCCTGCCCAATCCCGGTCCGGGCTTTGCCGAATTGACGGTGGTGGATGCGGATGGGGCCTCGGCGACTGCGGCAATCCGGCTGCACTGACGCAATTTGCGCGCTTCGTGATTCGCTTGATCTTTTCTTAACCGGGATTTGCGACATATTCGCACCATGCTGCGCATCAACGACCAGATCGCCATCGAGGAATGGGAACTGTCCGAACAGTTCACCCGGTCCCAGGGACCGGGCGGGCAGAACGTGAACAAGGTCGAGACGGCGGTCGAGCTGCGCTTCGAGGCCGAGCGTTCGCCGCATCTGGCCCCGCCGGTCAAGGCGCGGCTGAAGCGGCTGGCCGGGCGGCGCTGGACACAGGACGGCGCCGTGCTGATCCGGGCCGAGGAAACCCGCAGCCAGGCCCGCAACCGCGAGTTGGCGCGCGAACGGCTGGCCGAACTGATCCGCCAGGCGCTGGTGGCGCCGCGCAAGCGCATCCCGACCCGTCCGACGCTGGGCAGCCAGCGCCGCCGGCTGGCCGCCAAGACCCAGCGCGGCGAGGTCAAGGCGACGCGCGGCCGCATCCGCGATGCGGAGGACCCGGCATGATCATCGAGTTCCGCGAAAGGCTGGCGCGGCTGATCGGCCGCCGCCCGCCCGACATGCAGGTCGCCGCGCTGTGCCTGAACGAGACGACCGGCGACGTGCTGCTGGTGACCAGCCGCGGCACCGGGCGCTGGATCGTGCCCAAGGGCTGGCCCATGCCCGGCCGCAGCCTGGCCGACGCCGCCCGGCAGGAAGCATGGGAGGAAGCCGGCGTCGTCGGCCGCGTCGCCGAGACCGAGATCGGCCGCTATCACTATGACAAGGACCAGGATCGCGGCTTCGCCATCCCGGTCGAGGTGCGGGTCTTTCCGCTTTACGTCGACAGGCTGGAACGGGAGTTCCCCGAGGCGCATGAGCGCAAGCGCCGCTGGTTCACCCCCGAGGACGCCGCCCTCATGGTCGCCGAGACCGGGCTGAAGCAGCTTCTGCGCCGCCTGCCCGCAGCCAAGCACCGGCCGGCGCCCGAATGAGGCGCGAACCCCGCGAATACCGCACGCTGGACAAGGATCTGAGCCGCGTCACCAATGCCGAGCGCGCAGGGCTGCATTCTGCGCGCCCGCTCATGCGGCTGGGACTGGCGCTGATCTTCATCGCCGCCGCCAGCTATGTCGGCACCGGCTTTCTGGCGGATCAGCCCGCCCTTGGCATCCTGGCGGCCAGCATCGCGGTCGCGGCCTATCTGGCGCTGTCGATCGGCGGCAACGACGTGGCGAACGCGCTGGGGCCGGCAGTGGGCGCGGGCGCCATCGGCATGACCGCCGGCCTGCTGCTGATGGCCGCGATGGAGGTGCTGGGCGCGGTCATCGCCGGCAGCGCGGTAACCGCCACGCTGACCGAGGGGCTGGTCGGCAGCACGCTGGGCGAGGGCGAGGCGACGGCGCGGATGATGCTGGCCGCGCTGCTGGCGGCGGGCAGCTGGATCAGCCTTGCCACATGGCTCGGCGCGCCGGTCAGCACCACGCATTCCGTGGTCGGCGCCATCGCCGGCGCAGGGATGGCGACCTTTGGCGCCGGCGCGGTGAACTGGCCGGCCATGGCGATGATCGCCTTTGGCTGGATCGCCTCGCCACTGATCTCCGGCCTGATCGCGGCCGGGCTGATGGTGCTGCTGCGCATGCTCGTGCTGGATCGCGAGGATCGCATCGCCGCCGCCCGCACCTGGATGCCGGTGATCGTCGGGCTGGCCTCGGCCATGCTGGCGGGGGTGGCGGAACTGGCCTGGCACGGCTCGGGGCTGGCGGCGAATGCGATGCTGGTGCTGGTCTGCGGCGGGCTCGGCTGGCTTTATACCCGGCGGCGCATCGACCGCCAGGCGCGCGGCATGGGTGGCGGGCGTCTGGCGATGAAGCAGTTGCTGGCGGTGCCGCTGATTGCCGCGGCGCTGGTCATGGGCTTTGCCCATGGCGCCAACGACGTCTCGAACGTGGCGGCGCCGCTGACCATCATCCTCGACAGCCTTTCGGCGGGGGGCGACGACGACCTGCGCGCCCGGCTGGTGCTGCTTCTGGGCGGCCTTGGCATCGCGCTGGGTATCCTGCTGTTCGGGCGGCGGCTGGTGCATATGGTCGGCAGCCGCATCACCCGGCTGAACGCCTCGCGCGCGCTTTGCGTCTCGCTGGCGACGGCGTCGACGGTGCTGTGGGCCTCGCTGCTCGGACTGCCGGTCTCGACCACGCATGTCGCGGTGGGCGGCGTGTTCGGCGTCGGCTTCTATCGCGAATGGCGCGACCGCCGGCTGGCGGCCAGCCACGCCCCCCTGCCCGCCGAGGAACGCCGCCGCCGCCATCTGGTGCGCCGATCCTACATGCGCATGATCCTGGGCGCCTGGCTGGTGACGGTGCCCGCCGCCGCCACGCTGGCCGCGGCGCTGGTCCGAATCGTCGGGCTCTAGATCGTCAGGTCTAGGCCCGGCGCAACCCGGCCTCGCCCGCCGCGCGGGTTTCGGCAAGGGTGGCCCCCGTGCTCAGCGCCTCGGGGTCGAGCATCAACTCCAGCACCGCCAGCCTGCCCGCCGCCTGCGCCCGGGCGAAGGCATCTGCGAAATCCTCCTGCCGGGTCACCGTCTCGCCATGACCGCCATAGGCCCGGGCCAGCGCGACGAAATCGGGATTGGCCAGCGCCGTGCCCGAGACACGACCGGGATAGCTGCGCTCCTGATGCATGCGGATGGTGCCGTAATGGCCGTTATTCGCCACGATGACGATGACGGCGGCGCCATGCTGGGCGGCGGTGGAAAGCTCGTTCACCGTCATTTGCAGGCAGCCGTCGCCGGCCATGCAAACCACGCTGCGGCCGGGATGCTCCAGTTTGGCGGCGATGGCGGCGGGCAGGCCGTAGCCCATCGAGCCCGAGGTCGGCGCCAGTTGCGTGCCCCAGCGGCGAAAACGGTAATAGCGATGGACGAAGGCCGCATAGTTCCCGGCGCCGTTGGTGATGATCGCATCCGGCGGCAGATGGTCGGACAGCCAGCGCACCACCGCCTCCATCCGCACGGCGCCGGGGGTGGGGCGCGGCTGCTGCCAGGCCTCGTATGCCGCGCGCAGCCCGGCGGTCCAGCCGTCCCAGCGCCGCGGCACCGGCAAGGCGGCCAGCGCCGCAACCACCACGCGCGGGTCCGCCACCAGCCCCGGATCGGGCCGCCACAGACGCCCCAGCTCGTCGGGCGAGGGGTGGACATGGATCACCCGCGCATGCGGGCGCACCGGGTCCATCAGCTCGTAGCCGCGCGTCAGCGTGTCGCCCAGCCGCGAGCCCAGCGAAAGCACGCAATCCGCCTGCGAAAGCGCCTGCCCCAGCGCCGGGTTCATGCCGACGCCCAGGTCGCCGACATAGTTCGGATGCGCATTGTCGATATGCCCCTGGCGGCGGAAGGGCACCGCGACGGGCAGGCCCCAGCTTTCGGCAAAGCGCGCCAGGTCGTCGGCGGCCGCCTGCGACCACAGCGTCCCGCCGGGCACGACCAGCGGACGTTCGGCCCCGGCCAGCGCCTGCGCGACGGCCTCGACCGATTCCGCGGCCACGGCGGCCAGCGGCGCAGCGGGCGGCGGCAGGTCCGGCACCTCGGCCCGGGCCGAGATCATGTCCTCGGGCAGCGCCAGCACCACGGGGCCGGGTCGGCCCGACATGGCAAGATGAAAGGCGCGGGAGACATATTCCGGTATGCGCTCGGTCTGGTCGATCTCGGCCACCCATTTCGCCAGTGGCCCGAACATGGCGCGGTAATCGACCTCCTGAAAGGCGTCGCGGTCACGGTCGGCGCGGGCGATCTGGCCGACGAACAGGATCATCGGCGTGCCATCCTGCCGCGCCACATGCACCCCGGCGCTGGCATTGGTGGCGCCGGGGCCGCGGGTGACGAAACCCACGCCGGGCCGTCCTGTCAGCTTGCCATGCGCCTCGGCCATCATCGCGGCGCCGCCCTCGTGCCGGCAGACGACGTTCCGGATGCCGGATGCGTAAAGCCCGTCCAGCACCGCCAGAAAGCTTTCGCCGGGGACCGAGAACACCCGCCCGACCCCGTTCGCCTTCAGCGCATCGACCAGAATCTGCCCACCGTGCCGCATCGCCGTCCCTCCGCTGTTTTTCTGTCCGGGCAGTCTGGGCCAGCTTGCATCGAACTGGCAAGATGCCCCGTCGATCAGGGCCGATCATGCCGCCGCCATCCGTGCTCCGGCCTTTACAGCCCCGCGCGCCCGCCCTATCTCTGCCCGATCATGGCCACGAAATCCGACCCGAACTACAAGATCATCGCCGAGAACCGCCGGGCGCGCTTCGATTACTTCATCGAAAGCGATCTCGAGGTCGGCATCGTGCTGACCGGGTCCGAGGTGAAAAGCCTGCGCACCGGCCAGTCCAACATCGCCGAAAGCTATGCCTCGGTCGAGAATGGCGAGCTGTGGCTGATCAACGCCTATATCGCCGCCTACAAGCAGGCCGGCGTCTTTGGCCATGAGGAGCGGCGGCGGCGCAAGTTGCTGGTCTCGCGCAAGGAACTGGCGCGGTTGTGGCAGGCCATCGGGCGCGAGGGCATGACGCTGGTGCCGCTGGTCATGTATTTCAACGACCGCGGCAAGGTGAAGCTGAAGATCGGCGTCGCCAAGGGCAAGAAGGTCGCCGACAAGCGCGAAACCGCCGCCAAGCGCGACTGGAACCGGCAGAAACAGCGTTTGCTGAAGCAGGGTTAAGCCTTGCCGCCCCGCGCGGCTGCGGTTACATCGGTGTCGTTTCTGCGCGCGCGGGAGGAAGGCCGATGTCCACCGATTCCGACGATCCGAAAGTGCTGGTCTCGACCGACTGGCTCGCCGCCCATCTGAGCGATCCCGACCTGCGCGTCATCGACGCCACCTGGTTCCTGGAGCCTGGCCGCGATGCGCGGGCCGAATACATGGCCGCTCATATCCCCGGCGCCCGCTTCTTCGACATCGACGAGATCGCGGACAAGCGCAGCGAACTGCCGCATATGGCGCCCCAGCCCGAGATGTTCATCAGCCGCATGCGCGCCATGGGCATCGGCGACGGCCATCAGGTCGTGATCTACGACAATTCGCCCGTGCGCTCGGCGGCGCGGGTCTGGTGGACCTTCAAGCTGATGGGCAAGCAGGACGTGGCGGTGCTGGACGGCGGCTTCGGCAAATGGCTGGCCGAGGGCCGCGAGATCGAGGACATGCCGCCGATCCTGCGAGACCGCCACATCACCGTGCAACGCCAGGCGGCGCTGGTGCGCGACGTGACCCAGGTCGCCGCGGCCAGCAAGCTGGGCGACCACGAGATCGTCGATGCGCGCTCGGCCGAACGCTTCCGCGGCGAGGCGACCGAGCCGCGGGCCGGCCTGCGCTCGGGCCACATCCCCGGCTCGAAAAGCCTGCCCTTCGGCCGGCTCTACGACCAGGACGGCACGCTGAAATCACCCGATGCGCTGCGCGCCGAATTCGAGGCCGCCGGCGTGGACCTGTCGAAACCCGTCATCACCACCTGCGGCTCGGGGGTGACGGCGGCCGTGCTGTTCCTGGCGCTTGAACGCATCGGGCACCGGGACCATTCGCTTTATGACGGAAGCTGGGCCGAATGGGGCAGCTTCCCCGACCTTAAAATCGCAACCGGAGACGCGTGATGCTGGGCAATCTGAAACCGCAGGCCCCCGACAAGATCCTGGCCCTGATGGGCGAATTCAGGGCCGATCCCCGCCAGGGCAAGATCGACCTGGGCGTGGGGGTCTACAAGGATGCCACCGGCCACACCCCGATCATGCGGGCCGTCCACGCCGCCGAGCAGCGCATGCTGGAAACCGAGACCACCAAGACCTATGCCGGCCTCTCGGGCGAGCCCGAGTTCCAAAAGGCCATGGGCGAGCTGATCCTGGGCGACGGGCTGAAATCCGAGACCACCGCGACGCTGGCGACGGTCGGCGGCACCGGCGCCCTCCGGCAGGCGCTGGAACTGGCGCGCATGGCGAATCCCGACCTGCGGGTCTTCGTCAGCGATCCGACTTGGCCGAACCATGTCTCGATCATGAATTTCATGGGCCTGCCGGTGCAGACCTATCGCTATTTCGATGCCGAGACCCGCGGCGTCGATTTCGAGGGCATGAAGGCCGACCTCGCCGCCGCGAAAAAGGGCGACGTGGTGCTGCTGCACGGCTGCTGCCACAACCCGACCGGCGCCAACCTGACGCTGGATCAATGGGCCGAGATCGCCTCGATCCTGGAAAAGACCGGCGCGCTGCCGCTGATCGACCTGGCCTATCAGGGCTTCGGCGACGGGCTGGAAGAGGACGCGGCCGGCACCCGGCTGATCGCCTCGCGCATCCCCGAGGTGCTGATCGCGGCCTCGTGCAGCAAGAACTTCGGCATCTACCGCGAACGCACCGGCTGCCTGCTGGCGCTTTGCGCCGATGCGGCGACCAGGGAGCTGGCGCAGGGCGCCATGGCCTTCCTGAACCGCCAGACCTATTCCTTCCCGCCCTTCCACGGCGCCAAGATCGTCTCGACCGTGCTGACCACGCCCGAGCTGCGCGCCGACTGGATGGCCGAGCTGGAAGCGGTGCGCAGCGGCATGCTGCGCCTGCGCGAGCAATTGGCGGGCGAGTTGCGCGATCTCAGCGGTTCGGACCGTTTCGGCTTCGTGGCCGAGCATCGCGGCATGTTCTCGCGCCTGGGCGCCACGCCCGAACAGGTCAAGCGCATCAAGGAAGAGTTCGGCATCTACATGGTGGGCGATTCGCGCATCAACATCGCCGGGCTGAACGACAACACCATCCCGATCCTGGCCCGCGCCATCATCGAGGTGGGGGTCTAAGCCACCGCAAGGGCGCCGGAGACGGCGCCCTTTTTCGTTCCGACCTGTCGACCAGGACAGGCCAGGTGCGACGACAATCCAGTTGCGAGACGCGAACCTGCTGCCTAGAACTAGCGCGTAAGTGGTTGTTCAAGAGGTTGCAATGTCAGAGAGTTTCGTTCCGTCCAGCCTGGACGAGGCCATCGAATTCTGCCAGTCGGCGATGCCGCTGCGAAAGATCAGGGACTTTCTGGACCGCACCGCCCTGTCTGCCGATCTCAAGGCGCTGCTTTACGATCTGGCGCAATTCACCGTGAAGGTCGGAGAGGTCGTGGTCGCCATCGGGCGGCGCATGATCAGCATCGCCATGTGGCTGGCGCAGACGATTCCCAATACCGCCCTTGGCGTGGCCGTCGCGCTGGCGTTGACAGCGGTAATAGGAACGGTGCCGGTCATGGGGGGCCTTCTCGCCGTAGCATTGCAGAAACTGCTGCTGCTGATCGGCCTCACGGCAGGCGCGATCGAGGATCTTCGCCAGCACGCGATGAAAGATGCGATGGACCGCATGGCCCGGCAGTTCGCGGCTTTCAACGGCGGGGTCGTGGCATGACAACGGAACAGGACCAGATCGGTGAATTCGACGACGTGAAACGCGTCATCGCCAACGACCTGAAATTCAAGGCCCGGCTGGGCATCCGCGAGGATGCCTTTGCTTCGGTGAAGCTTGGCAAGACCATCGGCAGCCTGTCGGAGGTGGGTGGCGCCGCGGCTACCGGGGCCGGTATCGCGCAATCGGGCATGGTCGCATCGACCTTCTTTGCCAAGTCGGGATTGATGGCCGCTCTGGGCATCGGGGGTGCGGCGGCGACTCCGGTGGGTTGGGTCATCGCCGCGGCGCTCGCCAGCGGTGGCGCCTATTACGGGGTGACGAGGCTGTTCAAGGGCTACGAGGATTCCCGCGTCGATGTGGTCCCCCGGTTCCTGAACACCCCCATCGACCTGCTGGGCGCCTCGATGCTGGACCTGATGGGTTCGCTGTCCCTGAAGGTCGCGGCGATGGACGGGCAGGTCGATCCGCGCGAGGTCGCGGTCATCCGCGATTATTTCGTGGATGACTGGGGTTATGATGCCGATTATGTCGATCATGCGCTATCGGTGCTGCAAGCCAATGCCGACAAGTCCCGGCTGGCCGAGATGACCCAGGCGCTGGCCGAATTCGTCCATGCCAATCCCGACTGCAAGTTCACCGCCATCCAGCAGGAGATCAAGGTGCTGCTGCATGAGATCGCCCAGGCCGACGGCAAGCTGGACGAGCGCGAGGACATGGCCATCGAGCGCATCCTGCGGGCGCTGGACGAACAGAATTCGATCCGCGCCTCGATCGGTCGCGCGGCCTCGGGGACGGTTGCGGCGGCATCCTCGGCGGCGGGCTGGATCGGCAGCAGGTTCGGCCTGGGCAAGACCTAACGCTTCAGCTTACGGTCGATATATTCCCGCAATTCCTCGATCTCGGTCAGGCTTTCGCGCAGTTGCCCCTGCGCGGCACGCAACTCGGCCTCGGTGGTCGAAAGCCGGGCGACCAGATCGGCCTCGCGCGTCTCAAGCTCGTCCACGGCGCGGTCACGGGCCTCCTCGGCCTCGTGCAACTGCTGGGCCATGCTCTCCAGTTCGCCCATCTCGGCACGGGTGACACGCGACAGGCGATGGATCAGCCAGCTTGCGAACCAGCCCAGCATGAAGGCGGCGAACAGGATGATCGCGGTGGCGACGATGAATTCGGTGCGGTTCATGCGAAGGGCTTCAGGGCAAGGGGTTGCGGATCACGGCGCCGAGGCCGGTTCGGGACGCGGCAGGGGGCGGTTCACATGCAGCGCAGCGCGCGCGGGCATCGTCGCCGCCTCGATGGCGGCGCCGACCAGCGCCTCCTGCACCGCGCGGGTGGCGGCTTCGGCAGGCTCGACCAGTTCCGCAGCCTCCGGCAGCAGGCTCGCGGCCGGCAGGGTCGCGGCCCGCAGCGCCGGCAGTTCCGGCAGCGCGGCCTCTTGCGCGGGCCGGCTGGCGACGCGCGACGGATCGATCCCCGACACCAGCAGCCGGACGGGCTCGGTCGCGGCGAACAGCGCCGCCTCGGGGTCCGTGGGCACGCCCAGGGCGGGACCGATGGCGGCGGTCGCGGCATGCAGCGCCGCGGCCGTGACCCGCGCCGCCACCACCTCGGGACTGTCGGTGACGCCCTTGACCAGTTCGGCGGGGGCCGGAGCTTCGGTCACGACCGGATCGTCGGCCAGCAACAGGAACTCGATGCGTCGGTTGGCCTCGCGCCCGGCATCGGTGTCGTTATCGGCGATGGGCTGGCTCTCGCCATATCCCTTGGCGGTCATGTTGGCGGTGTCGATGCCCGCCGCGGTCATCGCCGCCAGCACCGCCTGCGCCCGGGCGCGCGAAAGCTCGGCATTGAACCTCTCGGAGCCCTGCGAATCGGTATGGCCGCCGATCTCGATGCGGAAATCCGCGCATAGCTTCATCGTCTCGGCCAGCCGTTCCAGCGTCGGCCCCGGATCGCCCGCGATGACGGATTTGTTCGGCTCGAAGCCGATCTCGGACTGCTGCATCGCCGCATTCAGCCGGTCCACGCATTCGATGCCCGAGGGCAGGCCCAGGAGCGGATCCATGCGCCGGTCGTAACGGATCGCCAGCTCATAGCGCGCGCCGGCGCCCAGCCGCTGCGCCAGCCGCGCCGCCGCCATGTCCGAGGCGGTCTGGCTGCCCGAGACGCCGCTGATCCGCACCAGATCCCGCGTCACCTTGGCCTCGCCCCGCGCCAGCCCGTCCAGCGCCTCGAGCGCGGCGATGGCGCGCAGCGTCCAGCCCTCGGGGACCGAGACATCGCTGCGCAGCGCGCTGTCCACCTGGCCGAAGCGTGCCCGTGCCAGGCTTTCCACGGCGTCGCGCATACGCTCGTCGGTGATGCGGCCGCGCAGGCTGACGCCGCCAGGATCGACCAGGGCAGAGAACTCGGCCGGCCCCGCCTCGGCCTCGCCGGGTTTCTCATGCCGGGCGGCCAGCGTGAAGGCCGGGGGCAGCGCCGCTTCCAGCCGACCCACCGCCTCGTCGAATTGCGCCGCCTCGACATCGGCGGGGGCGAACAGCGCCACATCCGTGTCCGAGATGGTGACCGACCCCGCGCCCAGCGCCTTGATGGCGCGGATGGCCGGGACGGCGGCATCGGCCCAGCGGGGCGAAGGCGCGCCAAGCCCCAGCGTGCATTGCGGCTGGTCCGGCACGCCGGCATCGCGCCCGGCCTCGAGGATGCGGTCGCGGGCGGTTTCGGTATCGGCGGCGCAGGCATCGAAGCGGGTGCCGGTCGCATCCTTGACGAAACGCAGGGTAAAGGGCGCGATCACCGGCCGCGGCGCGGTGATGTCGGCGGTCAGCGTCACGCTC
The DNA here is from genome assembly GCF_030234105.1 of Paracoccus sp. SSJ. Classification (NCBI taxonomy): domain Bacteria; kingdom Pseudomonadati; phylum Pseudomonadota; class Alphaproteobacteria; order Rhodobacterales; family Paracoccaceae; genus Paracoccus; species Paracoccus sp. SSJ. The sequence goes on along the minus strand of NZ_JASSPE010000004.1, from coordinate 162,194 downwards.
GCCGGCTTGGCACGCTGCAGCGCCGTCTCCAGATCGCGTTTCTCGCGCGGGCTGTCGGCGATGGCGCGGATCGAGACCTCGCCGGCCGCGATCGAGACCTTGGCGCGCTTGGCCAGTTGCGCGGCCTTCAGGCCGAAGGCAAAGGCGTCCTCCCAGCCATCGGGGACCGGATAGTCGGCGCCTTCCATCAGGTCCGAGACCTGGGGCGCGCCGGTCTGGCGCTTCAGCCGCTCGACCAGCGCGACGCGGTCCAGGCTGGCAGGCACGAGGCCGATGATCGAAATGCTCTGGTCGTTGCGCAGAAGCTCGATCTCGAAGGCCGGGGTGGCCAGCTCGGCGCTGGCGGCGACCTGCATCTTGTCGATCACCCGGCCCGAATCGACCACGGTTTCGGCCCGGGCACGGGCGCGGAAACGCTGCACCTCGTCCGGGGCGATGCCTTCGAGCTGGACCTGCAAGCCGTCGGTCCTGACCTGCACCCAGTCGTAATCGGCCAGCGCCGCGCGCAGATCCTCGGCCGAGCGGGTCTCGACGAAATCGGCGGCCGCACGCGCGCCCAGAAAGGACAGGCCGGCCGCCGCCGCAAGGGCGATCAGGCTGGCGGCAAGGACAGGAGCCCGACGCGCGGGTCGCTGGGGATTGGCCATCCGGGGAACCTTCGGGCTGTTTCCGACCCGCCGCATGTAATCCCTGCGCCGACTTTTCGCAATCAGACCAGCCCCGCCAAGGCGAGAAACAGCGCAACCACCAGCCCGGCATCGCGGTTCGAGCGGAAAAGCCGCAGGCAGCCGGCACCATCCGCCATGTCGAATTGCCGCAACTGCCAGGCCAGATGCGCAGCGAAACCCGCGACGCCCAGCAGGCCCAGCGTCAGGCCCAGCCCCTCGGGCGCCGCCGCCATCACCGCCAGTCCCAGCAGCAGCACCGAGGCGGTACCAAAGCCCGCCAGCCAGCGCGGCGTGTCGCGCCCGAACAGCCGGGCGGTGGACTTGACGCCGATCAGCGCGTCGTCCTCGGCGTCCTGATGGGCATAGATCGTGTCGTAGAAGATCGTCCAGGCGATGCCTGCAAGGTAGGCCAGCACCGGCGCCGGGGCCAGGTTGCCCATATGCGCCGCCCAGGCCAGCAGCACGCCCCAGTTGAAGGCGAGGCCCAGGAACAGCTGCGGCCACCAGGTGAAACGCTTGGCGAAAGGATAGATCGCCACCAGCAGAAGCGAGGCCACGCCCAGCGCGATGGCCGCACCGCCCAGCGTCAGCAGGATGGCGAAGCCGGCCAGCGACTGGGCGACCAGCCAGACCATCGCCCCCCGGACCGTCACCTGCCCCGAGGGGATCGGCCGCGAGCGGGTGCGCGCCACCTTGTCGTCGATGTCGCGGTCTGTGATGTCGTTCCAGGTGCAGCCGGCGCCGCGCATCAGCACTGCGCCCACGCCGCAGGCCACGGCGATCCACAGATCGCGCCAGCCGGGGCTGCCCGCGATCATCGCCAGCCCGATGCCCCACCAGCAGGGCAGCAGCAAAAGCCAGGTGCCGATCGGCCGGTCGGCGCGGGACAGGCGTAGCCACGGCCTCCAATCGGGCGGTGCGTAGCGGTCCACCCAATTGTCCGGCGGCGCGTCGGCGACGGTGCTTGGGCCCTCTGGCGTCGGCCCCTCTGGCGTCCGGTGGTCGGTCTGCATTAGGCTGCGCCCCATCATGGCGAAAATCAGACTGTTCATAGATCACCCATTGGCCGAGGGACAAGGCATCGAGCTGAATGCCGACCAGTCGCATTACCTTTCCTCGGTCATGCGGCAGGGTGCCGGGGACGAGATCCTGGTCTTCAACGGGCAGGACGGCGAATGGCTGGCGCGGATCGAGCGCATCGCCAAGCGGGGCGGCGCGCTGGAGGCGCTGCGGCAGACCGCGCCGCAGTTGAACCCGCCCGACCTGTGGCTGGTCTTTGCCCCGATCAAGAAGGCGCGCACCGATTTCATCGTGGAAAAGGCGGCCGAGATGGGCGCCGCCCGCATCCTGCCGGTGCAGACCGACCACACCAATTCCGAACGCATCCGCCAGGACCGCTTGCAGGCCCATGCCGTCGAGGCGGCCGAGCAATGCGGCGGCACCCATGTCCCCGAGGTCTGCGACCTGGTGCCGCTGTCGCGGCTGCTGGACGGCTGGGATGCCGGCCGGCGCATCCTGTGGGCGGACGAGGCACTGGCGGGGCCGGCACAGGTGCTGTCCGGCCTGCCGCGCGGACCTTGGGCGATTCTCATCGGCCCCGAGGGCGGCTGGTCCGAATCGGAGCGCAAGCGGCTTTCGGCCATGGATTGCGTCACGCGCATCGCCCTGGGGCCGCGAATCCTGCGCGCCGACACCGCTGCCGTGGCGTCACTGGCGCTGTGGCAGGCCAGCCTGGGCGACTGGCGCTGAACGATCCGGTTTGAATTGTGCAATCTTCCTGCGGGAAAACGACCCCGCGCGGGAGAATTTTGCGATGCGGCGTCATTTCCGGCCGCTTGCCGCAAAAAGTTAAGAATTCCGGTCCCTTATGCACGCGCTGCATGGCAGAGATGCCGGTTTGTCCGTGGTTTTCGCAAACTGCCCGGCCTATATGCTTTTGCATCAACGAAGCGCCCGATGAGCGGGCAATGATCTCAAGGTGAAAACTATGTCGGCGATTGACACGAACCGCATCCATGGCGGGGCGGGCTCTCTCGGTATTGGCTCGAAAATCTGGGCGGCCCTGTCCGCTTGGAACGATGCGCGCGTGACCCGCAATGCGCTGAGCCGTCTTACGGATCGCGAGCTGGACGATATCGGTCTGTGCCGCGGCGATATCGAACAGATTGCGCGCGCCCGCTAAGCAGCGGTTGAAGACGCGAAATCGGCTGCGTGGGAAACCGTGGCAGACCCTTTTCCAGCCCTGACCGGGCAAGACGACCAGGCGGCCCCGCAAGGCCGCCTTTAGTATTTTCGGCGCCCCTCAGCCGCGTCTGACGACCAGGGTGGACCATTCGCCCATATCGTCGCGCCGCTCCAGCGCCAGCCCGCCTGCCGCATAGGCCGCGATTACTTCCTCGGCCTGGGTGGCCAGGATGCCCGACAGGATCGCCCTGCCGCCCGACGCAAGATGACGTGCCATATCCGGCACCAGGTCGATCAGCGGCTGCTTCAGGATATTGGCGAAAACCAGGTCGAAAGGCGCCGCGTTCTCGATCAGCGGATGGTCGAAGCCGACCGCCTCGACACATTCGACGCGCCCGTCCAGCCCGTTGGCGATGACATTGGCGCGGGCCACGTCCACCGCCTGCGGGTCGATGTCACCCGCCAGCACGATCACCGGGAACGACCGCGCCGCCGCCATGGCCAGAACCGCCGTGCCGCAGCCGATGTCGACGATACGCCGTAGCTCGACGCCCTCGGCGATCAGCCGGTCCAGCGCCAGCAGGCAACCCTTGGTCGTGGCGTGATGGCCGGTGCCGAAGGCCATTGCCGCCTCGATCAGCAGCGCCTCGGCGCCCGCGGGCACCTTGTCGGCATCATGGCCGCCATGGACGAAGAAGCGTCCGGCCTCGACCGGCGAAAGCTCGCGCCGGACATGGGCCACCCAATCCACCTCGGGCAGTTCCGAGACCACGAAGGGCTCGGCGTTCCAGGCCGCAGCCAGAAGCGCCAGGGCCACGTCGTCGGGGGCCTCGGTGAAGTAAAGCCCTACCTCCCAGCGGTTCGAGCCGTCCTCGATCTCGAAGACGCCGCTGCCGACGGGCTCGGGGGTCAGATCCTCGCCCGCCTCGGCAAGCGCCTCGGCCGCCTCGCGTCCGATGGTGTGGGTCAGCGCGGTCCAGGTCGCCATTCAATATCCCTCGGCTATGTCGGTCAGGGGTGCTTTGACACCCGTGCCGCGCAAGCCGCAATAGCCATCTGGATAACGGTCGAGATATTGCTGGTGATCGTCCTCGGCCCGCCAGAACGGACCGGCGGGAAGGATCTGCGTGGTGATGTCGGGATAGCCCTGCACGGCCAGCCGGTTGCCGTAATCGGCCTTGGAAAGCTCCGCCGCCGCCTTCTGGCTGTCGTTGAACACCATGATCAGCGAGCGGTATTGCGAGCCCACGTCGTTGCCCTGGCGGTTGCCCTGGGTCGGGTCGTGGTTTTCCCAGAAGATCTGCAACAGCCGCTCATAGCTGACGCGCGAGCTGTCATAGACCACGCGCACCACCTCGGCATGGCCGGTGCCGCCGGCGCAGACCTGCTTGTAGCTGGGATTCTCGGTCGTGCCGCCGGCAAAGCCGACCTCGGTCAGCCAGACGCCCTCCTGCTGCCAGAACAACCGTTCGACGCCCCAGTAACAGCCCATGCCGAAGATCGCCTGATCGTATCCTTTCGGCATTTCGGCATCGAGCGGGCGGCCGAAGATCCTGTGAATGGGGGCATTCATGGTTGCGTCCTTTCGCATGTCCTGCCGCATTAGGTAGGCGCGGCGGCATCGTCCTGCAACGCCGGAATGCGGGCGCGGGTTGCAGCCGGCGGGTCGCGTCGTGCAGATTGCAGGCCGATCCCCCTTGCAGGAGGCCCAGATGCGACCCGGACCGCGAAACCTGATCACCGACGTGCCCGGCCTGCGGGTCGGCAATGCCCGCGACGACGCCCTGCGATCGGGTGCGACGGTGCTGCTTTGCGAGACGCCCTTTGCCTGCGGCTTCAACGTCATGGGCGGCGCGCCCGGCACGCGCGAGACCGAGCTGCTGGCCCCCGACAAGCTGGTCGGCGGGGTCGATGCGCTGGTGCTGTCGGGCGGCTCGGCCTTTGGGCTTGCCGCCTGCGACGGCGTCTCGGACGGGTTGCGCGCCATGGGCCGCGGCTTCCAGATCGGGCCGGTGCGCGTGCCCATCGTGCCCGGCGCCATCGTCTTCGACCTGCTGAACGGCGGCGACAAGGATTGGGACGCCAACCCCTATCCCGCGCTTGGCCGCGCGGCACTGGCGGCGGCCGGCGCCGATTTCGCGCTTGGCAGCGAGGGCGCGGGAACGGGCGCGCTAACGCATCGCTGGAAGGGCGGGCTCGGCTCGGCCTCGGCGATGCTGGAGGGCGGCATCACCGTCGGCGCGCTGGTGGTGGTGAATGCGCTGGGATCGGTGACGGCGGGCGAGACCCGGCAATTCTGGGCCGCGCCGTGGGAGCTTGCGGGCGAATTCGGCGGGCTGGGCCTGTCCGGCCCCTACCCCGCCGGCGACGAGCCCAACCCGGCGAAGCGGCTGGGCGAGGCCACGACCATCGCCATCGTCGCGACCGACGCGGCGCTGGACAAGGCCGGGCTGACGCGGCTGGCGACGGCGGCGCAGGACGGCATGGCCCGCGCCATCGTACCCAGCCACACGCCTTTCGACGGCGATCTGGTCTTTGCCGTCTCGACCGGCACGAAGCCCCTGCCCGATCCGGCGCTGACGCCGTTCCGGCTGGGCCATGCCGCGGCCTGCACGCTGGCCCGCGCCATTGCGCGCGGCGTCCATGCGGCAAGCCCGCGGCCGGGCGACCTGCAACCCTGCTGGCGCGAGGGGTAGGCTCTATTCCACCGTCACCGATTTCGCCAGGTTGCGCGGCTGGTCCACATCCGTGCCCTTGGCGACCGCCGTGTGATAGGCCAGATACTGCATCGGCACGGCATAGAGGATCGGCTGGAACAGCCCGCCGCCCGGCGGCATGGCCAGCCTGGCGTGAATGCCGTGACCGCCCGTCTCCAGCCCCTCGGGATCCGAGATCAGCAGCACCTGCCCGTGCCGCGCCATGACCTCCTGCATGTTCGAGACGGTCTTTTCGAACAGCGCGTCGCGCGGGGCCAGCACCACCACCGGCACGTTGCGGTCGATCAGCGCGATGGGGCCGTGCTTCAACTCGCCCGAGGCATAGCCCTCGGCATGGATGTAGCTGAGTTCCTTGAGCTTCAGCGCCCCCTCCAGCGCCACCGGGTAAAGCGCGCCGCGGCCCAGATACAGCACGTCCTGCGCCTCGGCCAGCCAGCCGGCCAGGCGGCGGCATTCGTCGCTGACCGTCAGCGCCTGGTTCAGCAGCCCCGGCAGCGCGCGCAGATCGGCAAGATGCGCCGCCAGTTCGGAATCCGTCAGCCGGCCGCGATCCCGCGCCGCCTTCAGCGCCAGCACCGCCAGGACCGCAAGCTGGCAGGTGAAAGCCTTGGACGAGGCCACGCCGACCTCGATCCCGGCCAGCGTCGGCAGGGCGATATCGGCATCCCTCGCGATGGCCGAGGTGCCCACGTTGACCACCCCCACGGTGCGGGCCACCTTGTCGCGGGCGTAATGCAGCGCGGCGAGCGTATCCGCCGTCTCGCCCGACTGGCTGACGAAGATCGCCCAGCTTGCCGGCGAAAGCGGCGGCTCGCGATAGCGGAACTCGGAGGCCACATCCAGGTCGCAGGGCAGGCCCGCCAGCGATTCGAACCAGTAGCGCGCGACATGGGCGGCATAGAAGGCGGTGCCGCAGCCGACCAGCGTCAGCCGGTCCACGTCGCGGAAATCCAGCGCCTCGGGCAGCACGATCCGGTCGCCCTTGATATAGTGGTTCAGCGCATCGCCCAGCACCACCGGCTGCTCGGCGATCTCCTTGGCCATGAAATGCCGATAGCCGCCCTTGTCGATGCGGGTCGCGCCCACGTCGATCTGCTGGATCTCGCGATTGGCGGGGCGGCCCTCGGCGTCGAAGATCTCGGCGCCCGAACGGCGGATGACGGCATGGTCGCCATCCTCCAGATAGGTGATCCGGTCGGTAAAGGGCGCCAGCGCGATGGCATCCGAACCCAGGAACATCTCGCCCTCGCCATGGCCGACGGCCAGGGGGCTGCCCTTGCGGGCGGCGATCATCAGGTCGGGCTCGCCCTCGAACAGGAAGGCCAGCGCAAAGGCGCCGTCGAGCCGCGCCAGCACCGCCCGCGCCGCCTCGACGGGGGCAAGGCCCTGCCCCATGTGCCACGCGGTCAGCAGCGCCACCGTCTCGGTATCGGTCTGCGATTCCGGCTGCATCCCCAGCCGCGTCACCTCGTCGCGCAATTCGCGGAAATTCTCGATGATGCCGTTATGGACCACGGCCACCGGCCCGCGGCGATGCGGATGGGCGTTGGCCTCGGTCGCGGCGCCATGGGTCGCCCAGCGGGTATGGCCGATGCCGGCGTGACCGGCCAGCGGCTCGTGCACCAGCCGGTCGGACAGGTTCACCAGCTTGCCCACGGCACGGCGGCGATCCAGATGCCCCGAGGCATCCACCGTCGCCACCCCGGCGCTGTCATAGCCGCGATATTCCAGCCGCTTCAGCGCCTCGACCAGCTGCGGCGAAACTTCGTGATCGCCCAGAATTCCGATGATGCCGCACATGTCAGTTCCCTTTCTTCTGGCGCAACGCCTGCATCAGCCGCGTGGCAAGCCCCGGCTTCACGACCTGCTTGGCGCGTCCCAGCGCCAACGCATCGTCCGGCACGTCCTCGGTGATGACCGAGCCCGAGCCGGTCATCGCCCGCGCCCCCACGCGCACCGGCGCGACCAGCATGGTGTCCGAGCCGATGAAGGCATGCGCCCCGATCTCGGTCCGGTGCTTGCTGACGCCGTCATAGTTGCAGGTCACGGTGCCGGCGCCGATATTCGTGGCCTCGCCGACATGGGCATCGCCCAGATAGGTCAGGTGGCCGACCTTGGCGCCCTCGTCCAGCACGCTGTTCTTGATCTCGACGAAATTGCCGACATGAACGTCGCCGCCCAGCTCCGCACCGGGCCGCAGCCGGGCAAAGGGGCCGACCGTGGCGCCGGCGCTGACATGGCAGCCCTCCAGATGGCAGAAAGGCAGGATCTCGGCGCCGCTTTCCACGGTCACCCCGGGGCCGAAGACCACGTTCTGCCCGATCACCGCATCGCGGCCGATGTAGGTGTCGAGCGCGAACCAGACCGTCGCCGGATCGGTCATGGTGACGCCGTCCTCCAGCGCGCGGGCTCGGGCGCGGACCTGGAAGGCGGCCTCAGCGGCGGCCAGCTCGGCGCGGGTGTTGATGCCCAGCGTCTCGGCTTCGTCGCAGGTCACGACCTCGACCCGGTGTCCGGCGGCGCGCGCGAGTTCGGGGATGTCGGTCAGGTAATATTCGCCGGCGGCATTGCGGTTGCCGATCATCGGCAAGAATTCGCGCAACAGCGCCGCATCCGCCGCCAGGACGCCGGAATTGACCAGCCGGATCGCCCGCGTCGCCTCGTCGGCATCCTTGTATTCGACGATCCGCTCCAGCCCCTCGGGGCCGGTGACGAGACGGCCGTAGCGACCGGGATCGGCGGCCTCGAAGCCCAGCACCACCACGTCGGCGGGATGGGCGGCAAGGCTTGCCAGCGTCTCTTGCCCGATGAAGGGCGTGTCGCCGTAAAGCACGATCACCCGGCCCTCGAAACCCTCCAGTTGCGGCAGGGCCTGGCTGACGGCATGGCCGGTGCCAAGCTGCTGTTCCTGCAAGGCGATTTTCGCCTCTGGGTTGAGTTTCGCCACCGCCTTGGCCACCGCCTCGGCGCCATGGCCGGCGACGACGACGACCGCCTCGGGCTCCAGCGTCCGGCCCGTGGAAAGCGCGTAGCCGACCAGCGGCACGCCCCCCAGACGGTGCAGCACCTTTGGCAGGTCCGACTGCATGCGGCTGCCCTGCCCGGCAGCCAGCACGATCAGCGCGACGGGTTTCTCGGTCATCTCTGCCCTCTTGCCTGTTCCTTATCCTTGCGGGGCGTTCTACCTAGAGGGCAACGGTGGGGAAAGACCCCGAAGCATCAAACATCTTGACGGAAGGTTACAGCATGGCAGGAACGGTGGTCTTCGATCTGGACGGCACGCTGGCCGACACCTCGGGCGACCTGATCGCGGCGGCGAATGCCTGCTTTCAGGCGCGCGGCCTGGGCCCGCTGCTGGACCCGGTCGAGGATGCGCTGATCGCCTTTCACGGCGGGCGGGCCATGCTGCGAGCGGGCTATGGCCGCCTGCCCGCCGACCGGCTGCTGCCGCCCGGCGCCGAGGACGAGGACTATCCCCGCCTGCTGGTGCATTACGGCAAGGCCATCGCCGTGCATACGCGGCTTTATCCCGGCACCGAGGCCGCGCTGGAGCAACTGGCGGCAGCCGGTCACCGGCTTGCGGTCTGCACCAACAAGCCCGCCGCCCTGGCCGAGACATTGCTGCGCCAACTGGGCATCCGCGACCGCTTCGCCGCGATGATCGGCGCCGACACGCTGCCGGTGCGCAAGCCCGATCCCCGCCCCTATGCCGCCGCGGTCGAGACGGCGGGCGGGACGGTGGCGCGATCCTTCCTGGTCGGCGATACCGAGACCGACCGCAAGACCGCAGCCGCCGCCGGTGTGCGGGTGGCGCTGGTCGCCTTCGGCCCCGAGGGAGAGGCGCTGCGCCGCCTGGCGCCCGAGGCGATGCTGGCACATTTCGACGACTTGCCGGGCCTGGCCGCCGACTGGCTGGCCTGAGCCAAAATCAAAGGGGGCCGCGAAGGGCCCCCTGACAAGCGGATCTGCCGCGACAAGCCCTATTATTCGGCCTCGTCGGCGGATTTGGCGTTGAGCTGGCCGTAATTCTGCGCGCCGATTTCCTCGTAGAGACCCAGCTGGGTTTCCAGGAAGTCGATATGCCCTTCCTCGTCGGTCAGCAGCGCGTCGAACAGGTTCTTGCTGACGTAATCGCCGACCTTGTCACAATATTCCCGCGCCTCGATGTAAAGGGTGCGGGCGTCGTGTTCGGCCGCCAGGTCGGATTCCAGCGTTTCCTTGAGGTTCTGGCCGATCCGCAGCGGGTCCAGCTTCTGCAGGTTGGGATGGCCTTCCAGGAAGATGATTCGCTGGATCAGCCGATCCGCGTGATGCATCTCCTCGATGGATTCGGCGCGCGACTTGTCGGCGACCTTGCCGTAACCCCAGTCTTCTTGCAGCCGATAGTGCAGCCAATACTGGCTGACCGCGGTGAGTTCAGACCGTAGCGCTGCGTTGAGATACTCGATGACCTTTGCGTCGCCCTTCATGGCTTACCCCTGTGCGGTTGGCTTTCAGCCCCCTGAGAATGGGGGGCACAGCCAGATTATCGCATCCGCGCATGGTGTCCAGAAACAAAGGCATACAGCCCCCGCAATCGGCACGCTTGCCGAGTGCGTGGTAGATCTTGCCGGGGGTGATGATCGTCTCGGGGTCCGCGGCACGCATCCAGTCAATGGCAGCCTTGATGTCGTAGTCCGAGATCTGGGTGCAGTGGCAGACGATCATTTACTCACCTTCGGTTGGACAAAACTTACCCATTTCCTCGGATAAGTAAAGCCTGAGTTTTTCACTTTGTGATGACCTCCCGCCTTGACGCTTCCCAATGGCCCGGACAGAACCTAAGCCCATGAAGCTGGACGATTTCGACTTTCACCTGCCCGAGACATTGATCGCGACGCGCCCGGCGCGGCCGCGTTCCTCGGCGCGGCTGCTGCTGGCGCAGGGCGATTCGATTCGCGACCTGCATGTGCGCGACCTGGCGGATCTGCTGGGTTCGGGCGACCTGCTGGTGCTGAACGACACCAAGGTCATCCCGGCGCGGCTGAACGGCACCCGCGCCCGCCAGACCCCGCAGGGCGAGGCGGTGGCAAAGGTCGAGGTCACGCTGCTGGAGCCCGTCGCCGATGGCTGGAAGGCGCTGGCGAAACCGCTGCGCAAGCTGAAGCCGGGCGAGGTGATCCGCTTTGGCAGCGCGCTGTCCGCCGAGGTGGCCGAGATCGCCGGGGGCGAGCTGACCCTGCGCTTCGACGCCACGGGCGAGGCATTCGACGCCGCGCTGGCGCAGGTCGGCGCCATGCCGCTGCCGCCCTATATCGCCGCGCTGCGCGCCCCGGACGAGGCCGACCGCCAGGATTACCAGACCGTCTGGGCACGCAATTCCGGCGCCGTCGCCGCCCCCACCGCCAGCCTGCATTTCGACCGCGAGTTGCTGGACCGGCTGGCGGCCAGGGGCGTGCGCTTCACCCATGTCACCCTGCATGTCGGCGCCGGCACCTTCCTGCCGGTCAAGGTCGAGGACGTGACCACCCACAAGATGCACGGCGAATGGGGCGAGGTCACGCCCGAGGCGGCGGCGGCGATCAACGCCACCCGCGCCGCGGGCGGGCGGGTGATCCCCGTCGGCACCACGGCGCTGCGGCTGATCGAATCGGCGGCTGCCGAGGACGGCACCGTCCATCCCTTCCAGGGCGTTACCGAAATCTTCATCTATCCCGGCTATCGCTTTCGCGTGACGGATGCGCTGATGACCAATTTCCACCTGCCGAAATCGACCCTGCTGATGCTGGTCAGCGCCCTGATGGGCCAGGACCGGATCCGCGGGATCTATCGCCATGCCGTGGAATCGGGCTATCGCTTCTTCAGCTATGGCGACGCCTCCCTGCTGATTCCGAAGGACCCGTGATGCTTACCGTGCTGCGCACCACCTGGCCGTTGCTTCTGGGCATCCTGCTCTTGATGGTCGGGAACGGGATGCAAGGCACGCTCCTGGGCATTCGCGGCAAGATCGAGGGCATATCGACCACCCAGATGTCGGTGGTCATGTCGGCCTATTTCGGCGGCTTCCTGCTGGGCTCGCGCGTGGTGCCCGAACTGATCCGCCAGGTCGGCCATGTGCGGGTCTTCGCGGCGCTCGGCTCGCTGATCTCGTCGGTGCTGATCCTTTACGCGGCCGCGCCGCACTGGATCTCGTGGTCGCTGATGCGGCTCCTGATCGGGTTCTGCTTCTCGGGGGTCTACATCACCGCGGAAAGCTGGCTGAACGCCGGCACCACCAACGAGAACCGCGGCCAGGCCATGTCGGCCTACATGATCATGCAGATGCTAGGCATCATTTCGGCCCAGTTCCTGATGAACACGGCCGATCCGGCGGGCTATCTGCTGTTCGTGATTCCCTCGGTGCTGGTCAGCGTCTCGTTCCTGCCGATCCTGCTTTCGACGCAGCCCGCGCCGCAATTCGCGACCCTGAAGCGCATGAGCTTCGGCAGCCTGTTCCGCGTCTCGCCGCTGGGCTGCATCGGCATATTCCTGATGGGCGGGGTGTTTTCGGCGCTGTTCGGCATGGCCTCGGTCTGGGGCTCGACCAAGGGGCTTTCGGTGCGAGAGATCTCGGCCTTCGTTGCCGCGATCTATGCCGGCGGGCTCTTGCTGCAATATCCGATCGGCTGGCTGTCGGACCATGGCGACCGGCGCATCATCGTGCTGGGGCTGTCGGTGCTGGGTGCTGCGGTCAGCCTGGCGACGGTGACGCTGCAGCCGGACATCTGGGGCCTGCTGCTGGCGGCGGCGCTGATCGGCGGCGTGGCCAATCCGGTCTATTCGCTGCTCTTGGCCTATACCAACGACTTCCTGGACAGCAGCGACATGGCCGCCGCCTCGGCCGGGCTTCTGTTCATCAATGGCGTGGGCGCCATGGCCGGGCCGTTGATCACCGGCTGGCTGATGTCGCTGCTGGGGCCGGACGGGTTCTGGGTCTATATCGGCCTGCTGCTGGCGGTGCTGGCCTTCTATGCCGGCTGGCGCCGCACCCGCCGCCCGGCCGCCCCGGTGGCGGATCAGCAAAGCTTTGCGGTCATCGCCCCCTCGGCCACGCCCGTCGCGGTCGAGGCGGCGCTGGAAACCGCCAGTTCCGACGACGGCGACAAACCCGCCTGACGGGGTTGCGACAGGCGGCACGCTCTGCAACCATCCGGGAAAACGGAGGGCGCAGCCATGACCGACACCGTGACACCCGAGGGCATCAACCGCTTCTGGCTCGACGAGGTCGGCGAGGAGGGCTGGTATACCCGCTCGGACGATCTGGACGAAACCATCCGCCAGCGCTTCCAGCCGGCCTGGGAGCGCGCCGCCGACCTGGTGCCCGGCTGGGCCACGACGCCCGAGGGCGCGCTGGCCGGGCTGATCCTGACCGACCAGTTCCCGCGCAACATGTTCCGCGAGGATGCCCGCGCCTTCGACACCGACCCGCTGGCCCGCAGCCTTGCCCGCGAGGCCATAGCCAACGGCTTTCACCTGCGCATCGAACCGCCCGGCCGGCAGTTCTTCTACCTGCCCTTCGAGCATTCCGAGGATCTGGCCGACCAGGAGCGCGCGGTCAGCCTGTTCGCCGAATTCATGCCCGGCGAGAACCTGCGCCATGCCGAGTTGCATCGCGACGCCATCGCCAGGTTCGGCCGCTTCCCCTGGCGCAACGCGGCGCTGAACCGCGTGCCCACGGCGGCGGAAAGCCGCGTGATGGAGGCCGGCGGCTATGGCGCGCTGGTCTCGGGCAAGCTGTCGCTTGCTGACGTCTGAAAATTGGTTTAACGCTGAACTATCTTTTCTGATAGGGGGACATCCATGGCGCAGAGCTTTGACATGGTGGTGATCGGTTCCGGCCCTGGCGGCTATGTCTGCGCCATCCGCGGCGCGCAGTTGGGGCTGAAGGTGGCCTGTATCGAGCGCGAGCATCTGGGCGGCATCTGTCTGAACTGGGGCTGCATCCCGACCAAGGCGCTGCTGCGTTCGGCCGAGGTCTTTCACCTCATGCACCGCGCCAAGGAGTTCGGGCTGTCCGCCGACAAGATCGGCTACGATCTCGGCGCCGTGGTGCAACGCTCGCGCGGCGTGGCCAAGCAGCTCGCCGGCGGCGTCGGCCACCTGCTGAAAAAGAACAAGGTCACCGTCATCATGGGCGAGGCCAGCCTGACCGCCCCCGGCAAGATCAGCGTCAAGACCGACAAGGGCACCGAGGAAGTCACGGGCAAGGCCATCGTGCTCGCCACCGGCGCCCGCGCCCGCGAATTGCCGGGACTGGAGCCGGACGGCGACCTGGTCTGGAACTACAAGCACGCCCTGCAGCCGCCGCGCATGCCGAAAAAGCTGCTGGTCATCGGCTCGGGCGCCATCGGCATCGAATTCGCCAGCTTCTTCAACACGCTGGGCGCCGACACCACCGTGGTCGAGGTCATGGACCGCGTGTTGCCGGTCGAGGATGCCGAGATCTCGGCGCTGGCCAAGAAACAGTTCGTCAAGCAAGGCATGAAGATCCTGGAAAAGGCGGCGGTCAAGAAACTCGACCGCGCCAAAGGCAAGGTCACCGCCCATATCGAGACCGGCGGCAAGACCGAAACGCATGAGTTCGACACGGTGATCTCGGCCGTCGGCATCGTCGGCAACGTCGAAAACCTCGGGCTGGAAAAACTGGGCGCCAAGATCGACCGCACCCATGTCGTCACCGACGAATATTGCCGCACCGGCGTCGAGGGGCTCTATGCCATCGGCGACGTGGCCGGCGCGCCCTGGCTGGCGCACAAGGCCAGCCATGAAGGCGTCATGGTGGCCGAACTGATCGCCGGCGGGCACCCGCATCCGATCAAGCCGAATTCGATCCCCGGCTGCACCTATTGCAACCCGCAGGTCGCCTCCGTCGGCCTGACCGAGGAAAAGGCCAAGGCCGCCGGCTACGAGGTCAAGGTTGGCCGCTTCCCCTTCATCGGCAACGGCAAGGCCATTGCGCTCGGCGAACCCGAGGGGCTGATCAAGACCGTCTTCGACGCCAAGACCGGCGAGCTTCTGGGCGCCCACATGGTCGGGGCCGAGGTGACCGAGCTGATCCAGGGCTATGTCGTCGGCCGCACGCTGGAGACCACCGAGGCCGAACTGATGGAGACGGTCTTCCCGCACCCGACACTGTCGGAAATGCTGCACGAGGCCACGCTCTCGGCCTATGGCCGCGCCATCCATTTCTGAACGGCAAAGGCGCCTCGCGGCCCCTGATTTCTCCGTTTCACAAATACTCTCGGGGGTCCGGGGGCAGACAGCCCCCGGTCCGGCCGTCACGCCGGGATCGGCATCCGCGCCTCGACCATGCCGGCATACCAACTCGACCCGGCCGGAATCGCATTGTCGTCGAAATCATAGGCGGGGTGATGCACCATGGCGGTGTCGCCATTGCCGACGAAGATATAGGCGCCGGGACGTTCGTTCAGCATATAGCTGAAATCCTCGCCCGCCATCAGCGGCTCCATCTCCATGTTCACCTCGCCCGCCACCTGGCGCGCCACCTCGGCCGCGAACCCGGTTGCTTCGGGGTGGTTCATCGTCACCGGATAGCCGCGGTCGTATGTCACCTCGGCCGCGGCGCCGAAGGCCGCGGCGGTATGGGTGGCGACGCGCTTGATGCCCTCTTCCAGCTGGTCGCGCACCTCGGGGGCAAGGCTGCGGGCGGTGCCCTTCAGCTTCACCACCTGAGGGATGACGTTATGCGCGGTGGAATCGGTCTGCACCACGCAGACCGAAATCACGCCGCTTTTCAGCGGATCGACATTGCGCGCCACGATGGATTGCAGCGCCACGATGATCTGCGCCGCGACCAGGGTGGTGTCGATCGCCTCATGCGGCTTGGCGGCGTGCCCGCCCTTGCCGGTGACCACGATGTCGAACTGGTCGGCGGCGGCCATCATGGCACCCTCGCGGATGGCAAAACTGCCGGTCGGATAGCCGGGCATATTGTGCATGCCATAGAATTCCTGGATGCCCCAGCGATCCACCAAACCGTCCTGCACCATGGCCAGGCCGCCTGCCCCGCCCTCTTCGGCGGGCTGGAAGATCACCACGGCGGTGCCGTCGAAATTGCGCGTCTCGGCCAGGTATTTCGCCGCGCCCAGCAGCATGGCGGTATGGCCGTCATGGCCGCAGGCATGCATGACCCCCGGATTTTTCGAGGCATATTCCGCCCCGGTCTGCTCGTTGATCGGCAGCGCGTCCATGTCGGCACGCAGCCCGATCACCCGGCCGCTGCTGTTGCTGCGGCCCCTGATGACGCCCACCACGCCGGTGCGGCCGACGCCCTCGTTCACCTCGTCCACGCCGAAGCCGCGCAGCAGCTCGGCCACGCGGCCGGCGGTGCGGTGGACCTGATAGTCGAGCTCGGGATTCTCGTGGAAGTCGCGGCGCCAGGCGGTGATCTCGGGCAGCAATTCGGCAAAGCGGTTCTTGACGGGCATGTGACGATCTCCTTCGGCCGGCAGGTTACGCCTTTCGCACCGCACCGCAAGGCCGCGCAGCTGGGCGCGCGGCATTGCGTGGCGCAGGTGCCCGCGCCTTATCCATGCGTCGCCGGCTCGGCCTGCACCAGATGGCCGGGCGCCACCTCGCGATAGGCCGAGGGCGCGGGCACATGGCCGACGGGATGGATCGGCGAGGGAATGGGACGAAAGCGCAGGTCCTCGCCGATCTTGCGGCGGCGCGGATCGGCAACCGGCACGGCAGCCATCAACTGGCGGGTATAGCCGTGCTGGGGGTTCTCGAAGACCTGCCTGCGGGTGCCGATCTCGACGATGCGGCCCAGATACATGACGCCGACATGATGGCTGACGCGCTCGACCACCGCCATGTCATGGCTGATGAACAGCATCGAGATGCCAAGGTCGCGCTGCAATTCCATCAGCAGGTTCAGCACCTGCGCCTGCACCGATACGTCCAGCGCCGAGACCGCCTCGTCGGCGATGATGAGTTTCGGGTTCAGTGCCAGGGCCCGGGCAATGGCGATGCGCTGGCGCTGGCCGCCCGACAGCTCGTGCGGGTAACGCTTCATGAAGCCGCGCGGCAGTTCCACCCGGTCGAAAAGCCGGGCGATGCGGTCGCGGCGCTCGGCGCGGTTGCCGATACCGTAGTTCAGCATCGGCTCCTCGATCTGGTCGAGCAGGCGCATCTGCGGGTCGAGGCTGGCAAACGGGTCCTGGAAGATCATCTGCATGTCGCGCCGCGCCTTGCGCAGATCGGATGCGCCCAGGGCCAGGATGTCGCGCCCGCCAAGGCTGACCTGGCCCGAACTCGGCTCGACCAGCCGCAGGATCGAGCGTCCGGTGGTGGACTTGCCGCATCCCGATTCGCCCACGAGCGACAGGGTCTCGCCGGCATTGACGGTAAAGGAAACGTCCTCGACCGCATGGACCTGCGCCACGGTGCGGCGCAGGATGCCGCCCTTGACCGCAAAGCGGGTGCAAAGGTTCCTGACCACCAGCAGCGGCTCGGGCGCAGGCGGGACCACGGGCTCGGGCCGCGCCACCTGCCCCTCGCGCATCAGCCGCATCGGCTCGGGCGCATCGCGCCCGGTCATCTCGCCCAGCCGCGGCACGGCGGCAAGCAGCGCCTGGGTATAAGGCTCGCGCGGGGCTTCGAAGATCTGGCCGACCGGGCCTTCCTCGACCTTGTTGCCGCGGAACATGACCACGACGCGGTCGGCCATCTGCGCCACCACCGCCATGTCATGGGTGATGAACAGCACCGCCATGCCGGTCTCGCGCTTCAGGCGGTCGATCAGGGTCAGGATCTCGGCCTGGATGGTCACGTCCAGCGCCGTGGTCGGCTCGTCGCAGATCAGCAGGCGCGGGCGGCAAGCCATCGCCATGGCGATGACGACGCGCTGGCGCATCCCGCCCGAAAGCTCGTGCGGATACTGCCGCAACCGCCGCTCGGGTTCGGGGATGCGCACCTCGTGCAACAGCTCCAGCGCGCGCGCACGGGCCTGGGCGCGCGTCAGGCCGCGATGCACGATCAGCCCCTCGGCCAGCTGCTCGCCCACGGTAAAGACCGGGTTCAGCGCCGTCATCGGCTCCTGGAAGATCATCGCGATCTCGTTGCCGCGGATGTCGCGCATCGCGGCGGGCGGGGCCTTGGCGAGGTCGATCTCGCCCCGCTCGCGCTGGAACAGCAGCCGGCCATTGGCGATCTCGCCGCCGCCGAATTCCACCAGCCGCATCAGCGACAGCGAACTGACCGATTTGCCCGAGCCGGATTCGCCCACCACGCAAAGGCATTCGCCGGGCCGGATGTCGAAGGACAGATCCTCGACGCCCGTGACCGGGCCGTCATGGGTCTGGAACTCGACCCGCAACCCCTCGATCCTGACCAGCGGCTTCGTGTCCAGCATTCGCGCCCCCTGACCATCGCTGCGACATTCAGGCTAATGCGCCGCCACCGCATTGCAACCTGAAACCGGGACGGAAACTTGTTTCTTGCTTTTCAACCGGGACCTGTCTGAAACTCGGCGCATCCGAGGGACAGCAAGACCGGGGAAACGGCAAAGGCAGAAGACCACCAAAACCGGCAGCGCCAGACGTCCCGCGCAAATCCACCAACAGGAGAGAGCGATGAAACTGAAAACCCTGATGCTGGGCGCGGCGGCCACCGCCGCCATGGCCCCGGCCGCATTCGCCGAGCGGGGCAGCGACGGGCAGGTCAATGTCATCATGTGGCAGGCGCCCTCGACGATGAACCCGTATCTGTCGGCCGGCACCAAGGACATCATCGCCGGCAGCGTGGTGCTGGAGCCGCTGGCCAGCTTCACCCCCGAGGGCGAGGTGGTGCCGCGCCTGGCGGCCGAGATCCCGTCAGTCGAAAACGGCGGCATTTCCGAGGATCTGAAGACGGTCACCTGGAAATTGCAGCCGGGCATAAAATGGTCGGACGGCACGCCCTTCACCGCCGAGGACGTGGCCTTTACCGCGGAATATTGCATGAGCCCGAACGGCGGCTGCGCCCAGCTTGCCAAGTTCGAGGGCGTCGAAAAGGTCGAGGCGGTCGATGAGCTGACCGTGCGCGTGACCTTCGTCTCGCCCCGGCCCGATCCCTTTTCGGCCTTCGTGGGGGCGCAATCGCCGATCCTGCAAAAGGCGCAGTTCCAGAATTGCCTGGGCGAGGCGGCGCCGACCTGCACCCAGCAGAACTTCAACCCCGTCGGCACCGGCGCCTTCGTGGTCAAGGAATTCCGCACCAACGACGTGATCTCGTTTGCCGCCAATCCCGAATATCGCGACCCGGCAAAGCCCGCCTTCGCCACGCTGCTGATGAAGGGCGGCGGCGATTCGGCGGCGGCGGCGCGCGCCGTGTTGGAAACGGGCGAGTTCGACTATGCCTGGAACACCCAGCTTGCCCCGGACGTGATCGCCGGCATGGAGGCGGCCGGCAAGGGCAAGAACGTCGCCGCCTTCGGCAGCCTGGTCGAGCGCATCCATGTCAACCTGACCGATCCTTCGCCCAGCCTGCCCGAGGGCGAGCGCTCGACGGTCAAGCATCCGCATCCGATCCTGACCGACCCGGCGGTGCGCAAGGCGCTGTCCATGGCCATCGACCGGGAATTGCTGACCGAGATCGGCTATGGCCCGGCCGGGCAGCCGACCTGCAACCTGGTGCCGGCGCCCGCCGCCTGGGCATCCGAGAATACCGAATGCTTCACCCAGGACATCGAGGGGGCAAAGGCGCTGCTGGACGAGGCGGGCTGGACCGTCGGCGCGGGCGGCGTGCGCGAAAAGGACGGCAAGCGGCTTACGCTGCTGTTCCAGACCTCGGTCAACGCGGTGCGCCAGGACTTCCAGGCGCTGATCAAGCAATGGTGGTCCGAGATCGGCGTCGAGACCGAGCTGAAGGTGGTGGACCCCTCGGTCTTCTTCGGCGGCGATGCCGGCTCGCCCGACACGTTTCAGAAGCTTTATGCCGATGTCGAGATGTATGCCAACAACTTCGAGGGCTCGAACCCCGAGCCCTATCTGGCGCGGCAGACCTGCGACAAGGCGCCGGGGCCGGAAAACCAGTGGCAGGGCGAGAATACCAGCCGCTATTGCGACCCGGAATACGACCGGCTGATCGCCGAGATGACGCAGATCGTCGATCCGGCCGAGCGCGGCGCCATGGGCCGGCGCCTGAACGAGATGCTGACCAAGGACAGCAACGCCATCATCCCGCTGGTCTATCGCGGCACGACCTCGGCCCATGCCAACAGCCTGGGCGGGGTGGCGCTGAACGCCTGGGACAGCGAGTTGTGGAACGTCGCCGACTGGCATCGCGTGAAGTGACGCGGCGATGCTGAGCTTTGCCCTGCGCCGCCTGCTGCTGGCGGTGCCGACGCTGCTGTTCATCTCGCTGGTGATCTTTCTGCTGCTGGAGGCATCGCCCGGCGATCCGCTGGGCGACGTGCCGCTGACCGTGCCGCCCGAGGTCAAGGAGCGGATGCGCGAGGCGCTTGGCCTGGGCCAGGCGTGGTATATCCGCTATGTGCTGTGGCTGAAGCAGTTCTTCTGGGTCGAGCCGCTCTATTGGTTCGACCGCGCCTTCGGCACCGGCTTCAGCGAGGGGATGCAGCGCATCATCAGCTTCCAGAGCCGCAGCCCGGTCTTCGACGTGATCGCCGAGCGGCTGCCCCAGACGCTGACCGTCGTCGGCATGTCCTATCTGGTCGGCGTGATGATTGCGCTGCCCATCGGCATCATCTCGGCCTATCGGCAATATTCCTGGTTCGACCAGATCGGCACGTTCATCTCGATGGTCGGCTTCTCGCTGCCGACCTTCTTTACCGGGGTGGTGCTGATCATCGTCTTCGGCATCAAGCTGCAATGGTTCCCCTCGATCTACGACACCACGCATCGGGTCACGGATTGGGACAGCTTCGTGGTGCAGTTGCGCCAGATGGCGATGCCGGTCGCGGTGCTGGCGCTTTACAACGCCGCGCAGATCAGCCGCTTCATGCGCGCATCCATGCTGGACAACCTGCGGCAGGATTACGTCCGCACCGCCCGCGCCAAGGGCCTGTCCGAGCGGGTGGTGGTGCTGAAGCATGTGCTGAGGAACAGCCTGATCCCGGTGGTGACGGTGATCGCGCTGGGGCTGCCGGCGGTCTTCGGCGGCGCCATCATCACCGAGCAGGTGTTCAAGGTGAACGGGCTGGGGCAGCTGCTGATCCTGGCGATCCATGCCAACGACATGCCGATGGTGATGACGCTGACCTTCATCTTCGCGGTGCTCATCGTCGGCTTCACCCTGATCGCCGATCTGCTCTATGGCGTGCTGGACCCAAGGATTCGCTATGACTGACCGGCTGCTCATCGAGGAAAGCGCCGTCAATGCCCCCGCCCCGGGGGCCGAGGCGCTGCCGCCCGCCGATCCTCCGCCCCAGGCGCCCGCCCGCAGCCAGTGGCGCGACATCTGGCGGCAGTTCCGCAACCATCGCGGCGCCATGCTGGCGCTGGTGCTGTTCGTGGCGATCCTGCTGTTCGTCGGGCTCGGGCCGCTGGTCTGGACCATCGATCCGGGTTTCGTCGATATCCGTGCCCGCAACCAGGGTTTCAGTGCGGCGCATCCCCTGGGCACCGACCAGCTTGGCCGCGACATGCTGGCACGGCTGATGGCCGGAGGGCAGGTTTCGCTGGCGGTCGGGCTGACCGCCATGGCCGTCGCACTGACGCTGGGCAGCCTGATCGGCATCAGTTCGGGCTATTTCCGCCGGCTGGACGCGCCGCTGATGCGGCTGACCGAGCTGTTCCTGGCCCTGCCGCTGCTGCCCCTGCTGCTGCTGATGGTGACATTGTTCCGCGAGCCCCTGGGCCGGGCCATGGGTCCGGCGGGCGGCACCTTCCTGCTGATCGTCAGCGCCATCGGCATCACCTCGTGGATGCAGACGGCGCGCATCCTGCGCGGCGAGGTGCTGGGCCTCAAGGAGCGCGAATTCATCCTGGCCGCGCAATCCATCGGCACGCCGGCGCCGCGCATGATCCTGCGCCATGTGCTGCCCAACGTGATCTCGCCCATCGTGGTGGCGGCGACGCTGGGCATCGCCACGGCGATCATCACTGAAAGCGCGCTGTCCTTTCTGGGGCTGGGCTTTCCGCCGGACTTCCCGACCTGGGGACGGCTGCTCTATGACGCGGTGGACCAGATGCAGATGTATCCCTGGCGGGTGGTGTTGCCGGGGCTGCTGATCTCACTGACGGTGCTGTCGGTGAACTATATCGGCGACGGGTTGCGCGATGCCATGGACCCGCGGATCCGAGGGCGCTGAGCGGCGCGGTCGCATGAGTATTTGGGGAACAGAGAAGGCCCCGGCCGGCTTTTCCGAACGGGTATGCGGGAAACGGCGAAAGCGATCAGAGGGCGCGGGCGAGCGTCGCCAGTTCCGAGCGCGGCAGGATCAGCAGCATCGGGCCGTCGCATTCCAGCGTGACCGGACCCGTGGCCTGGTTCGAGGTGCCGCTGCGGCCGCCCGGCGCGAAGGCCAGGCCGTCGATGGGCCATTTCAGGCCCTGCGAGCGGCCGGTGGCCGGGCCCATCGGGAAAAGCGAGACCCGCGTGCCGGGCGCGAGATCCAGCGCGAGGCGCGGCGGGGCAAGCGCGATCACGTCCTCGCCCGCGATCAGGATGCAGGGCGGGCCGATACGGCGGGCGAGCACATTGAGCACCGACAGGAAATGGTCATGGCGCGCGCCCGAAAAGCCCAGGGCGACGACGAAGGGAGCATCGAGATTGGACAAGCATTTCTCGAAATCGGTGCTGTTCTGCTCGGCGATGGGGTGCTGGTTCGCCAGCGGGATCTCGGCCCGGGCGCGAGCGGAAATGCTGTCGAAATCGCCCCAGACCGCCGCCGGCATCAGCCCGTGGCTCAGCGCGGTATCGGCGCCGCTATCGGCGGCGGCCACCACCGGCGCCAGGGCCAGCGCCTGCTCCAGATCGGCGCGGCCGACCGGCGCACCGCCGATCAGCGTGACCGGGCGGGCACTGGCCAACCTGGTCCCTTGCTGGCTCATTCGCCCTTGCCGATGCCGGTGAACACCTTGCGGAAAGGCAGCGCCCAGAGGATGCCCAGGGCGACATAGACCGCAAGCTCGACCAGGATCGGCTGGCGGCCCCAGGTCCGGTCCATCCAGTTCACCAGGCTTACCGCCACCACGATATAGAGCGGCAGCCCGACAAGCAGGATCACCAGCGACCAGCGTTTGCGCGTCTTGAGGTCCATGTCAGCCCGCGTCAGTCCGCGAAGGGATCGGTCACGAGGATGGTATCGTCCCGCTCGGGCGAGGTCGAGAGCAGCGCGACGGGGCACTGGATCAGTTCCTCGATGCGGCGGACGTATTTGATCGCATTGGCGGGCAGGTCGGCCCAGGACCGCGCGCCTTGCGTCGATTCCTGCCAGCCCTCCATTTCCTCGTAGACGGGCTTCGCCTTGGCCTGAAGCGAGGCGGCAGTGGGCAGGTGGTCGTAATGCCGGCCGTCCACCTCGTAGCCGGTGCAGATCTTCAGCGTCTGGAAGCCGTCCAGCACGTCCAGCTTGGTCAGCGCAATGCCGTCCACGCCCGAGATGGCGCAGGTCTGGCGCACCAGAACCGCATCGAACCAGCCGCAGCGGCGCTTGCGGCCGGTCACGGTGCCGAATTCATGGCCGCGCTCACCCAGGCGCTGGCCGTCGGCATCGTCGAGCTCGGTGGGAAACGGGCCTTCGCCGACGCGGGTCGTATAGGCCTTGACGATCCCCAGCACGAAGCCGATGGCCGAAGGGCCAAGCCCGGTGCCGCTGGCCGCCATGCCCGACATGGTGGTCGAGCTGGTCACGTAAGGGTAGGTGCCGAAGTCGATGTCCAGCAGGCTGCCCTGCGCACCCTCAAACAGGATGCGCTTGCCGGCCTTGCGGTAGTCGTTCATCACCTTCCAGACCGGCTGGGCGTATTGCAGCAGTTTCGGCGCGATTTCCAGCAGCTTGGCGCGCAGTTCCGCCCGGTCGATGGGCGCTGCACCCAGGCCCTGACGCAGCGCATCGTGATGGGCAAGCAGGCGGTCGAGGCGGGAATCCAGCGTCTCCTCATCGCCCAGGTCGGCGACGCGGATGGTGCGGCGGCCGACCTTGTCCTCATAGGCCGGGCCGATGCCGCGGCCGGTGGTGCCGATCTTGGATGCGCCCGCGGCCTCTTCGCGCAGCTTGTCGAGATCCTGGTGCAGCGGCAGGATCAGCGGGGTGTTCTCGGCGATCATCAGGTTCGCCGGGCTGATCTCGACCCCTTGCGCGGAAAGCTTGTCGATTTCGGCAAACAGGGACCAGGGGTCCAGCACAACGCCGTTGCCGATGACCGCCATCTTGCCCTTGCGCACGATGCCCGAGGGCAGCAGCGACAGCTTGAACACCTGATTGCCGATGACCAGCGTGTGGCCGGCGTTATGACCGCCCTGAAAGCGCGCGATCACATCGGCGCGTTCCGAAAGCCAGTCGACGATCTTGCCCTTGCCTTCGTCGCCCCATTGCGCGCCGACGACCACCACATTGGCCATTGTGCTTTCCCCTTGCGGTCATGAATGCCGCGAACCGTATAATGGCCGAAGCCCTTGGGGGAAAGTGCATTCCGCCCTGCTCACGAAATGCGCACCCTGCCCGGTCGGCGCGCGGATCTGTGGTCCGACACGGGGAAATCGGCCGGCTTTCCGGTGCGCCAGGCCAGGTTCGCGGCCGATGTCCGGCACCGGGCCGAAGATGGCACTACGGCAGCATGATCAGCCCGGGAAACGGGTGATGCATCGGCTGGACGGGGGCACGGCCGAACGCCGCAAAGGCGCTGCTGCAATGCAGCATTGCAAAAGAAGCCATGGTGATGGCCGTAAAGAGGCCCTACATTCGTCGTCAGGGGAGGAAACCATTCGCCAATACCGAAAGGGTTTCCAATGGCTACCATCGCAACCAACCGCTTCTCGCCCCGCCTGCCCGACCTGTTCGCCGCTGTCCGCAAGCGGCTTTCGCGCGGGGCCGCGGCCTATATCACGAAGCATTCGCGCCGCGCCGAGATCGAGGCGCTGGAAGCAAAATCCGATGCCGAACTGGCCCGGATGGGCCTGACCCGCGACCGGATCGTGCATTACGTCTTTGCCGACCGCATCTGGTTCTGACCTGCGAAGGGGCGCAAGATATGTGCGCCCCTGCCCTTGCCGGTCGTCGCAATGGTCGGCGGCGCATTGATGTCCAAGCGGTCCTCGATTGCGCGGATCGCTTCCCGCGCCGCGGGTGCCTGGCGTTGCATGACGGATTGTCAGGTTCGAGATGGCCAGCCTCGATCCCGGCAATGCCCTGCTGGATGAGCATGGGCAAAGGAGAGGCGAGATCAGGGATTTCCTGATCCGCGAAAGCAGGCGGGTGCTTTCCATACCGATCTGATCGGTTCACGGCCACGCTGATGACAGCATTCCCAAGAATTTGGAAACAGTGAGGCGCCGACTGGTGGCGGAGTCGAGCGAGCATCCGGCGCATCGGCATGAGCCGGCTTTCTGCGGACCCGCGGGGCCTGGGCGAAGTCTCAGGCAGCAGCGCGAAGCGGCTCGGGCCGGAAGGGCGTGATCGTCACCTCGGCACCATCGAAGATGCAGAAGCTTTGCGCCGGAACCTCCAGCCAGTCCGCCTCGTCGCTCTCCAGCGGTTCGGAGACCACCGCGCGGCCGCCGCGGGTGTCGGACCAGCGATGGAACAGCGTCGGCGCATGCTCGTCGCTGGCATAGCGCAGGGCGTAAAGCTTGGCCCCGTCCGAAAAGGCCGCCGTCAGCCGCACATGCGGCGCGGTGCCCTTTTGCCGGGCCAATGCCTCGAATTTCGCGGTGGCGCGGGCCATGGCGCCGGCAGGGTCGCCGCCCAGCCCTTCACCCAAGGCCATCAGGAACAGCGCCTCGCTATCCGTGGCGCCCTTGCGATGGGCATAGAGTTCGTCTGGGATCAGCACTTCGGCATGGCGGCGATAGCTGTCGTAACCGCCGAACTGCCCATTATGCATGAAGCACCAGCGACCCACGACAAAGGGATGGCAATTGTTGCGACTGGTCGCGGTGCCAGTCGAGGCCCGCACATGCGCAAGGAACAGGTGCGATTTCACCGTGGCGGTCAGGCTGCGAAGGTTGCTGTCCGACCAGGCCGGCATGATGTCGCGGTAAAGGCCGGGCTCTTCACGCTCGCCATACCAAGCGATGCCGAAACCGTCGGCATTGACCGGAGTATGGCAGCGCGTCGCACCATGGCTTTGCCGGACCAGCGAATGGCCGGGCCGGCAGATGACATCCTCAAGATAGATCGGACTGCCGAGATAGGCTGCCCAGCGGCACATGTCCTGCCCCTTTCCGTGCTTTTTCCTAGGGCTAGCACGAAAAGCCTAACGAATCACCAAAAAGTCCTAGGCCGGATTCTCTTCCACGATCACAAGGTCGCGCTCTGCCGCCCCTTTCGCATGCTCCAGCGCAGCCTGATATTCGGCCGAGCGGTAGCAAGCCACCGCATCTTCCAGGCTGGGAAACCGCGCCACGACATTGCGGGCGCGGTCCTTGCCCTCAAGCTGGACATAGCGCGAGCCGCGCGCCAGGAATGCCCCGCCATGCGCGGCTATCGCCGGCCCCGCCAGCCGGGCATATTCGCCATAGGCCTCGGGGTCGGTCACGTTCACATGGGCGATCCACAGCGCGGTCATGCTTTCTCTCCGATCAGGGTTTCGACGGCGGAAATGGCGCTGTCAGCGGCAGCAAGGCTGGGTGCCCCGCCCTGGGCGCGGTCGGGCCGACCACCGCCGCCTTTGCCGCCCAGCGCCGCCGTCGCGGTCTGCACCAGTTCGACGGCGCTGATCCGGCCGGTCAGGTCGGGCGTCACGCCCGCCGCCACCGTCGCCTTGCCATCTGCCTCGGCCAGCACCACCACGGCGCCCGAGCCGAGCCGCGACTTCATCTCATCGACCAGCGGACCGAGTTCCTTGCCGCTCACACCCTCGACGCGGCGGGCGATAAGCTTGATGCCGTTGATTTCACGGGGCTTGTCCTCGGAGCCACCGCCCATGGCAAGCTGGCGCTTGAGTTGCGCGACCTCGTTCGCCAGCGCCTTGCGCTCATCGGCAAGCGCGCGGACCTTGTTCACCACGTCACCCGCCTGCGCCTTGACAATGCCGGCAATCTCATTGAGTTCGCCGTCCACGCGGCGCAACTCGTCCATCGCCGCCTGGCCGGTCAGCGCCTCGATGCGGCGGATGCCGGCGGCCGATGCGGTTTCCGAAGTCAGGGCAAACATGCCGATATCGCCGGTGCGCGCGACATGGGTGCCGCCGCAAAGCTCCAGCGAATAGGTCTGGCCGCCGGTGCCCTTGCCCGAACCCGGCAGCTCGCCCATCGAGACCACCCGAACCTCATCACCGTATTTCTCGCCGAAAAGCGCCTGCGCGCCCAATGCACGGGCATCGTCGGGGGTCATGATCCGGGTCTCGACCGGGCTGTTCTGGCGGATAAAATCGTTCACCTCGCGCTCGACCTGCGCCAGCTCCTCGGGCGTCATCGCCTTGGCATGGCTGAAGTCGAAGCGCAGCCGGTCGGGCGCGTTCAGGCTGCCGCGCTGCGCGACATGCTCGCCCAGGGCGCGGCGCAGCGCCTCGTGCAGCAGGTGCGTGGCCGAATGGTTGGCGCGGATCGCGCTGCGACGGTCGTGATCGACGGACAGCTGCGCACCCTGGCCGCGCTGGATCGTGCCCAGCGTCACCTCGGCGATATGGATGAAGACGCCGCCGGTCTTTTTCGTATCGGTCACGCGCGCGGCGCCGGTCTCCGTCTTGATCAGGCCAGTATCGCCGACCTGGCCGCCGGCCTCGCCATAGAACGGCGTCTGGTTCACGACGATCTGGACCTGCTGCCCCTCGCCGGCTTCCTCGACCGCAGCGCCGTCCTGAACCAATGCGAGGACCTGGCCCTCGCTGATCTCGGTGTCATAGCCGAGGAATTCGGTGGCGCCATGCTCTTCGGCGATGTCGAACCAGATCGCGGCATCCTTGGTCTCGCCAGAGCCGGCCCAGGCGGCACGGGCCTTGGCCTTCTGCTCCGCCATCGCTGAATCGAAACCGGCCGTATCGACCGCCCGACCCTTTTCGCGTAGCGCGTCCTGGGTCAGATCCAGCGGGAAACCATAGGTGTCATAGAGCTTGAAGGCCGCCTCGCCCGGCAGGTTCGCACCTTCGGGCAGCTTCGCCAATTCGTCGTCCAGCAGCCGCAGGCCACGGTCCAGGGTCTGCTTGAAGCGGGTCTCCTCCAGCTTCAGCGTCTCTTCGATCAACGCCTGCGCGCGGCCAAGCTCGGGATAGGCCGCGCCCATCTCGCGCACCAGCGCCGGGACCAGGCGGTGCATCACCGGATCCTTGGCGCCCAGCATATGGGCGTGGCGCATGGCGCGGCGCATGATGCGGCGCAGCACATAGCCACGTCCCTCGTTCGAGGGCATCACCCCATCGGCGATCAGGAAGCTGGTCGAGCGCAGATGATCGGCGATGACGCGGTGATGCACCTTGCCGGGACCGTCCGGGTCGGCGCTGGTCGCATGCGCGCTGGCCTCGATCAGGCCACGCATCAGGTCGGTATCGTAATTGTCGTGCTTGCCTTGCAAGAGCGCACCGATCCGTTCCAACCCCATGCCGGTGTCGATCGACTGCATGTCCAGCGCGCGCATCGTGCCGTCCTCGAACTGCTCGTTCTGCATGAAGACGAGGTTCCAGATCTCGATGAAGCGGTCGCCGTCCTCGTCGGCCGAGCCGGGCGGGCCACCCCAGATCTGCTCGCCATGGTCATAGAAGATCTCGGTGCATGGACCGCAGGGGCCGGTCGGGCCCATCTGCCAGAAATTGTCGCTGGTCGGGATGCGGATGATGCGGTCGTCGGAAAGCCCCGCGACCTTCTTCCAGATATCGGCGGCTTCGTCGTCGGTATGATAGACGGTGACCAGCAGCTTGTCCTTGGGGATGCCGAAATCCTTGGTCAGCAACTCCCAGGCAAAGGGGATGGCACCGTCCTTGAAGTAATCGCCGAAGCTGAAATTCCCCAGCATCTCGAAGAAGGTATGGTGGCGCGCGGTATAGCCGACATTGTCGAGGTCGTTATGCTTGCCGCCGGCGCGCACGCATTTCTGCGCAGTGGTGGCGCGCTTGTAGTCGCGCGTTTCGACCCCGGTGAACAGGTTCTTGAACTGCACCATGCCCGAATTGGTGAACATCAGGGTCGGGTCGTTCCTCGGCACAAGCGGGCTCGACTCGACGACACGGTGGCCGTTGCGTTCGAAATAGTTCAGGAAAGTCGAGCGGATATCGTTCAAGCTGGGCATATCGGGCCTTCATCGCAAAGCGGTCTTCCGGCCAGAGACCGGTTTGCCGCCCGGTCTAGCCCCAGCCATGGCGGCTGTCCAGCAATCCTGCATGGCCTCGCGCAGACGACGCCCAACTCCGCGCCGGACAACCCGACCCGCGGCACCAAGCCGAGCCAGGTCTCAGAGCCAGGAATGTGCGCGAGACCACGTCCCGCGCACCCTATGAGCGAGGGCGATGCGGGATCAATCCTCGGCCATCACCTCATCGCCATCGTCCGCGACGCCGAAATCCAGGCCGTGGCTGGCGCGGATCTTGTCCTCGATCGCATGGGCCATATCGGGATGGTCGCGCAGGAATTGCTTGGCATTTTCACGGCCCTGGCCGATGCGCTCGTCGCCATAGGAGTACCACGACCCCGATTTTTCGACCACGCCGGCCTTGATGCCCAAGTCGATCAGTTCGCCGACCTTCGAGATGCCCTCGCCATACATGATGTCGAACTCGACCTGACGGAAAGGCGGCGCGACCTTGTTCTTGACCACCTTGACGCGAGTGGCGTTGCCGGTCACCTCGTCACGGTCCTTGATCGAGCCGGTGCGGCGGATATCCAGGCGCACCGAGGCATAAAACTTCAGGGCATTGCCGCCGGTCGTCGTCTCTGGGCTTCCGAACATCACGCCGATCTTCATGCGGATCTGGTTGATGAAGATCACCATGCAGTTCGACCGGCCGATGCTGGCGGTCAGCTTGCGCATCGCCTGGCTCATCAGCCGGGCCTGGCTGCCCATCTGCATGTCGCCCATGTCGCCTTCGATCTCGGACTTGGGAGTCAGCGCCGCGACCGAATCGACCACCACCAGGCTGACCGCGCCGGAACGCACCAGCGTATCGACAATCTCAAGCGCCTGCTCGCCCGTATCGGGCTGGCTGATCAGCAACTCGTCCAGATTGACGCCCAGCTTCTTGGCATATTGCGGGTCCAGCGCATGCTCGGCATCGACAAAGGCGCAAACGCCGCCTTTCTTCTGCTCTTCCGCCACGACATGCAGCGTCAGCGTGGTCTTGCCCGAGCTTTCCGGCCCGAATATCTCGATGATCCGGCCCTTGGGCAGACCGCCGATCCCCAGCGCGATGTCGAGCCCCAGCGAGCCGGTCGAGGTGGCCTCGATCTCGGCCACCGGATTGTCGGCGCCCAGCTTCATGATCGAGCCTTTGCCGAACTGCCGTTCGATCTGGGCCAGCGCGCTGTCCAGCGCCTTCTGCTTGTCTGCGGATCGCTTGTCGTTCATGTCGAAAAGTGTTGCCCCTGCCATGCGGTCCTCATGCTTATTTCATACCCCGCCATCCGGGGCAATCAGCGCCCGCCCGCCACTTTGTTCACGGGTTGTTCCTATTTGCGCCTCATTGCGCCGAAATGCAAGTCCTGGTTCGCGAATCGAAAGATGCATCGCATCTTCCCGGTCCAAGTTGCCGCAAAAGAATTAAGAAACGGTTTACAGTCGCAGAACTGGTGGCTATCCCGGCGCGCGTGCCGCAATGGCTGAAAGTTTTCGAGTATGCTGATATTCTGGGAAAGACGGCTGGTTTTCCTCGCGACGCCGAAAGCCGGCTCCACCGCTGTCGAAACCGCGCTAGAGGCCCTTGCCAGTGTCGTCGTCCAGCGCCCGGCCGAGTTGAAGCATGCCGATCTGCGCACCTACCGGCACCATATCGAACCCTGGTTGCGCTCGGTCACCGGCGAGAAATTCACCACCATCGCCCTGATGCGCGAACCGATCGGATGGCTTCGCAGCTGGTATCGCTTTCGCCTGCGCGACGATGACGAAGACCCGAACCACGCCATGATCGGCCTCAGCTTCGCGGATTTCGCGCAAGCCTATGCCGATCCCGGCGGCCCGGACGTCGCGCGCGTCGGCGCACAGGCGGATTTCCTGACCGCGGAAGCCGATCGTGTCGATTGCATCTTTCGCTACGAGGACATGGATGCCTTTACCCATTTCCTCGAGGATCGGCTGGATTGCGAGATCAGCCTGCCACGCGTCAACGTCCCGCCCGCCGTCGATGTCAGCCTGAACCCCGAGCAGGAAGGTTCGCTGCGCCAGATCATGGCGCGGGACTTCGCACTTTACGCTTCGCTCTGATCGGCGTCCGGCCACCCGGAGGCCTAGCGCGCGCCCTCCAGTTGCCGCGTGACCAGAGCGGTCAGGTCCGAAAGCGAAAAAGGCTTGGCAAGGAAGGCCGCATCGGGCACCGGAGGTCGCCCCTCCGAAAAGATGTCCTCGGCATAGCCCGACATGAAGATCACCTTGGTGTCGGGCCGGTCACGCAGCGCGGTGCGGACCCAGGCCGGACCGTCCATCCCGGGCATCACCACATCGGTGACGAAGACGTCGACCGCCAACCCCCGATCGGCCAGCAGCGACAGCGCATCCTCGGCGCAGGCGGCCTCGAGCACATGGAACCCCTGCAACTTCAGCGCACGGCTGGCAAAGGCACGAACCGGGGCCTCGTCCTCGACCAGCAGCACGGTCGCCTCGACATCGCGGCGGACGCGGATCGGCCCGGCCGGCGCCGGTCGCCGCGTCTCTTCGGGCACCGCGCGGTCATGGGCCGGAAAGAACAGCGAAAAGCAGCTGCCTTCACCCGGGGTGCTGTCGCAGAAGATATAGCCGCCAGTCTGCTTCACGATGCCGTAGGCGGTCGAAAGCCCCAGACCCGTGCCCTCGCCGGTGCGCTTGGTCGTGAAGAAGGGCTCGAAGATCTTGGCGAGATCGTCGGGGGCGATGCCGCAGCCCTGGTCGCGAACCTGGACCCGGACGTAATCCCCGGCGGGCAAGACGGCGCGGCCCAATTCGGCCCGGGTCTCCAGTCGGACATTGTTCGGTGCAGATGGTGATGTCGCCGCCCTCGGGCATGGCATCGCGGGCGTTCACTACCAGGTTCATGATCACCTGTTCAAGCTGGCGGCGGTCGGCATGGACCATCCGCAGCGCGGGATCGTGGTCAAAGGTCAGCACGATCCGTTCGCCCACCAGGCGGTTGAGCAGATGGGTCAGTTCCGAGAGCGTGTCGCGCAGGTCCATGATCTGCAGCTTGAGCGTTTGCTTGCGCGAAAACGCCAGCAATTGCCGCACCAGAGCCGCCGCACGATTGGCATTCTGGCTGATCTGGTCGAGGTCGGCATAATCGGGATCGGCCTTGTCGTGGCGCAGCATCAGCAGGTCGCAATGCCCGGTGATCGCAGTCAGGAGGTTGTTGAAGTCATGGGCGATGCCGCCGGCAAGCTGCCCGATGGCCTGCATCTTCTGACTCTGGACGAACTGCGCCTCGAGCGTCTTGAGCGCGCTGGCGTCCGAGAGCACGGCGGTGACATGCCCGCCCCGGCCGCGCGTCAGCGACAACTGCACGAAACGGTCGGGCCCCTCGGCCTTGACATGCAGCACCTCGCTCCCGCCGATCGTGCGACCCGCACCGACATCCGAGACCCAGCCCGCCAGTTCTCGCCCCAACCCGTCCAGCAGCGCGGCCAGGTTCTGCCCCAGGATATCCCCGCCCAGCAGTTCGCAAGCGGCCATATTGGCGCGAACGATATTGGCGCCCGGGTCGAGGATCAGCAGCGAGACCGGGAGCAGGTCGAAATCGTCCTCCTCTACCCGAGGCGGCAAGGGAGTGGGCGGCGACGGGCGTTCGGGTGCGGCAGCCTGCCATAGCTGGATGGTCGAGCCGGGCGCTCGCGTCACCAGGTATTCCCCGGCATCGCCCAGATCGGCGCGCATCCTGCCCCGGCGCGACAGGCCCAGGCCCAGACCGTTCCAGAGCATTGCCGGATCGGCGTGGCGACGGCCCAGCGCGTCATGGATATAACGACCGACCAGATCACCGATTCGCTCCACCCCCACCTGATTCTGCGCCAGAACCAAGCCATCCGGGTCGACCGCAAAGGCCGTCAGGTCATGCTCCAGGACAGCCGGCAGCACGCGGTCCAGATCGCGCCGCACCGCCAGCCCGCGCCGGAGATGCCGCACCGAGATGACACCACCCAGCAGATACCAGGCGGTCACGGCCGCACCCACGGCCAAGAAGGTGACGCCGCCCCCCGCATCCTGGGGTCGCAACGCCAGCCAAAGCGCACCGATCACCGCAGGCAGCGTCAGGAAAGGCAGCACGATCTGCGCCGAGCGCAAGGCTTCCGACCGTTCCGAATTCATCCCGCCCCTCGCGTCCAGCCGTTTTCCGCTGCATAACGGAGGCGCGTTAACGGAGGGTTAACGGCGGCGCATCAGGGCCAGATAAAAGCCGTCCGAGGCGGTCAGCGGTGTAAAACGCCGCGCCAGGACCTGCTCGAACCGCCGGTTTCGCGCCAGAAAACCTTGCACCTGATCGTCGTTCTCGGCATCCAGGACCGAGCAGGTCATATAGGCCAGATGCCCGCCATCGGCGACGAACCCCGCCGCCTGATCCAGAATCCGGCACTGCCGGGCCGCAAGCTGCTCCAGATCGTCGCGCGTCAGGCGCCATTTCGCATCCGGGCCGCGCCGCCAGGTTCCGCTGCCCGAACAGGGCACGTCGGCAACGACCGTATCGAACCGGCCCGCAACCTTGCCCGGCGCCGCAAGACGGATGCGCACCCCTGCCCTTTCGGCGCGTGCGGGCAGATCGGCCATGCGCCCCGCATCGATGTCATGCGCGGTGACCGGCCCCGCACCCTGCGCGGCAAGCGCCAGCGCCTTGCCGCCGCCGCCGGCGCAGA
Organism: Paracoccus sp. SSJ; assembly: GCF_030234105.1. NCBI lineage: Bacteria > Pseudomonadati > Pseudomonadota > Alphaproteobacteria > Rhodobacterales > Paracoccaceae > Paracoccus > Paracoccus sp. SSJ. The sequence continues at coordinate 128,524 of NZ_JASSPE010000004.1, read as the reverse complement.
AATCCAGCAGGCTGCCTTGCGCCGGCAGCAGCGCGCAGGCCATCTGGGGCGAAAGATCCTGCAATTCGACCAGCCCCTCGCGATAGGCATGGCTGCCGGCCAGCCGCCGGGCGCCCTCGGTGATGCGCAGGGCCGTCGGCAAATCGGGATGGGGCGCGGTGGCGATCCCCTGCTCGGCCATCGCGGCGGCGGCACGGGCCGGATCGGCACGGCGCAGGTTGACGCGCAGCCAGACCGGCGCGCGATCCCGCATGGCCAGTGCCACGGGCTCGGCATCCCCGCCAAGCGCCTTGCGCCAAAGCGGCAAGAGCCAGTCGGGCAGATCCAGCGCCTCGTCCGGCGTGGGCGCACGGCCAGCCTGACCCTCGCCCTCGGAGAGCGCCGGGGGCGCGTGCCCTTCACCGGTGAACAGGGTTGCGGGGTCGATCCCCTCTTCGCGGCACATGCCCAGCAGCAGCCCGCGCCCGGAGAGCGCGCCGCCCAGGGCGGCACGCGAACGCAATCGGCGCAAGGCGTCGAAGACCAGGTCCCGCACCGCCGCGCGGTCGCCGGAGCCGGCAAAGCGGCTGGTCCGTGCCCAGCGGATCAGCGCCGCTTCGGCGGCCTGCCCGTCGAGAATGCGGTCAAGAATGTCGATGGCCGCGGCGGCACGGGCGGCGGGCGTCATGTCAGGTTGCGTCCCTGGCGCGGCAGATGGCGGATCCCGGCCAGAAATGACGCCGGCCCGGCTTTGTCAATCCCGTCAGGGCGGCACTGACGACCGCCAGAGCGAGGCATCCTCATCCCCGGTGGCCGCCATGCGAACGGCGATCAGCGGGGCGCTCCCCGCCCGCAGGGGAGAGCGCCCCGAGGCCAGAACCGCCAGCGAACCGGGCTGCCCGGTGCCCCCACTGCCCAACGGGGCACCAAGCAGCATCACGCTGTCCCGCACGCGCTTTCTCCGGCCCGTATCGATCGAGGCGAAGCTGTTATAGGTCTGGGGCGTGCCGGTCATGCCTGCAGGCCCACGCTCGCGCAGCATCCGGTGCAACGTATCGAAGCGGGCCAGGTAGCGCTGCGCATGGGCAGGGGTGCGGGAGTGGAACGCCCCCGCCGCCACCCGCCAATCGCCCATCTCGTCATGAAGCTGGCGCAGGAAACGGGCGGCATAGCGGGCGTTTTCCAGCGGATCGAACATCCGTGCTACCGAAGGGAAATGCGCGCCATGCCAGCGATAGTTCAACTGAAAGCAGCCGATGTCGATATTGGTGCGCCCCCGCGTCACGCGATCTTCGGCAAAGGCGACGGCGCTGGCAGGATCGTCGAACCAGGTGCCCTCTCCCTCGGCATTGGCGCTCCAGGCCCAGGGGCGCACGATGCCGTCCAGCCGGCGCCCGGTTTCCGTCAGGGCCAGCGCGCCAAGGATATCGGCAGGCACCCCGATTTCCGCAGCCGCCTGCTGCGCGGCCCATTCGCAGGCATCGGCAGGAGGCAAGGCCAGCCCTCGCAACGGCATGAAGGCCAGCGCCAGGACCAGGATGCGGAAAAGAGACAAGAAACCAGACATGAGAGGCCGCAAATGACGATATGCGACCGTCTCTAGAGCAAAGCCGTTAAGATTCGATGAGCGCCCAAGATCAGCGACGCCCGCGCCCTTGCAGCGACCACCCTACAGCGATCAATCCGGCTGCATGGGGCAAAGAGCATCGGCGGTCCGGCACAGGAATGGCAGGATCACCTTGAAGCCGCCCAAGGGTTGGACGGCATTGCGGCGGGAATCGCGATGTCCCGCCGACAAGCGCCGGATGATCCTGAAAAACTTCGGGGCTCATACCCGAAAAAGCCGCTGGGCCGGCCCCGCCACCCGGCGGCGGCTCGGCCCAAGGGCTCAACCCAGGCGATAGTTCGGGCTTTCCCGCGTGATCTGCACGTCGTGGACATGGCTTTCCTTGAGCCCGGCGCCGGTGATGCGCACGAACTCGCAGCCGCCGCGCATCTCGGCCACGGTCGCATTGCCGGTATAGCCCATGGCGGCGCGCAGGCCCCCGACCAGTTGGTGGATCACCGCGGCGGCCGAGCCCTTGTAGGGCACCTGGCCCTCGATCCCCTCGGGGACCAGCTTGTCCGAGGCCGCGTCCTTCTGGAAGTAACGGTCGGCCGAGCCGCGCGCCATGGCACCCAGCGAGCCCATGCCGCGATAGGACTTGAAGCTGCGGCCCTGATACAGGATCACCTCGCCCGGGCTCTCATCCGTGCCGGCGATGGCCGAGCCGACCATGGCACAGGACGCCCCCGCAGCGATCGCCTTGGCGAAATCGCCCGAGAACTTGATGCCGCCATCGGCGATGACCGGCACGTCGCCCGCACCGCGCGCCGCGTCCATGATCGCGGTCAGCTGCGGCACGCCCACACCCGCCACGATCCGCGTGGTGCAGATCGAGCCCGGGCCGATGCCGACCTTGATCGCATCCGCACCGGCATCGACCAGCGCCCGCGCGGCATCGGCCGTCGCCACGTTGCCGGCCACCACCTGAACCTGGTTCGAATAGGCCTTGATGCGGGAAACGGCACGGGCCACGCCCTCGGAATGGCCATGCGCGGTGTCGATCACCACCAGGTCCACCCCGGCCTCGATCAGCGCCAGGCTGCGCTCATAGCCCTCGTCGCCGACGGTCGAGGCGGCCGCGACGCGCAGCCGGCCCAGTTCGTCCTTGCAGGCCAGGGGGTTCAGCACCGATTTCTCGGTATCCTTCAGCGTCAGCAGGCCGGTCAGCTTGCCTTCGGCATTGGTGATCAGCAGCTTCTCGATCCGGCGGGCCTTCATCAGGTCGATGGCCTCGGCCCGGTCGGCAGGCTCGCGCAGGATGGCGAGGTTGCCCGAGGTCATCACCGCCCGCACCGGCATGTCGTCGCTGTTGGCAAAGCGCATGTCGCGGTTGGTGATGATGCCGACCACCCGGCCGGCCGCATCCACCACCGGAAAGCCGGTGACGTTGTAACGCTCTTGCAGGGCCTTCGCGTCGGCGATGGTCTGTTCGGGGGTCAGGGTGATCGGGTCGTAGACGATGCCCGATTCGAAGCGTTTCACCCGGCGGACCTCGTCGGCCTGTTGCTCGGCGGTCAGGTTGCGGTGGACCACGCCGATGCCGCCGGCCTGGGCCATGGCGATGGCCATGCGGCTTTCGGTGACGGTGTCCATGGCGCTGGAGAGCAGCGGAATGTTCATTCGGATCTGCCTGGTGACATAAGTCGTCACGTCGGCGGTCGAGGGCATCACCGAGGACGCCGCAGGAACGAGGAGAACATCGTCGAAGGTCAAAGCCTCACGAATCTGCATGGGAGCATCCTTGTCAGGGGTTCGTTTGGCAGTTTCCCATTTCACGCGCCGGCGGGAATGTCCAGCCTGTCAGGCGATGGCCGCGTTGGTTTTCATGGCAAGCCCGCCGCTGGCCCAGGCCCGCCACACCCGAAACAGGATCGGCAGCACCACGAGGCTTGCCGCAACCAGCAGGATCTGCGCCGGCAGCGACCAGCCTGACGCAAAGCCCGAGACCGCGGTCCACAGCCCCGCCGTCGCCGCCAGGGGGAAGGTGAAGGCCCCCCAGAGCGGCGAGAACCCGGCCTCGACCAGCCAGCGCAGGCGCAGGGCGGCCAAGGCCAGCGCGGCGGCCGTGGCCCAGGCCAGCCCCAGAGCCACATCCTGCCAGCCAAGCGCGGCGGCGACATTGCCCAGCATGGCGATGGGCGCCAGATGGATCATCAGCAGCGGGCGCAGGGGCGCCGGCAGCCGCTCGGTCAGCGCTTGATAAAGGCTGACGGTCCAGACGAAGCCGGCGATCGCCGCCATGGGCCACCACAGCGCCTGGGCAAGCCCCAGCCAGCCGAAACCGGCCGCCGCCTGCGCCGCGACGACGGGACCGACGAAGGTCAGCTGCCAGACCGGCGTCACGCGCCCCTGCCCCGGGGTGCGGGCCATGACCGGGATCGCCACCGCCCAGAACACCGCTTGCGCCGCCATGCCGGCGATCAGCACCACCCGGGCCAGCGCCGGCGCAAAGGGTGCAAGCAACTGCGCCGCGACATAGATGCCGACCAGCGCCGCGGCGATGCCGGCGCGGCCGGGCAGGATGCGCAATTCCTCGGCCAGAACGGCAGGGCGGCGCGCGAGCTTGCCGCCATAGGCAAGGGTCGCAAAGACCCAGGCCGCGACGGCCATGCCCATCATCATCCCGGAAAGCCCCTGCGGCAGCCCGAAGCGCGCCGTGGCGGCACGCCAGGCCAGAGCAAGGCCGAGCGCGCCCAGCAGCGGCGGAAAGATCGCCGGCGGAACCCGGCGCCAGAGCCCGGGCGGATTGATGCGAGGCGGGGCAAAGCGCATGGCGGACCTCCTGTCCCTTACGTCATAGCGTTGCCGGCGGGCCACGCCAGAGCGGCCGGTTGCGTCAAGACGCCGCGTTACCAAGCCCCGGCAATTGACGCAAGCGGGCAGCCTGCCGCAGGCTGAATCCAGAGGTCCGAAAGGATCTGTTCTTGGGAGGAAAATCATGAAAAGGATCATCACCGGCATCGGCGCCCTGCTGGCCACGGCCGCGCCCGTTCTTGCCGGCGGGATCGAACGCGCGCCGCAATCGCTGGCGCCGCTGTTCGAGCAAGGGAATTACCTGGAGTTGAGCTTCGGCGGGGTCAATCCCACCGTGCGCGGCAGGGATGTGGCGGGCGTCTCGACAGGCGACGTGGCCCAAGGCTATGGCTTCTTCGGGCTGGCCTACAAGCATCAGTTCAACGAGAACCTGTCCGGCGCGCTGATCGTCGAACAGCCCTTCGGTGCCGACGTCCTCTATCCCACGGCGAATTCGCCGGTGCTGGGCGGCACGCGGGTCGAGGTGAACTCGACCACCTATACCGCATTGCTGCGCTACAAGTTCGACAACAACTTCTCGGTGCATGGCGGTATCCGCGGCTCGCATGCGGATGGAAAGCTCAGCCTGCGCGGCGCGGGATACGGTGGCCCGCCCGTACCGACCGATCCTGACGTCCAGCCGGGAGTCTCGGGCTATGACCTCGACATCGACGGCGCTTGGGGCATCGGCTGGGTGGCGGGCGTCGCCTATGAGATGCCCGAGATCGCGGCTCGCGTGTCACTGACCTACAACTCCCCGATCACCCATGATTTCGACATGAAGGAGAGCTTCTCGGGCACTCAGATCGCCACGAGCGGCAGCTATGAGGTCAAGACCCCGCGCAGCTGGACGCTGGAGGGTCAGACCGGCATTGCCGAGGACACGCTGCTGTTCGGTTCGATCCGCTGGGTGAAATGGTCCGAATTCCGGGTGGACAACTTCTTCTTCCCGACACAGACTGGCGCCGAGTTGGTCGAGGTCGAGGACACGACCACCTACACCATCGGCGTGGGACGCAAGTTCACCGAGAACTGGTCGGGGTCGATCTCGTTCCTGTATGAGCCGAGCGAAGGCGACACCGTGTCGCCGTTGGCCCCGGTCAACGGCCGCAAGGGCGTGACGCTGGCCGCGATCTATACCATGGACAACATCAAGATCACCACCGGCATCAACTATACCAAGCTGGGCGACGCGACCCTTGGCGTCGGGCCCAGCGGCAACAAGCGCGAGGTCGCCAGGATGGATGACGGCGACGCCTGGGGCATCGGGGTCCGCATCGGCTATTCCTTCTGAAGATTGGCAAAAGCTTGAAGGCCCCGGTTCTCGCCGGGGCCTTTTTCATGCGCGCTCGGCTCCTGATCGCGCGGTTCCATGAGTATTTGGGGAACGAAGAAGTCGGGTGCCGTGCGCCGATCGGCATGATGAGGTTGTCGCCATGCCCTGCATACGCCGGCTGGCGGTCCGGGGGCGTGAGTATTTGGAAACGGTAGGGCTCAGGCCTGCAGCGCCTTGACCAGGGCGGTGAAATGCTCGCCCCGTTTCTCGAAGTCCGGGTATTGGTCGAAGCTGGCGGCGGCGGGGGCGAGCAGCACGGTCTCGCCCGGCTGGGCCTCGGCCGCGGCGCGGGCGACAGCCTGCTCCATGGTTTCGACGATCTCATAGGGGGTCTGGCCGATCTGGAGCGCGAAGTCGCGGGCGGAATGTCCGATCAGATAGGCCTTCACCACCGGGCCGAGGCAGGGGGCCAGTGCCTCGATGCCGCCATCCTTGCCCATGCCGCCGGCAATCCAGCGGATGCGCGGAAAGGCGGCCAGCGCCTTGGCGGCGGCATCGACGTTGGTGGCCTTGCTGTCGTTGACCCAGGCCACGCCGCCGATCTCGGCCACGGTCTGGCTGCGATGCGGCAACCCCTGGAAGCTGTGGAAGGCGCGCTCGATCTCGCGCGGGGCGATGCCGACGGCGCGCGCCGCGGCATAGGCTGCGCAGGCGTTCTGGTGGTTGTGTGCGCCCGGCAGGCCCTGGATGCCGCGCAGGTCGATCGAGGCAACCTGGCGGCCCTTGCGGTATTCCGCAAGGTATCCCTTGCGGGCAAAGACCGACCAGCCGAAGCCTTCCAGCTTCTGGCCGGACGAGACGCGGATCACCCGGTCGTCGGCGGCACCCATGCCGAGCTGGCCGGCGAGATAGCGCCCCTCTACCTCGTCCACGCCGATCACGGCGCGATCCGGCCCGCCCTCGGCGAAAAGCCGGCGCTTGGCGGCGAAATAGCCGCCAAGGCCGCCATGGCGGTCCAGATGGTCAGGCGAGAGATTGGTGAAGACCGCCACGTCGGGGGTCAGGGCGCGGGCAAGGTCGGTCTGGTAGCTGGAGAGCTCCAGCACCACCACCTCGCCGTCATGGGCCGGATCGAGCGACAGCACGCCGGTGCCGATATTGCCGCCGATCTGGGTCGGACGGCCGGTTTCCTTGAGGATGTGGTGGATCAGTGCCGTGGTGGTGGACTTGCCGTTCGAGCCGGTGACGGCGATGACACGCGGGGTGGTGTCGAAGCGCTCCCATTCGGCGGTGGCGAAGCTGCGGAAGAACAGGCCGATATCGTTGTCCACCGGCACGCCGAGCGCGTAGGCCCTGGCGATGACCGGATGCGGTTTCGGATAGAGATGCGGGATGCCGGGGCTGGCGATCAGCGCCGAGATGCCGTCCCAGTTCTGGTCCTGGGTCAGGTCGAGGAGGCGCAGGCCCTCTTGCTCGGCCTGTTCGCGCGTGTCGACGCCGTCGTCCCAGGCGACGACCCGGGCGCCGCCGGCGGCAAGCGCAGCGGCGGTGGCGCGGCCCGAACGCCCGAGGCCGAGCACGGCGATGGTCTGGTTCTGGACGCCCTGGACCGGAATCATGCTGTTTCCTTCGCTGTCGCAGGCCGGGGGCGCTTCGCCCCCCGGACCCCCCGAGGGTATTTGGAAAACGGAAAAAAGCCTGTCAGCGCAGCTTCAGCGTCGCAAGCCCGATCAGTGCCAGGATCAGCGCAATGATCCAGAAACGGATCACGATCTGCGCTTCGCCCCAGCCCTTCTTTTCGAAATGGTGGTGGATCGGGGCCATCAGGAAGACCCGCTTGCCGGTGCGCTTGAAATAGAGCACCTGGATGATGACCGACAGCGCCTCGACCACGAAGAGCCCGCCGACGATGGCCAGGACGATCTCGTGCTTGGTCACCACGGCGATGGCGCCGAGCGCGCCGCCCAGGGCAAGGCTGCCGGTGTCGCCCATGAAGACGGCGGCGGGGGGCGCATTATACCACAGGAACCCCAGGCCGCCGCCGATCAGCGCGGCGACGAAGACCGCGAGCTCGCCGGTGCCGGGGACGAAATGCACGCCGAGGTAATTGGCGAAATTGGCGTTGCCGACCATATAGGCGATCACCGAGAAACTGGCCGCCGCGATCATCACCGGCATGATCGCCAGCCCGTCGAGCCCGTCGGTCAGGTTCACCGCATTGGCCGCGCCCAGGATCACCAGCACGGTAAAGGGCACGTAGAGCAGGCCCAGGTTGATCAGCGCATCCTTGAAGAAGGGTAGCGCGAGCTCGCCGCTGAGTGCGGCCGGGTGCAGCCAGGCAGCCGCGGCACCGGCGGCGGCGGCGATGCAGAGCCCGATCAGCAGCCGGACCTTGCCCGACAGCCCGGCATGGTGCTGCTTGGTGACCTTGGCATAGTCGTCGGCAAAGCCGATGGCGGCGAAGCCCAGCGTGACCAAAAGCACGATCCAGACATAGCCGTTGTCGAGCCGTGCCCAGAGCAGCGTGCCGATGGTCAGCGCGGCAAGGATCAGGAGCCCGCCCATGGTCGGCGTGCCGGCCTTGGAGAAATGGTTCTCGGGTCCGTCGTCGCGGATCGGCTGGCCCTTCTTCTGCTTGCGGCGCAAGAGGTCGATCAGCGGCCGGCCGAAGAAGAAGCCGAAGAGCAGCGCGGTAAAGAAGGCGCCGCCCGCGCGGAAGGTGATGTATCGGAACAGGTTGAAGAAATCCCCGCCATCGGAGAGGTTCGTGAGCCAATAGAGCATTACGCTGTCCTTTCGCCAGGGGGCGTGCTTTGGCGCGTTCGCCGCAGCGCGTCAACCACCGTCGAGACCTTGGAGGACTTCGAACCCTTCACGAGCACGATATCGCCGGACGCGACCAGTTCACCTACTTTCCCGGCCAGTTCGGCGGCCGTCTCGGCATGCATTCCGCGCCGGCCTGGAGGCAGCGCCTCGTGCAGGGCGCGCATGCGCGGGCCGGCGGTATGGACCAGGTCGACGGCTTCCATCGCGGGGTCCCCGGCCATGCCGGCATGAAGCGCGATCTCGTCCGGGCCGAGTTCCAGCATGTCCCCCAGGATCGCCACCCGGCGCCCGCCGGTCAGCCGCGCCAGCGTCGCGAGGCCGGCGGAAAGCGAGGTCGGATTGGAGTTGTAGGCATCATCGATCAGCCGAATGCCGTCCAGATCCTCGACGGCGCCGCGACCCAGCGGCGGGCGCCAGTCGGACAGGTGCTTCGCCGCCTCGGCCACATCCGCCCCGGCGGCGGAAAGCGCGGCCAGCATGCCGACCGCGTTCATCACGAAATGCGTGCCGGCGCTGGCGAGCGTGAAATCCACCGTCTCGCCCAGCACGCGGGCGCGGACCCGGGTCACGCCGTCCAGGGTCTCGGCATTGAGCGGCCTGGCCATGCCCTGCTGGCCGAAGCCGATCACGATGGCGGCGGCATCGTCGGCACAGTCGCGCAGCAGTTGCGTGACGGGCAGATCCTCGGGGATGATGGCGGTGCCGGGCTGGATCAGGCCGCGAAAGATCGCGCCCTTTTCGCGGGCGATGCCCTCGATGGCGCCGAAGGCTTCCAGATGCGCGGCGGCAACGGTGGTGACCATGGCGACATGCGGGCGGGCAAGGCGGGCAAGGGGCTCGATCTCGCCCGGATGGTTCATGCCGATCTCGACAATGGCGAAGTCGGTGTCCTCGGGCATGCGCGCCAGCGTCAGGGGCACGCCCCAATGGTTGTTGTAGCTGGCCTCGGCCGCGTGGACCCTGCCCTGCCCGGCCAGGGCGACGCGGGCCATCTCCTTGGTCGAGGTCTTGCCGACCGAGCCGGTGATGGCGACGATCTTGCCCCGCATCCGGGCGCGACCGGCGCGGCCCAAGGCCTCCAGTGCCGGCAGGACATCGGGGACGACCAGCAGCGGCGCATCCGGCGCCACGCCTTCGGGGATGCGGCTGACCAGCGCGGCGCCGGCACCCTTCTCGAGCGCCCGGGCGACGAAGTCATGGCCGTCGCGGGCGGCTTGCAGGGCGACAAACAGGTCGCCCGGCCGGATGGTGCGGGTGTCGATGGAAACGCCGCCGACCGCGAAATCACGGGTGGCACGGCCGCCGGTGGCCTCGGCGGCATCCTGCGAGGTCCAGAGCGTCATATCTTGCCATCCAATGCCGCGACGGCCACCGAGGCCTGCTCGGCATCGTCGAAGGGGTAAACGTCGCTGCCGATGATCTGGCCGGTCTCGTGCCCCTTGCCGGCGATCAGCAGCGCATCGCCCGGTTGCAGGGCGTCGACGCCGCGCAGGATCGCCTCGGCGCGGTCGCCGACCTCGATGGCGTCGGGACCGGCGCCGGCCATGACCTCGGCACGAATCGCAGCCGGATCCTCGGAGCGGGGGTTGTCGTCGGTCACATAGACCACATCGGCGAATTGCCGCGCCGCCTCGCCCATCAGCGGGCGCTTGAGCCGGTCGCGATCGCCGCCGGCGCCGAAGACCACGACGATGCGGCCCATGACATGCGGGCGCAGCGATTGCAGGGCCGAGGCCAGCGCGCCGGGCTTGTGGCTGTAATCGACGAAGACCGCCGCGCCGTTTTCCCGCACCGCGGCCAGTTCCATGCGACCGCGCACGGTGGTCAGGCCCGGCAAGGTCTCGATCACCCGGGGCGCCTCGTCCCCGGCGGCGATGGCAAGGCCGGCCGCGGCGAGCACGTTTTCCGCCTGGAAACCGCCGATCAGCGCCAGCCGCACCAGATGCGCCTGCCCGTGGAAACTGAAGCGCAGATCCTGCCCGGTCGCGTCATAACGCTGGCCGAGGATGCACAGGTCCGCCCGTTCGTCCTTGCCGATGGTGGTCAGCTTCAGGCCACGCTCGCCCGCGATCTGCGCCATCTGCCGGCCGCGAGGATCGTCGATATTGATGACCGCTCCGGCGCCTTCTTCAAGGATATGGTCGAAAAGCAGTGCCTTGGCGGCGAAATATTCGTCGAAATCCTTGTGGTAATCCAGGTGGTCCTGGCTGAAGTTGGTGAAGGCGCCGGCCTTCAGCCGCACCCCGTCCAGACGGCGCTGGTCCAGCCCGTGCGAACTGGCCTCCATCGCCGCATGGGTGACGCCCGCGGCGGCGGCCTCGGCCAGCACGCGATGCAGGGTGATCGGCTCGGGCGTGGTATGGGCAAGCTTGGCCTGATAGTCGCCCTGCACGCCCATGGTGCCCAGGCTGATCGCCTTGTGGCCCAGCGCCTGCCAGATCTGCCGTGTGAAACTGGCGACCGAGGTCTTGCCGGAAGTGCCGGTGACGGCGACCATCGTCTCGGGCTGGGCCGCGAACCACAAGGCGGCGGCGCCGGCCAGTGCGGCGCGCGGGTCCTCGGCCACGACCAGTGCGGCATCGGCACCGGCAAGCTCGGCCGCCGCGATCTCGGCGCCCTTGCGGTCGGTCAGGATCGCGCGGGCGCCCTGGCGCAGCGCGTATTGGATGAACTCGCCCCCATGCGTGGCCGAGCCCGGCAGTGCCGCGAACAGATGGCCCGGCCTGACCTGCCGCGAATCGACGGCAAGGCCCGTCACCTCGGGGTCGCGCCCCTTGTCCCCCCTAAGCCCCAAAAGGGACAGCCGCATCGCCCGCTCGGTCACAAAACCTCCGCTCATCAGTTCGAGACGAGCTTTAGCCGATCCGGCAAAGGCCGTTCAACCATCGGCAACTGCGTTTCCGTGCTGGGACGCAGGCCCAGCAGCGGGGCGACGCGGCGGATCACCTCGGCGGCCACCGGGGCAGAGGTCGCGCCCGCCGTCCGGCTTTCGCCGCCCGCACCGATGGTCGAGGGTTCGTCCAGCGACAGCACCAGCACATATTGCGGATCGCTGGCCGGGAAGACCGAGGCGAAGGTCGAGACCACCTTGTTGCCGTAATAGCCGCCTGTCGGGCGCGGCTTGTCGGCGGTGCCGGTCTTGCCGGCGACCTCGTAGCCCTCGACATTGGCGCTGCGGCCGCTGCCCCGGACCACCACCTGGCGCAGCATCTGCACGGCGATGCGCGCCGCCTCGGGCGAAAGCACCTGCTCGCCCCCGCGCTGGCTGCGGTCGTGGATCAGCGTCGGCATCACCCGCTTGCCGCCATTCGCGACGGTCGCATAGGCGGTCGCAAGATGCAGCGGGCTGGCCGCCAGGCCATGGCCGAAGGCCACGGTCGCCGAGGTCACGGCGGGCCAGCGCTTGGGCACCAGCGGCTTGCCGGTCGGTGCCTCGCTCATCTCGATCGGCGTCGGATCGAAGAAGCCCAACTTTTGCAGGAAATCCCTCTGCCGGTCCGGCCCCAGAAGCTGGGCGACGCGGACGGTGCCGACGTTCGACGACTTCACGATGATATCCGTCACCGAAAGCGTGCCGTAATTGTGTCCCCGGAACTCGTTGATCAGGTATTTGCCGATCTTCATCGGCGCCTTGGCATTGATCATCGTGGTCGGGCTGACCAGCTTGAGGTCGATGGCCTGCGCCACCGGGAAGATCTTGAAGGTCGAGCCAAGCTCGTATTGGCCCTGCACCGCGCGGTTGAACAGCGGGCTGTCCGAGGGATCGCCCTTGAGCAACGGACGCGGCCGGTCGTTCGGGTCGAAATCGGGCAGGCTGGCCATGGCGACGATCTCGCCGGTCTTGATCTCCATCAGGATGCCGGTGGCGCCCTTGGCGTTCATGACCTTCATGCCGTTGCCCAGCACCTCCTCCATCGCGGCCTGGACGGTCAGGTCCAAGGACAGCATCAGCGGCGCGCCGTCGTTGGCCGGGTCGCGCAGCCAGTGATCGAAAGCCTTTTCGACGCCGGCGACGCCGACGACCTCGGCGCTGGCCACGTCCTCCTTGCCGAAGGTGGCGCCGCCAAGGATATGGGCGGCGATATGGCCGTTCGGGTAAAGCCGCATCTCGCGCGGGCCGAACAGCAGACCCGGCTCGCCGATGTCATGCACGGCCTGCATCTGCTCGGGGCTGATCTTCTTCTTGATCCAGACGAAGGTGCGCTTTCCGGTGAAATCCTTGTCGAGCCGCTCGATCTCCAGATCGGGAAAGATGCGGACCAGTTCGCGCGCCGCGCGCTCGGGCTCGACCATCTGCTGGGGATGGGCGTAAAGCGAATGGGTCAGCAGGTTCGTGGCCAGCACCCGCCCGTGCCGGTCGGTGATGTCGGCGCGCTGCGAGATGATCTGTGCGCCGGTGGTCTGGACGCGCGGCTCGCTGGGCTGGCTGGCGGCCAGCACGCCCATCTTGGCGCCCACGGTGCCGAAGGCCAGCGCAAAGGCGCAGGACATGAAGAACAGCCGGGTCCGGGCGCTGCCGCGCGCCCTTTCCTGGATCGCGGCATGCCTCTGGGCGCGGTTCTCGGCCTCGATGGCATCGGGGTTCTCGCCTGTTTCGCGGGCGCGAAGGATGCGGGCCAGCGGGCGCAGCGGGGTGCGGATCATGGCGTGCTCTCCTGTGGTCTGCGGGGCGGGAAGCCGGCGGGACGTTCGACCGGCATGTCTGCATCGGCGCCCGGCTCGCGCTCGGGCGCCTTGGGCGTGGGAAAGGCCACCTGCCCGACATCGACGAACTGGTCGGAACCGAAGGGCACCAGCTTCAGCCGCTCGAAGTTCAGGTCGACCAGCTGGCGCAGACGCCCGGGTCGGTTGAGATAGGCCCATTCGGCGCGCAAGACGCCCAGATCCTCGCGCAGCCGGCCGATCTGGCGCTGGATATCGCTCATCTCGCTGATGGCGGCCTGGGTGCGGTAATTCTCGCGATAGGCCCAGAAGGCCAGCCCCATCACGGAAAGCGCGGTCAGAAGATAAAGCACCGAACGCATCACGCCCTCCTTTCCGACAGCAGCGGCAGGCCCAAGGCCGCGGGATCGACCCGGCCGGCCGGCGCCTCGGTGCGGATGCCGACCCGCAGAAGCGCCGAGCGCGCACGCGGGTTCGTCGCCAGTTCCGCCTCGTCCGGGCCGATGGCGCGGCGGAAGGGCAGCGTGAAGGCCGGCTCCTCGCGCGCGGCCTCGGGCGCATAGCGGCTGCCGCCGCCGGCGCTGTTCGAGCGCGCCTGCATGAAACGCTTGACGATGCGGTCCTCGAGCGAGTGGAAGCTGACCACCGCCAGCTTGCCGCCCGGCCGCAGCGCCCGTTCGGCCGCCGCAAGCCCGGCGACCAACTGGCCGAATTCGTCGTTCACCCAGATGCGGATCGCCTGGAAGGCGCGGGTCGAAGGGTGGCTCTGCCCCGGCTTCGGGCGCGGCAGGCAGGCGCTGACGATGTCGGAAAGCTGGCCCGTGCGGCTCAGCGGCCGCGCCGCGACGATGGCCTTGGCGATGCGGCGCGAGGCGCGTTCCTCGCCATAGAGATACAGCACGTCGGCGATCACCTGCTCGGGCGCGGTGTTCAGCAGCTCGGCCGCCGTAGGTCCATCGCCGCCCATGCGCATGTCCAAAGGCCCGTCGCGCAGGAAGGAAAAGCCGCGCTCGGGCTGGTCGAGCTGCATCGAGCTGACGCCAAGGTCCAGCACCACGCCATCCACCGGCCCGCCGGCCAGGCTGTCCAGATCGGAAAATGTGCCCTCGACCAGCCGCAGCCGGTCGCCGTATTCGCCCGCCCAGGTCTCGGCCATGCGAAAGACCGCCGGGTCGCGGTCGATGCCGATCACGCGATCCGCGCCCTGCTCCAGCAGGCCGCGCGCATAGCCGCCGGCGCCGAAGGTGCCATCGACCCAGGTGCCCTCCACAGGCGCAACGGCCCGCAACAGCGGGCCAAGCAGGACGGGGATATGCGGCGCCTCGGCCATCCTAACCCTCGTCCCTCGCAGTGGCGGGGGCCAGCAGCGACAAGGGATCGGCGCCCGGCTCCAGTTCGGGCACGCGGGCCTCCAGCGCGCGCTCTTCCTCGGCATAGGCCTCGGGGGTCCAGACCTTCAGGCTGTCGCCGGCCGAGATGAAGAAGGCGCTGTCGGTCAGCCCGATCTTCTCGCGCAGCTTCTGCGGCAGGACCAGACGGCCGTCACCGTCGATCTCGGCCTCGTCGGCATGGCCCTGATAGATGTTTTCCAGAAGGTTGCGGGCGGCCGAGCCGCGCGGCATGGCGGCGATGCCGTCCTCGATCTCTTCCATCGCCTGGATGGTGAAAAGCTGCAGCCAGTTCCAGTCGCGGGTGCCGTAGACGATGACCAGCTGCGCACGCTTGCCGGCCTGCCAGTCGGGATCGGATGCCTCGAAGACCCGGCGGAACTTGGCCGGGATGGAAACGCGGCCTTTCGCGTCCACCTTGACCTCTTCCGAGCCTCTGAACCTGCGTGCCAAGGGCCCGCGCTCCTTCCACTGTCCCGGCCTTTCCGGTTTGCCCGAAAAGGAAAGGCGGACCGGGCTGCTGCCACTGCCCGATCCGCCGCCCTCGTTCCCATCTCTGGGCCCCGTAGTTTCGGGGATCGCGCCCTGCGTTCCGCGCCACCTGGGGGAGGTGCTGCTCGCGCGCCGCAGAGGTCGTTTCGGAAGCGGGTTGCCTGTATGAAAGCTGCTTGTCGCCTTTTGGGGTCTTGGCGCCCCTGTTAGCCCGTTCCGTGATCAAAGGGATGCCATGGGAATTTACGGGACGCAATGGATTTGTTTGGGTAAAGCACGAGCACAGGCGGGCTCTCGCCAGCGAATGCGGGTCGAACGGGTTCACGCCGGCGCGACTCCAAGGGAAGGTATCGAATATCGAGAGAGCGCCGCCACTAAATGTAGTAGCCAGCCACAATGTGGCAAATAAATCCCACCATTTCCCAGAATCGTCCCGCGCCCGCCCGGGGCGGGGCTTTCTACCGCAAGAGGAAGGAAGAGAATCGCCGATTCGGGTGCCGGTCACAGACAATCACGGCGTGGTGATTCGGAATTTTGGGGTTGTTCCCATGTTTTCCCCGACCCGTTCCCGTGCTTTCCCGAACGGGTCCGCAAGGCCGAGTCAGGCCATGCCGCCGTCGATCAGCCGCTCGGCCAGCCGGGCAAAGGATTGCGCCACCGGGCCGTCGCCGACCGCGATCGGCGTGCCCGCATCGCCCGACAGCCGCAGGTCGAGGTTCAGGGGGATCTCGCCCAGGAAAGGCAGCCCCAGCGCCGCGGCCTCGGCGGCGACGCCGCCATGGCCGAACAGATGCGCCTCATGGCCGCAATTCGGGCAGATATAGGTGGACATGTTTTCGACCAGCCCCAGCACCGGGGTCTTGAGCTTGTCGAACATGTCGATGGCGCGGCGGGCGTCGATCAGCGCCACGTCCTGCGGGGTCGAGACGATGATCGCCCCGCTGACCTGCGCCTTCTGGCACAGTGACAGCTGCACGTCGCCGGTGCCGGGCGGCAGGTCGACCAGCAGCACGTCCAGCTCGCCCCATTTCACCTGGTTGAGCATCTGCTGCAACGCGCCCATCAGCATCGGGCCGCGCCAGACCACCGCCTCGCCTTCCTTCATCATCAGGCCCAGCGACATGACGGTGACGCCATGGGCGTGCAGCGGCTCGATCATCTGGCCGTCGCTGGTCGGGCGCTGCCCGGTCAGGCCCAGCATCCGCGGCTGCGAGGGACCGTATATATCGGCATCCAGCAAGCCGACCCGGCGCCCCTTGCGCGCCAGCGCCACCGCGAGGTTCGAGGTCAGCGTCGATTTGCCGACCCCGCCCTTGCCCGAACCGATGGCGAGGATGCGCGCCACGCCGCTGACCGGGGCCGGTCCCGCCTGGGGCGTCGGGTGGCGGCCGATCTTCAGGCTGGGCGGAGCACCCTCGCCGCCCGAGCGCGCCGTCACCTTCGGCGGCGCACCGCGCGGCACGGTCGGGGCGGTGGTGACGATCTGCACCTTCTCGACCCCCGGCAGGGCCGAAAGCGCACGCTGCGCCTCGGCCTCGACCGGACCGAGGGAGCGGGCGGCGGCGGCATCGGCCGCCTCGATGACGAATCGCACCACGCCCGATTCGACGCTGAGCGCGCGCACCAGATCGGCGGAAACCAGGTTTCCGCCCCCCGGAACTGCGATCCGCGCAAGTTCCTCAAGCACACGTTCGCGTGATATCGTCATCGCTACCCCCAGATCGAAGCGTCCACAGCATGGCAATTCGTGCCGGGGTCGGCAACCCGGGCAAAAAGGCTGATACCGCTAACCCCCTGTGACCCCGCGTAAAATACGACCCATTTGCTAGAGAAACTTGGAAGAGACTGCGCAAGATCTGAAAAACTCACGGTTTATTAACGCTTTGTAACGGTGTCCCAGAAACAGCCATGCCGATTCTGCATAGCAGCATCTCGGCCTCGACCATTGTGCAGATGCAGAAAAGGGACCATGTTCGTCTCAACAGCGCGACAGGGAAAACCGACCGCGCCATCCGCAAGACGAAAAAGAGTGTATGAAATGGCTGTTCTCGATCTGATCCATGGCGGTATGCACCGCAACGACATCGCCGGCAACGGCGCGATCGCGAAATTCGTGGCCAACGTCCGTGAGAACATGGCCCGCCGCGCGGTCTATCGTCAGACCCTGCGCGAACTGGGCGAACTGTCCAACCGCGACTTGGCCGATCTGGGCCTGAACCGCGGCAATATCCGCAGCGTGGCTTACGAAGCCGCCTGGGGAAAGAAGTAAGCGAATAGAACACCCGACCCACTCCTCCTCCCTTGGGTCCGGGTTCAGGCGGCATCCTCCCTCCTCCTCCCTGGGGATGCCGCCACCCCATACGGCGAGATCCCTCCTCCTCCCTGGGTCTCGCGGTTCCGGCGGTCGCCTCTCTCCTCCTCCCGGAGGCGCCGCCAAACCGATACGGTGAAGCCCCTCCTCCTCCCTGGGCTTCCCGGTTCAGGCGGCACCCTCCCTCCTCCTCCCTGAGGGTGCCGCCAAGAAATACCGCCGCAAGGCGGAACGGAATGCGACGGTCCTCTCCTCCTCCCTGGGATCGTCAGCACGCGGTAATGGCCTCCTCCTCCCTGCCATTGCC
The DNA here is from genome assembly GCF_030234105.1 of Paracoccus sp. SSJ. Lineage (NCBI taxonomy): Bacteria > Pseudomonadati > Pseudomonadota > Alphaproteobacteria > Rhodobacterales > Paracoccaceae > Paracoccus > Paracoccus sp. SSJ. The sequence goes on along the minus strand of NZ_JASSPE010000004.1, from coordinate 110,884 downwards.
GCACCCCATACGCGGCCCCTCCTCCTCCCTGGGCCAGCGTTGCGCGGCGGTGCCCCCTCCTCCTCCCTGGGCACCGCCGCTTTTCATTTCCGGGCCATCGGGTTAATCGCGGGACATGTTGTCCTATCAGCACGCCTATCACGCCGGGAATCTGGCCGACCTGCACAAGCACGCGCTTCTCGCGTCGATTCTGGCTTACCTGACCGCCAAGCCGAAGCCGCTGAGCTACCTGGAAACCCATGCCGGCCGCGGCCTTTACGACCTGTCGTCGCCCGAGGCCGACAAGACCGGCGAGGCGGCGGCGGGCATCACCCGCGCCCTTGCCGAAAACTGGCTGCCGGCCGATCATCCGCTGTGTCTTGCGCTGGATGCGGTGCGCGCCCGCCATGGCGCCTCGGCCTATCCCGGCTCACCGTTGATCGCACGGCATTTCCTGCGACCGGGCGACGTGGCGCATCTGGCCGAACTGCACCCGGCCGAGCACGAGGCTTTGGCCGAGATCGCCGGCTTTGCGCATCTGCACCGACAGGACGGCTTCCAGATGGCGCAGGCGATCTGCCCACCCACCCCGCGCCGGGGGCTGCTGCTGATCGACCCCAGCTATGAGGTCAAGGCCGATTACGACGCCATCCCCCGCCAAATCGCCAAGCTGGCGCGCAAATGGAACGTGGGCGTGATCGTACTGTGGTATCCGATCCTGACCGACCTTCGCCATGCGCCGATGGTCGAGGCTTTGCGCCGCAACCACCCCGAGGCACTGGTTTCCGAAGTGCGTTTCCCGCCGGCACGGCCCGGACATGGCATGGTCGGCTCGGGCATGGTCGTGCTGAACCCGCCCTATGGCCTGGCCGAGGAAGCCCTGCGAATCGAGGCGCTCTACGACCGATAGGCCAAAGCCGCGGCCAGCCGCCGATCCGTGGCATCTTCGGGGCCTTCGGCCCAGGGACGGAAGCGCAGGCGAAAAGCCGCAAGCTGGGCCGGTTCCTTCGCATAGCCGATGCGGCTCAGGCTTTCGGCCAGCGACAGGTCGCGACCCTCACCCTCCGGCCAGACCGCCAATCCCTGCAAGGCCAGCCGCCGCCAGTCGAAACGCGGACCGGGGTCGATCTTGCGCCCCGGCGCCATGTCGGAATGGCCGATCACGCCCTCTGGCCCGATCGGCCAGCGCGCCATGATGCCGCGTAGCAGCGCCTCCAGTGCCGCCATCTGCGGCTCGGGGAAGGGCCGGTCGCCCGGATTGGCCAACTCGATGCCGATGCTGCGCGAGTTCACGTCCTCGCACCCCTGCCAGGACCCGGCGCCCGCATGCCAGGCGCGGCGGTCCTCGGGCACCAGCGCCTCGGTCAGCCCGTCCTCATGGACCAGCCAATGCGCGCTGACCTCGGCTTCGGGATCGCAAAGCCGGGCGCGGGCCGAAGGCCCATCCGCCATGCCGGTGTAATGGATAACGACCAGCGAAGGCCGCTGCCCGCGCCGGTCGCCGTGATTGGGCGAAGGGCTCAAAGCCCCGACTGGCGCAGCGGGCGCGGGTCCCAGCCGCAGACGAAGCCGTCACCGTCCGGGTCCAGCCCGCCCGGGTCGATCACCGGCCCGCCCGCCGCGATAAAGGCGCTTTGCGCCGCATCGGCGCTGCCATAGCTGCGACAGGCTCGTGCCGCCGCCGATTCGGAACCGCCGCTGCGCTGATATTTCCGCGTGCCCGGCGCCTGCGTTTCCTGCTGTGCGTACCGCAAGAGCGAGGGTGGGGCGGCCTGCGCCCTGACCGGAGCGGCAGGCACCGCGGCCTGAGCCGGCTGCTTTTTGGCCGGCGTCCCGGCGATATCGGCAGCGGTCGGCGCCTGCGCCGGCAATTGCACGGGAATGGCGGTCGGCACCGGGCCCTTGCCATGCAGCGCGACCTCGCGCGCCTGCAGGTATTCGGCATAGGGCGAGCCGTTGTACATGGCGCTGTAATTCGGGTTCCAACCCGTATTCTCGCCACAGGCAGCAAGGCCAAGCACCGCAAGGATCGCCAGGTTCCGCATCGGTCTCTCCCGTTTGAAGCCGGTTACCACCAGCGCGAGGGTTTCGCCGTAAACCCTGCCGCAGATTCGAGGCTTTGCGCAAGGTTCAAGAGCCCGCCTTCGTCCCAGGGACGGCCGATCAGCTGCATGCCCAGCGGCAGACCTTGGCGGTCCAGCCCCACCGGCACCGAAATCCCCGGCAACCCAGCCAGGTTCACCGTGACGGTAAAGACGTCGTTGAGATACATCTCGACCGGATCCTTGCCCGACATCTCTCCCAGGCCAAAGGCTGCGCTGGGGGTGGCGGGCGTCAGGATGGCGTCGATACCGTCGGCAAAGACCTGGTCGAAGTCGCGCTTGATCAGCGCGCGGACCTTGCGGGCACGGTTGTAATAGGCGTCGTAAAAGCCCGCCGACAGCACATAGGTTCCGATCATCACCCGGCGCTGCACCTCGGGGCCGAAACCCTCGGCACGGGTCTTTTCATACATCTCGACCACGCCGTCACCCGCCCCCAGCCTGGCGCGGCGGCCATAGCGCACCCCGTCATAGCGCGCGAGGTTCGAGGAAGCCTCGGCCGGCGCGATGACATAATAGGCCGGCAGCGCGTATTTCGTATGCGGCAGGGTGATGTCCACCACCTCGGCGCCGGCGTCGCGCAGCATCTCGGCCGCCTTGTGCCAAAGCGCGTCGATCTCGTCCGACATGCCCTCCATGCGGTATTCGCGCGGAATGCCGATGCGACGGCCGCGAATGTCGCCGGCCAGCGCCGCCTCGTAATCCGGCACCGCGCGCTCGGCGCTGGTCGAATCCTTGGCATCGACCGAGGCCATGGCGCCCAGCATGATCGCCGCGTCGCGCACCGTCTTGGTCATCGGCCCGGCCTGATCCAGCGAGCTGGCGAATGCGATCACGCCCCAGCGGCTGACCCGGCCATAGGTCGGCTTCAGCCCGACCGTGCCGGTAAAGGCCGCCGGCTGGCGGATCGAGCCGCCGGTATCCGTGCCGGTCGCGGCCAGGCACAGGTCGGCCGCCACCGCCGCCGCCGAGCCGCCCGAGGATCCGCCAGGCGTCAACTGCCGGTCGTCCACCTTCCACGGATTGACCACCGGGCCATAGCAGGCGCTTTCGTTCGACGAACCCATGGCGAATTCGTCCATGCTGAGCTTGCCCAGCATCACCGCGCCCGCATCCCACAGGTTCTGGGTCACGGTCGATTCATATTGCGGCAGGAAACCGTCGAGAATGCGGCTGGCCGCCTGCGACGGCACGTCGCGGGTGCAGAACAGATCCTTGATGCCCAGCGGGATGCCGCACATGGCGGGCGCGTCACCCGCGGCGATGCGCTTGTCGGCCGCGGCCGCCATCTCGCGCGCCTTTTCCGGGGTCTTGTGGCAATAGGCGTTCAGCGCACCGGCAGCCTCGATGGCGACCAGGCAGGTCTCGGTCAGTTCAGCGCTGGTGAAATCGCCCTTGCGCAGCCCGTCGCGGGCTGCGGCGATGGTCAGTTTGTTCAGGTCGCTCATTCCACCACCTTCGGCACGGCAAAGAAGCCCTCGCGCGCATCGGGCGCGTTCTTCAGGATCAGGTCCTGCATCTCGCCGTCGGTGACGATATCCTGGCGGCGCTTGAGGCGCATCGGCTCGACGCCGGTCATCGGCTGGACGCCTTCGACATCGACCTCGTTCAGCTGTTCCATGAAATGCAGGATGCCGTTCAGCTCCTGCGCCAGCGCGGGCAGGTCGGCGTCCTTGACCGCAATCCGCGCCAGATGCGCGACCTTGCGGGCTTCGTCCTCGGTGATCGCCATGAGAGGCTCCTTTCGCTTGCGCCGGGTTTTACCGGGGCGGCCGGGGCGGGGCAAGCACCCGCGCAGGCGGAACTTTACGCCCGCCCCCCGGCTTGGCAGGATGCGGCAGCACAAGAACAAGGAGCCTTCCGATGAAACTGACCTGGCTTGGCCATTCCGGCTTTCGGCTGGAGATCGAACAGGCGGTGATCCTGATCGACCCCTGGCTGTCCGGCAACCCCATGTTCCCCGAGGACAGGCGCGACGAGGCTATCCAGGGCGCCACCCATATCCTGCTGACCCATGGCCATGGCGACCATACCGGCGACACCCTCTCGATCGCGCGTGAACTGAAGATCCCGGTCGTCGGCATCTACGACCTGATCAACACCTGGCAGACGCATCAGGGCATCGAGGGCCTGGGCTTCAACAAGGGCGGCACGGTCGACCTGGGCGGCGCCAAGGTGACGATGGTGAACGCCAGCCATTCCTCGTCCTTCGACGGCAACGAGGGGCCGGTCTATGCCGGCCACGAGTCGGGCTACATGATCGCCGGCGAGGGCCATGTGATCTATGTCTCGGGCGACACCGACATCATGGCCGACATGCAATGGATGGGCGAATATCACCAGCCCGACATCGGCATCCTCTGCGCGGGCGGGCATTTCACCATGGACATGGATCGGGCGGCCTGGGCGGCACGGAAATATTTCGACTTCAAGACCGTGATCCCCTGCCATTACAAGACCTTCCCGCTGCTCGCGCAGGATGCCGAGGTGCTGAAGGCCGGCCTGCCGGGCGTGCAGGTGATCGAGCCCGAGGTGATGCAGCCGATCCCGCTCTAGGGCCAGCGATAGGCGCTTGGCCCGGGCTGCGTGCGCGCCGCGGACCGGGCCGGCGCGAATATCTCGACCAGCAGCGGGTGGCAGGCGGCGGCGTCGCTGGAATGCGCGCTGCCGCAATCGCCGCCCGGACAGGCCGAGAGCCCGCCGATCAGGTCGATCTCGGCGAAGAATTCGATGTAGTCGCCCGGGCGCACCGGACTCGCCTTCATGAAATACTGCCCGGAATCGCGAGTGAAGCCGGTGCACATGAAGACGTTCAGCACGTCATGCACCAAGGGCTCGGCCTCGTCTCGGGCAAGGCTCAGTTCCGCCATCAGCGCATTGGCCAGGTTGGAATGGCAGCAATGGTGATAGTCCTGCCCGCTCAGCAGGCGATGCGTATAGGGATCGCAGCGCGTCCCGATGACGTCATGGACCGAGCCGCCGTATTCGTCGATGCCATACCATTCCAGCGTGTCCTCGGTCACCGTGGCCATCGGGCGCAGGTTGGGAAAGCTCGACCACATGCGGTCGCCGCGCGTCAGATGCGTGCCGTGCAATGCCCGGGTCTTGCCGGAATAGAACCGCTCGCGCGGATCGGCGGCGGACCACAGGTTCAGGTCGCCGACCTGCGGTCCCTCGACGCTGGTGATGCGAAAGAAATGCCCAGCCGGAACGTGAAAGCAGCGCGCCTCGCGCGGCGGGACCAGGCATTCGCCGGACTTGCGGGCGGTCAGCCGCAACGCCTGCAAACCCGGCAGGTCCGGGTCGGGCAGCGTCTCGTTCGGATAGCAAATGACCGGGCGGACAGCCCGGCGTTCGACGGCGTCTTCGGGAATGATGCGGGTCATGGGGCGATGCTATGCGCGCGGCGGTGGCATCGCAAGCCGTTCGCATCGCGCCCGCCAGCCCTGTCGCATGAGTATTTGGAGAACAGAGAAGCCGGAAAGGCGAGCCTGGCTTCTCTGTTCCCCAAATACTCAGGAAAGCGCGAAGCAAACGCCTTGCGGGAATGACAAAAGCGCGGCCGCGAAGCCGCGCAGGAAGGCCCGTGATGACGAGCGAGAAGACCGCGTTCAGGCGGCGTGACGGATGTCGGCTTCCAAGGGCATCGGATCGAAGCTGAAATAACCGTACATCTGCTCCAGCACGGCCAGCGCCGCGTGGCTCTCTGCCTTGGCCGGCTTCAGCACGGCCAGCTTGGCGGTCTGTTTTTGCGTTTCGGCAAGGGTTTTCATCCGAAAATCTCCGGGTCGAAGTGTGCTCTCCCCGTCAGAAAAGATAACGCCGCACCGCAGAAAAATCCAGCTCTGCGACGCGGCGTCAAACGGCATATCATGGCATACCGGCCATGACCGACATGCAAATCAGACGATCCGGTCCACCATCATGTGCTTGATCGAGGCGATCGCCTTGGCCGGGTTCAGCCCCTTGGGGCAGGTGTTGGTGCAGTTCATGATCGTGTGGCAGCGATACAGCTTGAACGGATCCTCAAGCGAGTCCAGACGCTCGCCCGTGGCTTCGTCGCGCGAGTCGATGATCCAGCGATAGGCGTGCAACAAGGCCGCCGGGCCCAGATAGCGATCACCGTTCCACCAATAGCTGGGACAGGCGGTCGAGCAGCTGGCGCACATCACACATTCGTAGAGGCCGTCCAGCTTCTTGCGGTCTTCGATCGACTGGCGCCATTCCTTGTCGGGGGTCGGCGTCTCGGTGATCAGATAGGGCTGGACCGAGGCGTGCTGGGCATAGAAATGCGTCAGGTCCGGCACCAGGTCCTTGACCACCGGCATATGCGGCAGCGGGTAGATGTTCACATCGCCCTTGATCTCATCCATGCCATAGATGCAGGCAAGATGGTTGCCGCCGTCGATATTCATGGCGCAGGAGCCGCAGATGCCCTCTCGGCAGGAACGGCGGAAGGTCAGCGTTGGGTCGATCTCGTTCTTGATCTTGATCAGCGCGTCCAGCACCATGGGACCGCATTTGTCCATGTCGACGAAATAGGTGTCGATGCGCGGGTTCTCGCCGGTATCGGGGTCCCAGCGATAGATGTTGAAGCGGCGGACATTCGTGGCGCCTTCGGGTTTCGGCCAGGTCTTGCCGACCCGCATGCGGCTGTTCTTGGGAAGGGTAAGTTGGACCATTGGGTAACTCCTGGTGGTCAGACCGTCATCTTGCGACTAGGCCGTCATGCGGTGGCTGGGGCGGAGGGCGTCAATTCACCCTCCAGCCCGGTTGTTGGTAAAGAGGCCGCGTAGGCTGTTGCCCCGAGCGGCGGCGGACGCATTCGTTGAAGACCTGGGACGGATCGCGGCCCAGGATCTGGTCCGAGGACAGGTCGACCCGCACGAAGCCGCCCCGATAGCCGTGCGAGCCGATGCCCAAGCCGACCTCGGTGCGCGGTGCCCGGGCGTCCAACGCCTGGACCATGCAGAGGCGTTCGGCCTCTGCGACCGAAATCCGCACGGGCGCGGGCGCGCAGGCCGCCAGCCCCAGCAGCGCCGGGGCAAAGCCGAGGCCAAGCGCGCCGCGCCCGGCCATCAGGCGGCCTGCTTGGCCGCCGCCGCGGCACCGGCGATGCATTGCGTGGTCGCCGGGCGGCCAACGATGGCGGCCACCGCATTCCCAGCCCCTGCCGCACCGGCAGCGGCGATGCTGGCCAGTTCCGCCGAGGTGGCGTTCTGCAACACGCAATCGGTATAGGGCGCGACATTGGCGCCGGGCAGGCGCCGCGCCATCTCGCGGTTGACGACGACGCGCGCCGAGGAGCGGATCGCCGCATCCGGCGGCGTCACCTGCGGCACCGGCAGAGGCGCGACCGGCGCCATGCCGGGGTTCTGGACCACGCAGCCCGAAAGGGCCAGCGCGGCGGCGGTCAGGATCAGGGGAAGACGCATCAGTAAACCCTCGCTTTGGGTGCGATCTTTTTCAGGTCGATCCCGCCTTCGTCTTGCCTGGTCAGAGGTTCGAGATGCACGGGCCGATAGGCCAGTTTAACATCGTTGCCTTCGATCCAGGCAAGCGAGTGCTTGCGCCAGTTGGCATCATCCCGCTCGGGGTAGTCTTCATGGGCGTGGGCGCCGCGGCTTTCCTTGCGCGCCTCGGCCGCGACGATGGTCGCCAGGGCGTTGGGCATCAGGTTGGTCAGTTCCAGCGTCTCCATCAGGTCGCTGTTCCAGATCAGGCTGCGATCCGTGACCTTGAGGTCGCTGAGCTTGCCCGCGATCACCCGCATCTTGTCGACGCCTTCGGCCAGCGTCTTGTCGGTGCGGAACACGGCGGCGTCGGCCTGCATGGTGCGCTGCATCTCAAGCCGCAGATCGGCAGTCGACACCGAGCCGTCGGCATTGCGGATGCGGTCGAAACGGTCCAGCGCCTTGTCCACCTGCTCCTTGTTGGTCGTGGGGATCTGCGCCTCGCGGTCGATCACCTGGCCGGCGCGGATCGCGGCGGCACGGCCAAAGACCACGAGGTCGATCAGCGAGTTCGAGCCCAGCCGGTTCGCGCCATGGACCGAGGCGCAGCCGGCCTCGCCCACCGCCATCAGGCCGGGGAAAACCTGGTCGGGATTGTCCTGCGTCGGATTCAGCACCTCGCCCCAATAGTTGGTGGGGATGCCGCCCATGTTGTAATGCACGGTCGGCAGGATCGGGATCGGCTCGCGCGTCACGTCCACGCCGGCAAAGATCTTGGCCGATTCCGAGATGCCCGGCAGCCGCTCGGCCAGGCTTTCCGGCGGCAGGTGCATCAGGTTCAGGTGCATGTGATCCTTGTGCGGGCCGACGCCGCGGCCCTCGCGGATCTCGATGGTGATGCAGCGGCTGACCACGTCGCGGCTGGCGAGATCCTTGTAGGTCGGCGCGTAACGCTCCATGAAGCGCTCGCCTTCGCTGTTGGTCAGGTAACCGCCTTCGCCGCGCGCGCCCTCGGTGATGAGGCAGCCCGAACCGTAGATGCCGGTCGGGTGGAACTGCACGAACTCCATGTCCTGCAGGGGCAAGCCGGCGCGTGCCACCATGCCGCCGCCGTCGCCGGTGCAGGTATGGGCCGAGGTCGCCGAGAAATAGGCGCGGCCATAGCCGCCGGTCGCCAGCACCACCATCTTGGCGTTGAAGACGTGGATTGTGCCGTCGTCCAGCTTCCAGCACACCACGCCGGTGCAGGCGCCATCGGTGATGATCAGGTCCAGCGCGAAATATTCGATGAAGAACTCGGCCTTTTCCTTCAGCGACTGGCCATAGAGCGTGTGCAGGATCGCGTGGCCGGTGCGGTCGGCGGCGGCGCAGGTGCGCTGCACCGGCGGGCCTTCGCCGAACTCGGTGGTGTGGCCGCCGAAGGGGCGCTGATAGATCTTGCCTTCCTCGGTGCGCGAGAAGGGCACGCCGTAATGCTCCAGCTCGTAGACCGCCTTGGGGGCCTCGCGCGCCAGGTATTCCATGGCGTCGGTGTCGCCCAGCCAGTCCGAGCCCTTGACGGTGTCATACATGTGCCACTGCCAGTTGTCCGGGCCCATGTTCGACAGCGAGGCGGCGATGCCGCCCTGCGCCGCGACCGTGTGCGAACGGGTCGGGAAAACCTTGGTCACGCAGGCGGTGCGCAACCCCTGTTCGGCCATGCCCAGCGTCGCGCGCAGGCCCGCGCCACCGGCACCGACGACCACGACGTCATATTCGTGCGTTTCGTATTTGTAAGCAGCCATGGCGGAACCTCAGAGGACGACGATCGCGCCAAGGCCCATCCGGGCCAGCGCATAGACGGCTGCGGCGATGACCGCCCAGCCGAAGATGACGGAAAAGATGATGGCCGCCTTGCGCGTGCCACCCTGGAAATAGTCGTCGATCATGATCCGCGTGCCCTTGATGAAGTGGACCATGCCCACGATCACGAACAGAGCGGTGATGAGCGCCGGGAAGGGGCGGCCGAAATAGGCCAGCAACTGTTCCTGCGACAGGCCGATGGCGCGGGCCACGACGATCATGAACAGCGGCGTCAGCACGGTCAGCGCCACGGCCGAGACGGTCATGGCCCAGTGATGCTGGGTGCCTTCGTGGGCCGAGCCCAAGCCTTCGGCGGCTTTGCGGGGGGTGATGTAACGCATGATCCCTGCCCTTTCCTCAGAACACGAAAAAGACGATCAGCGTCAGCACGGCCAGCACGACCGAACCCGCGATCAGCGCCTGGCTCGACTTGTGCGCCTGCTCGATCTCCAGCCCGTAGCCGGCGTCGTAGAACAGGTGGCGCAGCCCGGCGAGCAGGTGATACCACAGCGCCCACATCGAGCCGGTCAGGATGATGAAGCCCAGCCAGGACCGCACCACCCAGTCGGCGCAGGCGAAGGCGCCGGGCGAGGTCACGGCGGCGACCAGCCACCAAGTGATCAGCACGATCCCGGCGACCAGGGCGTGGCCGGTGATGCGGGTCATGATCGAAGTGATTGCGGCAAGTGGCAGGCGATAGACCTGCAAATGCGGTGACAGTGGCCGGTTGCCCCGGTTGACGTCAGCCATGATGCGCTCTCCTGCGTTCAGGCCCCGCACGCGACGGCTGGCGGCGAGGGCTGGCCGAAATTGGGTTTGCTTTTAGTCGTCTTGTCGCATCTGTCACGGGCGGATGCCAGACGTAAGGCGGATATCGGCAGATTTTCCATTTTTGTGATCACGCAAACGGCAGCTGTGATCACATGCGCCCGAAAACCCCTCCGAATGATTGCGGTATCAGGACGGACTCACCCGATTTCCCGGGATAACCGAGGGATTTTGTCATGTTCGCCACCCGCGCCGCCGCGACCAAGGGGCTGGCGGCGCCGGGCCTCCGCGCGGTCACTTCGGCATCAGGGCCCAGTAATCCAGGTCCAGCAGCACCTGCGGGGCGTATTTTCCGTCCTCGCCGCGCAGGGCGTGATCACCGGCCCGGCCCTTGTGCGCCACCAGCCGCAACCGGATCGCGCCGACGCCCGGCGCATGGGTGTCGGCCTTGTCCAGAACCTCGGACCAGGCGCGGATCGTGTCGCCGGCAAAGCAGGGATTCGCATGGGCGCCGCCGTTCAGCGCCACGATCATCTGCGCATTGGCCAGCCCGTTGAAGCTGAGCGCGCGGGCCATGCTGATGACGTGGCCGCCATAGATCAGCCGCTTGCCGTCCTCGCGGAAGGTGGCGTCGAAATGCACCTTGGCGGTGTTCTGCCACAGCCGGGTGGCCAGCATGTGCTCGGCCTCCTCGATGGTGACGCCGTCGACATGGTCGATGACCTCGCCGATCTGGTAGTCGCCCCAGCGATGCGGCTCGCCGGCCAGGTCGAAGTCGTATTGCAGGAAATCCAGCCCCTCGGGCAGCACCAGATCGGCGGGCGCGACCGATTTCGCCAGTTCCGGCGCCACCGGCTCGGGCGCGGGCGCCGCGGCATCGCCCTTGCGCACCATGACCCAGCGCACATATTCCAGCACCACCTCGTCCAGCTGGTTCAGCCCGCGGGTGCGGACCCAGACCACGCCGGACTTGCCGTTCGAGTTCTCCTTGAGCCCGATCACCTCGGATTCCGCGCGCAGCGTGTCGCCCGGCCAGACCGGCTTCAGCCAGCGCCCCTCGGCATAGCCCAGGTTCGCCACCGCGTTCAGGCTGATATCAGGCACCGTCTTGCCGAAGACGATGTGAAAGGCGATCAGATCGTCCATCGGGCTGCCTTCCAGCCCCGAGGCCGCCGCGAACTCGTCCGAGGAATAAAGCGCATGCCGGGCCGGATAGAGCGCGTGGTAAAGCGCGCGCTCGCCCTCGGCCACGGTGCGCGGCACGGCGTGGCGGATCACCTGGCCGATGCGGTAATCCTCGAAGAAACGGCCCGGATTGGTCTTGCTCATGATGGTTCCCTATTGCTGGCCCAGCTTCATCTCGGGGTGGTAATCGGCATCGATCTGCTTGGTGACGGCCTGGGCGCAGCGCATCACGCCGCGCGCCGCGTCAAAGGCGTAGGCGGGGCCGCCGTGCAGTTCCCAGCCCTTGGACAGCGCCTCGCTGACCTTGTGGCAGAAGGCCGAGGTGTCGTCCTCGGTCAGCAGGCGATAGATTTTCGGCATCTCAGCCTCCGAACGGGTTATAGCCGAGCCAGGCGTGGATCAGCCCGACCACCAGCAGGACGACGACGGCGCCGGCCACCGCCATGATCTCCTTGCGCGCCGGGAAGGGGCCGGCGGGCGGCGTCCAGTCCGGCTGCGCGCGGTTGATGACGGCCATCTCGACCAGCGCCCAGACGAGCAGCCCGCCGAACAGCACGAAACTGGGCAGGTCGCCGTTCGGCACCAGATGCGCAAAGGCCCACAGGGCAAAGCCGGTCAGCTGCGGATGGCGGAGATGCCGGGTGATCCGGGTCTTCATCCCGTCGGCCGCGAAGAAGTAAAAGGCCACCAGAACCAGCAGGTTGTTGATGCCCTTGAGCGGCGCCGAGGCGCCCCACCAATAGGGGCCGTCCGCCTGCCTGTAGCCGACCACCATCAGCACGACCGACAAGGCCAGCAGGCCGGCCACGACACCCTTGCCGCGGTCGCCCATGACCGCGCGGCGCTGCGGCGCAAGGCGCTTGAACAGATGCGCGCCCCACCAGAGTGCGAGGCCAAGGATCAGGATGAACATCTGGCTATTCCTTTCCGCTGGATGTTAATGGCGCTTACTTTGCCATCACCCCGCGAGTTCGGCAATCGCTGCCGCCTTGGCCAGCGTGGCGCGGGCGGTCTCGACATGCAGGTTCTCGACGATCCTGCCATCCACCACGGCAACGCCCTTGCCCTGGGCCTGCGCCTCGTCGAAGGCCTCGATCTGGCGGCGGGCGAGATCAACCTCGGCCTCGGAGGGCGCAAAGACCTCGTTGGCGACGGCCAGTTGCGCCGGATGGATCAGGGTCTTGCCGTCGAAGCCCATGTCGCGGCCCTGTTCGCATTCGGCGCGCAGGCCCTCTTCGTCCTTGAAGGCGTTGAAGACGCCGTCCACGATGACGCGGCCATGCGCCCGCGCGGCCAGCAGGCACAGGCCCAGACCCGCCATCATCGGCAGCCGGTCGGCGCGAAACCGCGAGTTCAGTTCCTTGGCCAGATCGTTGGTGCCCATCACCATGCCCTGCAAGCGCGGATGGGCGGCGATCTCGGCGGCGTTCAGCATGCCCTCGGCCGTCTCCATCATCGCCCAGAGCGGCGTGTCGGGCACCAGCGCCGCCACTCGGTCAAGATCGGCGCCGCGGCTGACCTTGGGCACCAGCACCGCATCGGCGCCGACGGCAAAGGCGCGGGCATCGCCCTCGCCCCATTCGGTGTCCATGCCGTTGATGCGCACGATCCGCGCCCGACCGCCGTAATCCGCCTGCAAGGCCCGGGCCAGCAATTCCCGTGCGCCCACCTTCTCGGCAGGCGCCACGGCGTCCTCGAGGTCGAAGATGATCGCATCGGCGGCCAGCGTCTGGGCCTTTTCCATGGCCCGCGCATTGGCGGCCGGAATGTAGAGGACGGAACGATAGGGACGGGTCATCGGGGCCTCGCGTAATAATCTTGCGCGAACCTGCCCGGAAAGGAAGCGAATCGCAAGCACCGATTTGCCGCACTGCGGCGTCAGATCCCGTCCCAGATCAGCTTGGCCGAAACCAGCATCAGCGCCCAGGTGATGAAACCATAGAAGATTCGCGGCGACATGCGCCTGACCAGCCACAACCCGGCCAGCACGCCCAGCACGCCTGGCACCATCAGCACCGCAGCCACCGACAGGTTATCCGCCGAAAGCTGGCCCAGCATGGCATAGGGAATCAACTTCACCGCATTGCAGATGGCAAAGAAGATGGTCGTCGTGCCGGCATAGGTCATCGGCGTCATGCGCAGGGGCTGGGCATAGACCTGATAGGGCGCCGCCCCGGAATGCGACACGAAGCTGGTATAGCCCGAGACCGTGCCCCAGAAGCTGCCCGCCCCCCAGCGCGGCGGCTTGGCGCTGGCGCTGACCCGGCTGCGCAGCAGGGCGTTCAGTGCGAAGGCCAGGCCGATCACGCCCACGATCAGCCCGACCTGCGCGTCGTCGACGTGATGCGCCGTGGCCCAGCCCAGCCCGATGCCGGTGATCGCCCCCGGCACCAGGGTCCGCAGCACCCGGCGATCGAAATCGCGGCGAAAGGCGATGAGCCCGCCGATGTCCGAGATGATATAGACCGGCAGCAGGATGCCCGCCGCCTGCACCGGCGACATGACCAGCGCCAGCAGCGGGACCGAGATGGTGCCGACCATGGACAGCCCTCCCTTGGCCAGCCCGATCGAAAAGGCGGCGATTACCGCCAGCACCCAGCCCAGCATCTCCATCGGTGCGCTCCTTCGTCCCAGACCCCGGACTAATCCAGCGCCGGGCCGGCGGCAATGCGGGACGGGTTTGCCCTGTTAGCGGTTGACAACGGCCGATTTTGCGCCCGGCACGCAGCCAAGGCTTGCGATTCTCATCCCGAGGGACTACGCCACCGCGCGAACCATCATGGAAATCGGAGGTTAACATGGCCCGACCCAAGATCGCACTCATCGGTGCGGGACAGATCGGCGGCACGCTGGCGCATCTGGCCGCGATGAAGGAGCTGGGCGACGTCGTCCTGTTCGACATCGCCGAGGGCACGCCCCAGGGCAAGGCGCTCGACATCGCGCAATCGGGCCCGTCCGAGGGTTTCGACGCCGTCATGAAAGGCGCCAACGACTATGCCGACATCGCCGGTGCCGATGTCTGCATCGTGACCGCCGGTGTGCCGCGCAAGCCCGGCATGAGCCGCGACGACCTGCTGGGCATCAACCTCAAGGTCATGAAATCCGTGGGCGAGGGCATCAAGCAGCATGCCCCGAACGCCTTCGTGATCTGCATCACCAACCCGCTGGACGCCATGGTCTGGGCGCTGCGCGAATTCAGCGGCCTGCCGCATGAAAAAGTCGTCGGCATGGCCGGCGTACTCGATTCGGCCCGCTTCCGGCACTTCCTGTCGCTGGAATTCGGCGTCTCGATGCGCGACGTGACCGCCTTCGTGCTGGGCGGCCATGGCGACACCATGGTGCCGCTGACCCGCTATTCGACCGTGGGCGGCATCCCGCTGCCCGATCTCGTCAAGATGGGCTGGACCACGCAGGAAAAACTGGACGCCATCGTGCAGCGCACCCGCGACGGCGGCGCCGAGATCGTCGGCCTGCTCAAGACCGGCTCGGCCTTCTATGCGCCCGCCACCTCGGCCATCGAGATGGCGGAAGCCTATCTCAAGGACCAGAAGCGCGTGCTGCCCTGCGCCGCCTATGTGAAGGGCGCCTATGGGCTGGACGGGCTTTATGTCGGCGTGCCGACCGTGATCGGCGCCGGCGGCATCGAGCGCGTCATCGACATCACGCTGGACAAGGACGAGCAGGCGATGTTCGACAAGTCCGTGGATGCGGTGAAGGGCCTGGTCACCGCCTGCAAGGGCATCGACGGCACCCTGGCCTGATCCCGCCACCCATCGGAACGAAGAACCCCGCGGGTGCGTCCCGCGGGGTTTTTTCTTGCTCAGACGAAGATGAAATCCGAGGCGTCGAGCTGGCCGCTGCCGATCCCGGCCAGCGTGATCGTGGTGCCGCCGAAGCTGACCACCGCATTGCCGGCCGACTGGGTGATGCTCAGGTCGTCGAAGCTGTCGTAACGCTCGCCCTGCCAGTTGCCCGAGACGATGCGGATCACATCCGTACCGTCCTGCCAGTCGGTGATCCGGTCCGCGCCATTGCCGACGGCGAACACGAAGACATCGGCCCCGACGCCGCCCGTCAGCGTGTCGTTCCCCGCACCACCGTTCAGCGTGTCGTTGCCGGCGCCGCCAAGAAGCCGGTCCGCGCCCGCACCGCCAGACAACTGGTCCCTGCCGGCTCCGCCCAACAGCGTGTCGTTTCCGGCAGCGCCGTTCAGGACGTTGTTCCCGGCATTGCCGGTCAGCCGGTCGGCGAAGCCCGAACCGTTGACGTTCTCGATGTTGCGCAGCACGTCGCGGCCCTGCCCGCCGCCGATCAGTTGCGCAACGGTCAGGCCAAGGTTCACCGTCACGCCCGAGGACGCGCCGCCGTAAGCCGCGGTATCGATCCCCGCACCGCCGTTCAGCGTGTCATTCCCGGCGCCGCCGTTCAGCGTGTCGTTGCCGGCACCGCCAAGAAGCTGGTCTGCGCCCGCGCCGCCAAGCAACTGGTCCCTGCCGGCTCCGCCCGACAGCGTGTCGTTGCCGGCAGCGCCGTTCAGGACGTTGTTCCCGGCATTGCCGGTCAGCCGGTCGGCGAAGCCCGAACCGTTGACGTTCTCGATGTTGCGCAGCACGTCGCGGCCCTGCCCGCCGCCGATCAGTTGCGCAACGGTCAGGCCAAGGTTCACCGTCACGCCCGAGGACGCGCCGCCATAAGCCGCGGTATCGATGCCCGCACCGCCGTTCAGCGTGTCGTTCCCGGCGCCGCCGTTCAGCAGGTCGTTGCCGGCATCGCCATTCAGCACGTCATTGCCTGCTCCGCCCAAAAGCTGGTCCGCGCCTGCGCCGCCGAACAGGCGGTCATTGCCGCCCAGCCCGCTCAGGCTGTCGTTGCCCGCACCACCGCGCAGGGCGTTGCTCCCGGCATTGCCGGTCAGCCGGTCGGCAAAGCCCGAGCCGTCGATATTCTCGATGCTGCGCAGCACGTCGCGGCCCTGCCCGCCGCCGATCAGTTGCGCGCCGGTCAGGCCAAGGTTCACCGTCACGCCCGAGGATGCGCGGCCATAGGCGGCCGTATCCATGCCCGCGCCGCCCGACAGCGTATCGTTCCCGGCGCCGCCGTCCAGCGTGTCGTTGCCGCCCGCCCCTTGCAGCAGGTTGGCGGCGGCATTGCCGAGCAAGGCATCCGCATAGGCCGAGCCGTTGACATTCTCGATGTCGATCAGCGTGTCGACGCCCTGGCCCCCGCCGACGGCCTGCGCGGTCGTCAGCGCCAGGTTGACCATCACGCCCGCCGTCGCGGTGCCGTAAGCCGCCGTATCGATCCCGCTGCCGCCGTTCAGCGTGTCATTGCCGGCACCGCCGATCAGCGTATCGTTGCCAGCACCGCCATCGACGTTGTCGTTGCCGGCATAGCCGGTAAAGCGGTCGTTGCCGTCCTGCATATAGATGCGGCTATAGCCCGACACATAGGTCATGCCGCTGATGTCGAACACGTCGTTGCCGCCAGTGCCCTCGATGCCGTAGCCGTAGAAATTCAGCGTCTCGGTGCTGATCACGTTGGCACTGGTCAGCGACAGGT